>CANJZW010000157.1 GCA_947479475.1 Chthoniobacteraceae bacterium
CGTGCCTGCGCAGAGCCGATTTTCGCGTGTTTTCGCCTGGTATTGTATTTGAGGCCGGAGATGAGCGCCCAAATCTCGAAAAAAACGCGGATTCCAAACCGCGCGGATCGAACGTTTGTGAAAAACGGCTATTCACGGACAGGCTCTAAGTAATATACTGCACGTGAATTTGACTCACCAAATAAGGAGAGACGACGACCGTCTTCGAGCATCCGGTTCAATCACACCGCGCGCCATAATATTCGCTGTGTCGGCTTTCTCGCTCCTCTGGGCGTTCCTGGCTCCGGAAAAACTTTCGGCCGCCTCGCTGATTTCTGAACCCGTCGGTTGCGTGCGCGTGACCATTCCCGCGCCGGCCCCAGGCGAAAGCACCCGCAAGGTCCTTGGCGTTCCGTTCAACCGCCCGAGTTTGTACCGGGCGTCCCTCGTTTCCGCCGCCGGCACCACCCTCAAATGTGGGTCCCTCGGCTGGCAAAGCGGACAATTTGTCCAGGCACCCCATTTTCTCAAAATTCGTTCTGGGACCAACCAGGGACGCTATTTTTCCATCACCGGAAACACTCTGGATTCAGTCACGGTGAATGCCACGGGGTTCACCTTCGCCGCGAAAGACGCCTTTGAAATCTTCCCCGCCCAAACGCTTGGCTCCCTCTTTGGAACGACAAGTTCGACGGTGGCTTTGCGCTCCGGCACCCTCGAAGCACAGGCGGATCTCGTGCGCCTGCGCAGCGGGCCGACTTGGATCACTTATTTCTTTAACGGAACCCAGTGGAGGACGCCAGGGAGCACTGCTTCGCAAAACAACACGTTGATCCAACCCGAGCAGGGCATCCTGCTGGTTTGCGGTGGGACAAGCGCTGTGAGCCTAAACCTTTTTGGGAATATCAGCATCACGCCCGAAACGAGCGCAGTTCCGGGCTCTGGGGAGGCTTTGCTTTCTCCGAGGTTCCCCGTTCAGACCACCCTGAGCGCCCTCAACCTCCAATCTCTTACGGGCTGGACCAAGGGCGCTACCGCCTCGCTCTCAGACCACGTGATGAAATGGAACGGCGCCTCCTGGAACATCTACTATCACACTGGCGCTCGCTGGCAGATGGCAGGCTCTAACGACCCACAGGACAGCGCGTCGATTGTGCCCGGAGAATCCCTCCTGATTCACCGCAAGGACGGCTCCACCGGCGCCTCGGTGGCGGCCAAATCTCTGGTGCCATTTGCCTTCAAGGTGTCCGAGTAACCCCCTCACTTACCCCGTGGCAAAATATTCCGCTCCATTGCAGGCCGTCGTAAAGTTTAGCCGCCGCGCCTTGTTCCTCCTGGTGCTGGCCGGGGCAAGCCTTGCCTCCCAGGCCCAACCCTCCGTCCAGGTGGCGTGGGAAGGTGCGCCGACTCGACCCCTGCTCAACAGTGCGGGGGTCGCGCTTTCCGCAGGCACCGCCGCGAGCGGGGATGGCACGGTTCTGCAGCTGGGTTATTATTCGGCCGGTTCTGCAACCGCACCTTTTGTGGGCACGTTTATTCCACTCACCGGCGAAGGTTCGCCGGACGTTATTTTACAGAAAACGTCCATCGGCGATTCCGGCGCGAGCGCCAACGGTGGGTTTAGTGTCAGCACCAATTTCAACGCAGGCGCGGCGGTGTTTCAGGGGGCGCCTCCCGCGGCAGGGACTCCCCTTGTGATTCGTTTTTTTGACTCTACCTCCCGCACCACAGCCAGGAATTATAATGCCGTTTCCGGCGGGGTGAATTGGCAATGGAAGGCCCCCACGGAGGCTCCCGGTTCCTTTGTAATTCTATCTCTGGCCGACCCCTCGCTCACTTGGCTAGGGGGCCCGTTAAGCACCTTTCGTACCGCTATCCCTGTCCCGGCAGGTTTCAACGCTCCACCCACAGGCTCTCCCGCCGACTCCGACAAAATTCCTGCCATCGTCGGCGGTGCACTCAGCTTTTTAAGCCCGCCGCGCTCCACTCCTGCAACCTATGTCGCCACCGGTTTGCCCGACGGCCTTCGCCTCAATACCCTCACCGGTGCCGTCACGGGCGTCCCAACCAAGCCCGGCAACTACCGGCTCGTGATCACTCCAATCAACCGGTCCGGTGTTTCCGAAACGCCGATGCAGTACAACATTGTCGTGGCGCCCCTCTCGAGCGGAGTGGTGGGAGCTTTCAGTGGTCTGATCGAACGTAGTCCGACCCTCAACGCCAATCTCGGCGGCGCGCTGCAGATCACCACCACGCCGCTAGGCGCCTTTTCCGCAAAAATTACCGTCGGCGCCCGTGCCTTGGCGTTTACTGGAAAACTGGGCGTTGATGGATCGATCCCCACGCAGGCGACGCTCTATCTTTCGCTTGCCCAGCTCGCTCCCGGGCTGAATCTGACCCTCACGTTCGATGGCGTCACGCAGACCCTGAGTGGAACTTTTTGGAATGGATCAGCCTCCGCCCTGGTCTCTGGCGAGCAGAACCCGTGGTCTCCGACGTTCCCGGCCAACAGCCTTCAGGGTTCCTACGCGTTTCACCTTCAGCAGGGGACCGAGGCGCCCGGCAGTCCGCAGGGATACAGTTTTGGGTCGCTCACGGTGGCTCCTGCCACGGGCAGCGTTGTGGCCAACCTTACGCTGGCCGATTCCACCCGCATCACAGCCAGTACGCAGCTTGGCAAGAGCGGCGAAGTCGACGCCTATGCTGCCCTTGCAGCCCCTGGCGCGGGTTCGTGGATTTGCGAGTTCACGCTGGCCCCGGGCGCGCTCGCGCCTGCGCACAATACGCTTTCAGGGGCCGCCTCGTGGTTGAGGACGGCCCGCACGGGAACGGTCTACGCCGCGGCATTTGGTCCCCTCGAACTCGATGCCGTGGGAGGCACATTCGCCGCTGTGGCCAAGGGTGGCTTGGTCATGGGGCTTTCTGCGGTCACAAAAACTATCGCCCAAAATGCCAAGCTTACCTTCACGGGAGGCGGGCTCAACACCGAGGGGCGCGAGTTTTCGCGACTGGTCGCCGTGGTGAATCCCAGTAGTACCGGGGTGACGAACACCGCCACCGTCGCGGCCGGCACGATCAGCGTGACGCTGCCCACCCTCAACGCCGCGACCGGGGCCTTTTCCGGGACCTTCACGATCCCCGGCACGACCGCGGCGACGACACGCGCGGTGCCTTTTCAGGGGCAGCTTGTCACGACCGACGGCCACACCGAGGGGTACGGCTTCTTTCTCCTGCCCACGCTCACGGGGGCGAGCGTGACAACTTCCCCCAAACTCTCGGGGCGGGTTCTGTTCGTCAAACCCTAGTACCGAGCGAGCCCGCAACTTTAAGCCATCACGATGCGAATTTCAGAACCCACGGGGCAACTATTCACGCAACGAGTCGCGGCTGCGCTGCGCGTGATGTTTCTTCTCGCCCTTCTGCTGGCCTTGACGCCGGGCTCCACCGCCTTTCCGCCCGCGCCGTACTACACCGTCTACGGTGATGTGCGCGATGAACTGGGCAAGGTGATCCCCGCCGGCAGCGCCACCATCATCTTTTCCTACCAGTCTAAGGAGATCGCTCGCTACCCGCTCACCAATGTCGTTGGGAGCAACTACTCTTACCAGATCCGGATGCGCACGGACATGAACAGCGCCGGCACGACCGTGTACAACGCGCTGGCAATGACCCCGGGCGTGGAGTTCACACTCAAAGTGGATGTGGGCGGGATCGTCTACCTACCGATCGAACTGACAACGAAACTGCCCAAGGTCGGTTCACCCTCCGACCGCGTGCGCCTGGATTTGACGATCGGGGCTGACACCGATAAGGACGGACTTCCGGACGCGTGGGAGCGAGCGCTGTTGTTCCGGTTGGGGTATCCTATCGCCGACCTTTGGCGGATCACGCCGGACGGGATCCTCGAAGCGGACGGGCTCACGAACCTGCAGAAGTATATTGCGGGAACGTATTCCGCGGACACTTCACAGTCGTTTTATTTGAAGATCAAGGAGGCGACGGCCACGGATGTGGGCGTGGAGTTTTTCACGCTGACGAGCAAGGTCTACAGCCTGGACAAAAGCACGGACCTTGCGACATGGACGCCTGTGGACTTCACCATAGGGAGCGCCGCCGCGACCGCAATGTACACCGCGACCGGGGTGGGGGTTGTGGCCGCGCGCATTCCGTGGGTGGAGGGTGAGGAAAAAGCCTTTTACCGCCTCAAAGTACGATGAAACGCTTTTCTGCCATTTTCTGGGTGCTCGCCCTTCTTGCAACCACCGCGCAGGCGCAGTGGTATTCGAAGACGTACACGATCAAACCGGGTTGGAATGCCGTCTGGCTTTCGGGCGAAGCCTCTTACGCCACCGTGGGAGAATTGATGGCATCGGCACCTGGAGTGGCTGAGGTATGGCGCTGGAACCCCAATCCGGATCAGACCCAGTTTATCCAGAGCCCCTCGTCGCCGACTGTCTTGAGTGATGAATGGACCGTTTGGAAACGCGACGGCACCGAGACCAAACTTGTCCGGATGGTGGGCAATTCTGCCTATCTGATCAACTCAACGGCCACAGCGGATCTTAGCTTTAGTATTCGGATGAAGGCTGTTGCGCCAAAGGCGACCTGGCTCTTGAGCGGCGGCAACTTCATCGGCGTGCCCTCTTTAAACACGAGCTACCCAATCAAGGGGGGGCCAGTGATGAGTGACTATTTCTCGAGCATGCTCGCTGGTGGGATCACGGGGTTACCGCCTGGGCTGAAGATTTACCAATACGTCGGAGGCGCCTTGGGCGCATCGAATCCGGCTGTTGTCTCCCTCACAAGCAAAGTTGATCCCGATACACCCTACTGGTTTAACTATTCGACTGTCAGTGATTTCACCGGACCCGTTAGTTTCGAGTTGCCAGGGGCTGACGGGCTTGCTTTCGGACGAACCCTTTCCACTCTAACCGTTGGAATTACAAATCGAAATGTCAGTGCCGGATCTCTCAACTTTACGTTAGAAAAATCTGACGCCGCTCCATCCGGTCAACCTTCGGTCACAGGTGGAGTCGCCTTGACCCGGCGCACCTACGATTCCGATACCGGCGCCTTAACCGAAACGCAGCTTGGCGAGGGTTCCGCTTTCTCAGTGCGGATCGACCCCTACAGCAATTCAACTCTGGAATTTGGTGTGACCCGAACGGGCATGTTAGATACCGGTGTTTATGCCTCTATTTTGAGGGTGAAGGATTCGGCGGGCTTCATGGATGTGCGATTGCCCGCCACCGCTCAGGCGGCGTCACCGGCGGGCTTGTGGATGTGCGAGGTGAGCGTGAATGCGGTCGGCTCCACTCCTTCCGTTGCAAGGGCCGCGTCTGCTAACACCTCCAATTTGACAGAGCCGACCACAACGGACAGCACGATCACACAACCTACCGAACAGACTTTTCCGCTCTATTTCCTCATCCACATTGATAGCAGCGGCGTCTCCCGCATCCTGCGCCAAGCCTTTATTGGAAAACTAACTTCAGCTGGGAACGCGTTAGGGATCACCATTAAACAATCCCTGATTCAATCCGCTGCCGTGAGCGATGTGCGCCCCTTGCGCTACTTCTCTCCCATCATGCCCTACGCGACCAAACTGGTCACGGCTACGGGCACCGCCCCAGTGGCACTGACTTGGTCCCTGTTTCATGCGTACGACGATCCGGCCAACCCGTTTGTTCACACGTATCACCCAGACCACGACAATCTGGACGCTAAATTTGCCACCAAACTTCCCCCCGGAGTTGAAAGCTACGATGTGACGCGCACCTGTAATCTGTCATTTACCGCCTCGCCGCCGGATAAATCGACGGTGGTTGGCTGGGGGTCCTCCATCATCGGAGGCAATTACACAGAATCTATTTCCGGCATCAATAGCACGACGCTTTACGCAAGCGGGACTTTCAAAATGCGCCGACTCTCTGAAGTCGGAGTCATTAACGTAACTCAATAACCTTTTTTCAATCATCGGCTTACCTTTGTAATTTCTACCCCGTATGAAACTTTTACCCACCATCCTCCTGCTTGCGCTGGGAGCGGCATCCGCCCTTGCCCAGACTCCTTCGGTCCCCTCGTATTTGAGTTATCAAGGTCGCGTCACAGATAGTTCCGGCGTTCTCATGGGGAACACGGCTCCTGTGAATCGTACTGTTCAATTCAAACTTTACACGACCAGTACCGGCGGAACGGCCATCTGGGCGGAAACCCAAGTCGCCACTATTTCTACTGGGGAATTTAGTGTGTTGATTGGCAACGGGGCAGGGATTTCAGGCCTCACTGGTCCTGCAGCACCGGCAGTCACTCCCTACAAGACGCTTGCAGATGTCTTAAACAGTACGGCTTCTCTAACCCTATACCTCGGGATCACGGTGGATGATGGCAACGCCTCCACTGTCGATGCCGAAGTCAGTCCCCGCCAGCAACTGGTAGCCGGTGCGTACGCTTTTCGGGCTAAGGTTGCAGAATCCGTCGCCACGTCGGCCATCACCGCGAGCATGATCGGCACCTCGGAGGTGGGCACTAATGCGATTCAAGCTTCGGCGGTTACAAATGTGAAAATCGCGGATTCGGCGATTACCTCGGCCAAGATTGCTGCGTCTAACGTGATGGCCAGCAATCTTGCGTCCGGCGCAGTGACGTCGGACAAAATCGATGCGTCCACGGTGGGGCTTTGGTCAGTGAGCAGTTCGGGGATTTATCGCGGCGGAAACGTCGGTATCGGTACGAATGCGCCCGGATTTCCCCTGAATTTCGCAGATGTTTTGGGGGACAAGATTTCTTTGTATGGAAATAGCGGCTTCCACTTTGGCTTCGGCATACAGCCCAGCCTCCTTCAAATCTACACCTCTGTTAATAGTTCAGACGTCGCCTTCGGATACGGGACATCGTTTAATTTTACCGAAACCATGCGGGTCAAGGGTACGGGCCTTGTGGGGATTGGCACTGCGACGCCTGCATTTCCGTTGAGCTTCGCAAACACTTTAGGCGATAAGATTGCGCTCTGGGGACAAGGCGGTAACCACTACGGCTTCGGCATTCAAGGTGCCCTACTGCAGATACACTGCGATTCTGCAGGGGCCGACATTGCCTTTGGATATGGCTCGTCAGCAAGCTTTAACGAGGTCATGCGGATTAAAGGATCCGGCAGGGTTGGCATCAATAACTCCAACCCGCAGGCCCCCTTGCATGTCTCTGGTTACGTTTACGATTATTTCCTTCTTAATGCCTATATTGATCAAGGCGGCGCTCGCACCACATCTCAATACCGTCAAGATCTTGCGCATTCAATCATCTCAGATCAGCGGATAAGGTGCTCCTCCCTTGATGTAGTCTCCGATGCTCGGATCAAGAAGGTGTTGAATCTATCTAGTAATAAAGCCGATTTAGCGACCCTCCTTCGTATTCAAATCACAGACTACAAATACATAGACGAACCTACATTAGAGCCTGTCCGTGATTTGTGAACCATTTAATAGGCAGCGCCTTACCGTCTAAAAAAAGAGGGCATGACACGCGAATTTCGCTGCCATGCCCAATATCGGTCGGTTATAATTGAGTTACGACACTTAACTAGCACCACCGATGCCCA
>CANJZW010000158.1 GCA_947479475.1 Chthoniobacteraceae bacterium
GACGCGGGAGCGTTTAGTAGCTTTTCGGGAACGTCGGTGCGCATGGCTCGGGGTCAAAGTTCCGCACCTGAAGCGCGGGAGAGAGGATGCAATGCGGGGTGATTCATTTTCGTGAAGAGGTGGCAAATTCCTCTTCCAGCCGGCCGACGACGTCGGCGATGAAATCATGAAAGCCCCAGCCGATGCCGTCGGTCATCTGCTCCACCTTCGCCAGCCGTTCGCGGAACTGCGGATACAGGTCGCGCGCTTCGCCGCGCAACAGGGCGGCCAGTTCGTCCAGTGCCGATTCCACGCTGCTGTAAAACCGCTCGTCGATGTCTCCAAACTCGTGGGTGAAGCGCGCACCGTTCTCGACATAGCTCATCAATAGCTCCGCCATGCCGAGGATGTTGCCCGTGGCCTTGCGATAATCGCGGATGGCCTTGCGTGCCTCTGCCAGCTTGAGCTTGCCGAAACCTCGCATGGGAAAGAACTGCTCCACGATCTTGCTCCGATAAGTTTCCAGCACCTCGCCGCAGCCGTCCTCGGCCTGGCAGCGGGCGTGGATGAAATCACGGTTCCCAGCGGCCGCTTCGTAAAGGTCTTTCACGAGGGCGAGCAGCGCGGGCTTGTCCAAAGTGGCAAGATGTTTGCGGGCGGTGCTCCAGCCGCCGGGCTTTTGGGTAGGTTTGTTGGTTTCGTCAGGCATGGGTGGATAAGGTTAGTGTTGGATGCGTTTCAAGGGTGGCAAGGATTCCGGCGGAACGATCACGGTGATGCTGCGCGCCTGGCCCGGCACGCGCCGGATGAAACCCCGCCGCTCCAGGGTGAGCACCATGGAATGCACGCTCGGCGGCGTGATTTGGAAATATCGCTGCATGTCTGCTTCCGCCGGCGCACAACCGTGAATCATGCCGTATTGGTGGATGTAGGCAAGGAACTGGCCCTGTCGCTCAGTGGGAGCGGTGCTCATGAATTTGCGGGAGGCATGAGGCGGTGCCGGTGAGGGCGGAGAGGAGGATCGCGGCGGTGGCGCGGGAGGCGGCGAGCTGCGTTTCCAACGCGTCCACCACGGCCATCCGTTGCTCCACTTTGGCCGGCATTCAGCAGTCCTTCAGCGCTGGATGATTCATTGCAAGTAAAACGACATGACCATGCCGAGGAGTCAAGGTCCGCCATCAATATCCAGGGTAACAAGCGCTGGTCGATGCTCCATCATCACCAATCATTGATCGAGTTTGTCTTGGGGCTGCCAACAATCCGCTGGCGCGGATGTCCGCCTCGGCGAGAGGTTTCTTGCTCATGCAACCTCAAACGTGACGACTCCACGAACCACGAAGTGAACCCAGGGGCTCTGCTCGCAGCGTAGGGCGAAGTTCACCAAATAAGAAATTTTGTCCCGCTTCATTGGCAATGGCTGATGCGAACAAAATGAGTGGGGTGGCATCTAGTTGCAGCAAGTTTCTCGCGACCAAGCGACCAACGCAATTGGACAGACGTTGAGAGGGATAGCAGCAGGAATTCGCTTTTCACCCCCCGGCACGCTTTTCACCCTGGACGCGAGGACCGTTGAAAATGATGGATCATGGGAGGTTGGAGTGAGTGTGACCAAGGGAAAATTATCCCGCTTTTTTGGACTGGTGCTTGTACTGGTGAATCTGCTTTCGGTTTTGCCAAATCAGCCCCGCCACCAGGCTCCGAAGATCCTTTTCAAGGTCCGTTTCGTTGTCCGTTTTGGCAGTCTGCCACACTCCACTTAGTCCAGGCGTATCCCCGCCCCACTGTTCGCCCGAAATGGATATATGCTTGGATCGGTCCGCCAGATCTTGAAAACGATCAAACTCCCCGAGGTGGTACTGTTTCCAAATTTTTTCCAGCCCCGACCAGTCTAAGAGTTCCGCAGAGACGTCGTCGTCAGCTGAGGCGATCTCTGTCCATCCATCGTCCTCCTCTTGCTCCCGCTCGTTCAGTGCGTCTATGTAGCTACCAAAGTAAACCCCCGCGTAATCCTCCGCCACCTTCAAACTTCCAAAGTACTCGAGGGGGTCAAACTCGTTGGCCGTGACAAAAAAGAGGGGGCCAATTTTCCAGATCTGAATGGCAAAGGTATCGTTGTCGGGAGCCGCCCCTTCGAGTTCACCGACAATCTCCCCATAACATGTTCCGTTGTCGCTAATCAGGTCGTGGAGATCTTCTAGTCTCTCCCCTCGTTGGAAGGCCGCCCATTTTCCATCTGCTTCTTTCCCAAGCTCTTTTTGCACCAAGGCGTGAATCTCCCCCGAGGCAAGGATGGCATCTTTGAATTCCGAGATGTCTTTCGGGGTGCTCATATAGATCGGTTAACTGCGGATGAAGCGGTTCACTAAGTCATCACCAATAAATAGGCAAAGGCCACTGAGGGAAATTCGCACTGAGGAAAACAAGTCGGCAAGAAACTTAGATTACCAACCTTGCTCATGAGGTGATCGGCATGATGCTGTCTGGCTGCGCGAAATCTCGCGATCTTAAAAGTGATGACCACCGCAATTCGCTCTAAATCAACTGTCTCCTCAAACTCGACCATACTTGGCATAGAGGCTACAGGAAGGGGAATTAGACGCCCCGTACCTGTTCACAAAAGCCGAAAAAACGTCCTCACCGATTTAAACATGGGATCCAGTCAAAATATATTAAAGCTATCGCCCAGTGGGTTTTAAAATTTTTTATTAGCCATGTTGGAAAATTTAATTTTCGTCCGGGGAAATCAATTTCGCCTCAATAAATTCCCACAAATAGGCTCGGATCTCTGCGGAGCGCTAATTTTGGCGGAATAAAATTGGCTCATGCGTCACTGCTCCCGAATTTATGACACAGGAATTCGTTGCCTCTTTTTTCCGGCTCTGGTGTACTCCATCCCACATCAGGAACGCATTGGGTAACCAGTGCTGCCAACCGGGGACGGAGAAATCCTACGGTGGCTGAAGGGCGAGTGCTCTTCGATGTGCAGCGGGGAAAAATCCGCTGAACAGAAAATCTCTCCGCGCCTTCACCGCCGCTTCCTGATTGGGATCGGCGGTTTTTTGTTGCCCGGGTTTCTGGTGTGCCAAACCACACAAACACCATGAACACATCGAAGATCGCCATCCGCATCGGCAACAACCTGAATCATCACCTCTGGAACAACAACGGCACGTGGTGGCTGCATTACACCGAGCACTTGCCCGACTACACCAAACGCAGAGTTCGGCTGAGTCTTCACACCCACAGCGTCAATGCGGCCCGAGCCATTCGCGACGTGCTGTTGGCATGGGATACACCTCACAACTCACAAGCCGTGGCGCTCCCCGTCGCTGCTTAAAGAACACGGACACAAAACACACACCTCAGTTAATCAGCATTTTCCTATGAGCAATACACGAATCGAACGCACCGCGGGTAACATCCAAAGCGAAGATCTCGCCCAGATATTTAAACCTGTTGAACACGCGGTTTTGGCAAAAGCTCTTCGCTGTAAGAGCCTGCTGCCGGGATGGGCAAGCCACATCGATCTCTCCGAGTTTCCAAAAAAGGACTGGGACGAAGCAAGGGATGGCATTGCCCCGACAAAACCGATTCAGGAAAACCAATACGCCCTTGGCAATGCGGCGGCTCGTATCGCACTGGCAACCATTCAGCACAAACTTCCCCAATGGGGTTCGTACACGCCCGGACAAGGAGTCACGCTTTCGAGAAGCCTTCGATTGTACCCTGTGAGGAAGGTCAACAGTCAGCCGCTCCACCTGTTCTCGCTAAACTGGGCCGAATCTGGCCCGGGATTTTCGTGGCCGGAGGCGTACTATGTAACATGGGTTCCGTACTACGATCGGTTTGTTGTGACCGTCTCAGCAGATTCAAAGGACTTTTGTGGATTCGAGGATCTGTTGCTTGGTTCGTTCAAGGGCAGCTCGAAGAAGGGGGCGGACATTCGAGAGATACGGGAATCGATAATCAATTATTGGATAGAACATTACAACAACGGCTACGACGCATGGGAGGGGCTGATCCGCGTGGGCGCACTCAAGAATACAACCCCTTACGCTTGGCGCTCACGGGTCTGGCGTAAATGTGACGCGGTGTCGGAGGAGTGGTGATCAAATAACAGCCCCTCGCACCACTCACACTTCAACGGGAACAATATTCTCGACTATGATTTTCGACGAATACCTCACCACCGTTTTCCTCGCTCAGCGGCCTGAATCAAGCTGGCCTCGTGATTTTCAAATCGTCACCGCACACAATCCGAAACGGATCGCGAGCGACGCAGAAAACATCGCGGCCGACACCAGCCTTCGCGGGTTACTGGAACAAAAACAGATTTCGCACTTCCGAATCACTGGCTGCTCGGCAGACCTCGCACATCAGGAAGCCGGATGGGGGCTTGTCGGAATTTCGTTGGGACATGCCGTAGAGATTGGCCGTCAATACGGTCAGCATGCGCTCTTTGATGTACGCGACGGCGAGACTTTCGTTGTCAGCTGCGACACGCTGGAGGAGCGGTCTCTCAGGCTCTGTTCTCGCTCATAAACACAAGCGAGGCCGACGGATAGGCATTTGCTTTTTGCCCCCCGGCACGATTTCTTCAACGGATAGGCATTTGCTTTTTGCCCCCCGGCACGATTTCTTCAGTCTGGACGCGGGAGCGTTAATCAGCTGAAACGTGACCAGCGGCCTATTCGTTAAAACTACGCGGTTCGAACACCTGAACCTCGCGCCCTAAGGCCATCACTAAAAGGCGTTTTCCACTCGGGGAAACGGTCAGGGTATAGCCCTTCTCGAACTCGATCCGGATCTCTTCCGCCAGACTCCAGTCGTTGCGGTTCCAGATGCGAATGCATCCGTCGGTAGAAGCGGTAGCCACCAGCGGGCGCGTGGGATGCCAGGCTACACCCGTAAGGCTTGCATCGTGTGCGCGGAATTCGATCTCCACTTCCAAAGTCTTCCCATTACGCACATGCAGGCGCTTGTCCGTGCCCCCTTCCAAAACCACCTTCCCATCGGGCGATGCCGCCAGCACGGAAGAATAGGGCGCAAGCACCTCCGCCTCCAACTTGCCCGTGTACGCATTCCAGAGGGCGAGCATTTTGACCCACTGCTTTTCGGAACCGTTTTCGCCTGCAACCCACTTGTCCACAGGCTCCACCACGCAATCTTCCCCGACCCACGCCACTGCGTATGCGGAAGAACGATGCCACCCTCGTCTCTGACGAAATTCCGGATTGTTCGCAAAACTGATCTCCTGCCCGCTCTTCAAATCCAGCAGGTGCCTGGCAACCCATAACTCGGCTTTGGTCGGATGAATCGCCGTAAATGCCCCAGCTCCATAACCAATATTTTTAGACCAAACTTCGTGCGCCTCCCCGTCCGTGACACTCGCCGCGTAGGTCAACCACTCTGCGCTGCCCGAACCTTTCACCGCCTGTTTGTAACCCTGATACACCACCCAGTCTCCACGGGCCGACGTCAGCGCCTGCATTTCGCCGCTGTTGCTGTAATACCCCTCCAGCGTCATCAACGTCTTTTCCGTTTTGGCGCGCGCGGCTTGCCGGTAGTCCACTCTCTCAAGCACCCATTTCCGCTCCCCAGCCGAGGAAAGTACCAGGCCCCCGTCCCCCTCGCCCAACCACATTCCGGTAGCCCCACCTCTGGCCAAGGACGTCTGATGGACCGGCTCTGTCCTTTTCAAATTCCAAACACGGATGCTCCGAGAGTCCCCCCAAAGACGAAGGGCGACGGCCTCAGAGCTCATTCGAAGCGTGCTCACGTTATCCGGGTTAGCAATGAAAAGCCCCTTCAGAAGAGCCGTTCGAACCGGTTCGCCATCGGAACGCTTTCGAAGCTCAAGCTTCACACAGTTCTTTCCCGCACGCGCAAGCCCTAGCAGGTCTCCTCCCGCCCGCATTCCAATTGCGTTAATCCCCCCCTCCGACCGAATGGAGAACACGAGCGAATTGTTGGCCATGTTCACCAGTGACAAGCGATCGCCCGCGGCCCCGTAGATCATTTTACCATCATCCACGTACGACAAAGCATTTGGAGAAAACCAGTTTAGCAGTCCAATGACAGGCTTTACCGGCGAGGGCAGCACCTCGCCTGTTTCCGCGGCAAGCCGCACAAAACCCTCCGGAGCAAATCCCATCACTTCGGTTCCGGATTTGGAAAAGCGGGGAGCGATGAAGCGAGGCTTTTCCCAAAGCGGCTTGCCGGCCTGCCAATCCCAGCAACCACAAGTTGTCACCCTTCCAGCGCCCGATCCGTCCGGCCCAGTGACCGCCAACAGATGCCGCCCGTTGACTCTCACAAAAAACGCCCACTCAGCCCAGATCACGGGATCGCCCGCGCTCTTGCCCGACTCAAACTCGTAGACTTGGATTTCAGAGCCGGGATTTTTGCCAGCTCTCTTGAAGGCGATGGCCACCCATTTGCCATCCTCGGAAAGCGTCGTGAAGTAGGGCACACGCCCCCTCGTCTCAGCTTTCCAAAGCGAGGCCACTTCCCCGGTGTCAGGATTTAAACTGCAAAGCTGTCCGTCGGATTGCAGCGCGACAAAAAGGCCGGCGTCTTTCGGGTGATTCTCCAAGCCAACCCAGTCGGTGTTTTTCGCGGGAACGATCTTGCGGTCCGACGCGTCGATCTTCCTCTCCATGTAACGCCAAGTGGGGTCACGCAGATCTTCAGGGATGGAGTTTAGAGCGCGCTGCAGCCCATCCAAATCGTCCGCCTTTTCGGACAACTCGGCCAGCGTGAGGGAAGTTTGCGCGGCCTCGCGTCGGGACTTTTCCATTTCGGAAAGGGCGTGTTGTTCATGGGCACGTGCCACCCGTTCACTGGCCGCCAACTTCACAACAAACCCGGCCGCCGCCACGACAAGCAACGCCGCCGCCGCCGCCACGCCCTTGTGGCGCTTGATGAAAAGCGCCAACTGTCGCAGCGCCCCGGCGTTCTCGGCGCTGGTGGCGAACCCGTTCTGGTAAGCCTCGATCTCCGCCGCGAACGCCTCGACACTGGCGTAGCGTTTGTCGCGCTCCCGGCTCATCGCCTTCAGCGTCACGGCCTGCAACGCATCGGGTACAGCGTCGCCCATCGCCACGGGGGTTCCCACATTAACCGCGCCCCTAGCTGCGCGCTTGGATCGCATCGAGCTGATCTCGCCCTTCTTCACCTTCGTGAGCACCTCGTTCAAAGTCGTCCCGTCAATCGGCGGCCGCAGTGTGAGGATTGCGTAGAGGATCCCGCCCAACGAATAAATATCAGAACGCGCGTCGAGCTCCGCCACGACACCCTCCGCCTGTTCCGGGGACATGTACTGCGGCGTCCCCATCACCTCGCCTTCCATCGTCATCCCATAGTCGCCCGTGTCCTTCGCCGGCGACCTCCCAGTCGCAACGTCCTCCGCGCCCCCCAGAACTTCTGCCCCCCCCAGAACCTTCGCAAGCCCCCAGTCCATGACGAGCACTTCGCCGTATTCACCCACCATGATGTTCTCGGGTTTGAGGTCCCGGTGCAGAATCCCCTTGCTGTGGGCGAACGCCATGGCATCACAAACCTTGCGAAACACGGTGAGCAGCGTCGCTCGGGGA
>CANJZW010000159.1 GCA_947479475.1 Chthoniobacteraceae bacterium
GTTACAGAGAAAAAGAAAAAGATCTGTGTGGAAGGGGTGAAGAAAAACCGCCCGCAAACCGAAAAAACCGCCGCTTTCAAAGCGGCCGGATCTGACCAGTTTTATATCGGCCCTTGCACTACTAGCCTGCGCGCTGACTTTTGCACCGCGGTCACCAACGACAAGGCGCAAGACCCCCAGAATCGGCTTTTAGAAGGAACCAGTTCTCCACTTTCGGATCCATTTCAGGCCGGGTTCAGAAGGCTCTGAGGTTCATTCGCCGCGCCACTTCGAATTCCGCCTTTATTTCCACCTTGTTTTAAGTTAATCTCATCTAACCTTTCTTTTAACCAATATCTAAACCATGCGTTCCCGTTCCAATGCCCTATACGCGATCGCGATTTTCGTGCTCGCCTGCTGTGGTGCAGGAGACTTCCCGGGGAGTGTCTGCCGGGCCTCGGAAGTAAGGATCCTGGTCAGCGTTGCAGATCAAAGAATGGTCCTCTGGCAGGATGGAGCGGAGATTTCGCGTTTCCCAATTTCCACCTCCCGCTTCGGCCTGGGCGATCGCTGGGGTAGTTACGCCACGCCCCTCGGGAGCCTCGAAGTGGCGGCCAAAATCGGACAGAGCGTCCGCGAGGGGACCGTCTTCAAAGAACGCCGCCCCACAGGCGAAGTGCTCCCCCCCAACGCCCCGGGAAGGGATCCGATTGTCACGCGCATCCTCTGGTTGCGTGGATTGGAAGCACAGAACCATAACTCATACGCCCGCTTCATTTACATCCACGGCACTCCGGAGGAAAAGCTCCTCGGAAAACCCGTCAGTTGGGGATGCATCCGCATGGCCTCCAAGGATGTGGTGAAAGTTTTTGAAGCCATTGACGTCGGAGCGCGCGTGGAGATTTTGAACAAGCCCCTGAAGGTGCTCATCAAGGAACACGCCGCCAGCGACCGACTGGCCCAAGTCTTCCGGGACTAGATCGACGGCAGTCCGCCGGTGTGCTCGACGGCAGTCCGCCGGTATGCGCGGAGGCAGCAACCATCCGGTAGGCTCGACGGCGACCGCCGGAATTTAAACCAGAAACACGCGGCTTTCATTCTTAAAACGCGGCTCCCTTTCCTTCATGCCCTCCTCATACCTCCTGCGCCGCCTGCTGCCTTGCGCCATTGCCCTCCTTAGCCTCTCTGGCCTTGGGCAACTGCCTCTGTTCGCAACCCTGCCCGCGGGGCCTCTCGGAAGCGCGCCGGGCGTCGTCGCACGCAGCGCCAAAGCCAAAGGCAAAGTCAAACCCGCCCAAGCCCCAGCCGCCGACATCCTTTGGCCAAAAGTAGCGATAGCCACGGCCACTCTCATCGAGACCCAACACTACCTGCGGCAACCGCTGGATTTCCAACTCTCAAAACGCGCTCTGGATCGGTATTTTGATGCGCTCGACCCGGACCGTTTGTATTTCCTCCAATCCGATTTGGCCGGGTTCCAGTCCCAATTTGGATCGACCTTCGCCGCGGGCTTGAAAGCCGGCAGCTTTGAGGCCGTGAATGCCATCCACGCTCGGTACTCCGAGCGACTGACAACGTTCTGCCTCACGGCCACAGGACTCGCGGGGGGCGACTGGGATTTCTCCACGCCCTGGAAGACAGATCTTTCCCGTGAAAAATCTCCCTGGCCCGCGGATGAATCCCAAGCACAGGAACTCTGGACCGCCCAGGTGGGAGCGGAACTCTTGGAGTACCGCCTGGAAGGAATGAGCCAGGAAAAAGCGACTGCACAGGTTCAAAAGCGGCTCTCAAATCTGCTCAGCCATCTGCAGTCCTCGACAGCAAGAGACCGCCTCTCCCCCGCCCTCCTCGCGCTCGCCCGAGCCTGCGACGCGCATTCAGATTACCTCACTCAGGAGGAACTCGAAGACACAGAAAACGAGCTGCGCCTCTCGCGCATCGGAATTGGAGTGACCCTCGATCTGGATCCGGCTGGATTACGCGTGGTAGGCCTGATGGCAGGTGGTCCCGCTCAAAAAGACGGCCGATTGAGAATCAACGACCGCATTGTTGCTGTAGCCGAGGAATCGGGCGCCTTTCGTGAACTAGACGGCATCCCCATGTCTCAGGCTTTGGCTCTCCTTCGAGGTCAACGGGGAACGGTGGTCCGGCTAAAAATCCTACCCGCCCGCGCCAGCGATCCCGCCCAACGGCTTGTCGTGGGAATCAGGCGCGAAGAAATGCGCAGCTTCGACGGGGAGTGCTACGCAAAGATCCTGCAGTATCCCCCTCAAAACGGGGCCGCGCCGCTGCGTCTCGGCTGGCTGGTAGTGCCCGCGTTTTACGGGGACGACCCAGGCGCTACGGGCCGCCGCTCCAGCAGCGTTTCGAGGGATGTTGGCGTGCTTTTGCGCCGCATGCAGGCGGAAAAAGTGGAGGGCGTCGTGCTGGATTTTCGCGCCAACCTTGGCGGCCTTTTGGACGAAGCGATCGAAGTGGGCGGGCTTTTCTGCGGCCGGGTTCCGATCGCACAAGTGCGCGCACCGGGCGAGGAAACCGAGGTCCTCATCCCGCTTCGGATGCGTTCACAAAAACCGGTTTATGCAGGACCGCTGGTGGTCCTCACAGACCGCAGTAGCGCCTCCGCCAGCGAATTGGTCGCTGGCGCCCTTCAGGACTACGGGCGCGCCGTTGTTGTCGGCGGTGAACAGACTTTTGGAAAAGGGTCTGTTCAGGCGACCCTGCCGCTCGAGGAGTACCTTGACTACCGAATGCGCCTCCCTGTGGGGGGATTGGCTCTCACCGTGGGCAAATTTTACAGGGTCAGCGGGCAATCCACCCAACTGCTGGGAGTGCAGCCCGACATTGTCCTGCCCTCCACTCTGGACGTTCCCCACGAAGGAGAGTCATCGCTAGTAGATCCACTACAACATGATGCGATCGATTCCTTACTCGCCCAAAAAGCCGCCCCAGTCTCTCTGGAACAGCTAAACCGCCTCAAAGAAATTTCCGCCAAAAGGGTGCAAGCCTCGCCGGCATTCGGGGCCATCGCTGCAGAACGGGACCTCACCCGAAAGGAGCGCCTTGAAAATCGCTTGAGTCTGGAAGAAGCGGACCGCCGTGCCGCCCTTGAAACGGCCCGTAATTCCTATTCCGAACGCGAGTCCGCCATCGGGCCCATCCAGACCGGGGCGCGTTTTTCCCGCCTCCTATTGGAAGACGTTAAAATCAAGCGCCTCAAGTTCTCCGAAGAAGATCCCCTTGGAAGCCACGACCCAGAGTCCATCACCATCGAAGGCGAAGTCCTTCGCATTTTAGCAGACCTCATCGTCCACGATTCGCCGGAAACACCCGGAGATCCACTCACTCAAAAAACGCCCCCCCGCCCCTAGCAACTCCCGAAGCTGCCACAAAAACACGAAGCAAGACCACCTTCTCCCTTCCTGCTGCGCATGCGCTTTTGTAGGGTTTGCCGATGGCCGCTTCAAAAATTATTTCCGCCACGGACCTCGCTCTGCATTCAAAGCAGTGTGCCAGCGCGGGCCGGGTCTTGGTGTTTACCAATGGCTGCTTCGACCTTCTCCATGTAGGGCATGTGCGTTATCTGCAGGCCGCGCGTTCGCGGGGCGACTTCCTTGCTGTGGCAGTCAATGGGGACGACTCTGTGCGCGCCCTCAAAGGCCCCAGCCGACCCATCAACGCCGAACTCGATCGGGCCGAGGTTCTAGCTGCCCTGGCTTGCGTCGATTTTGTGGTCCTCTTCCACGCACCGCGCGTCACGGATTTGATTCACACCATCCGGCCACAACTCTACGTCAAAGGCGGAGACTACACCGTCGAGGCTCTCGACCCCGGCGAAAAACAGGCTTTGGACGAGGTGGGCGCGAAAATTGAAATCTTGGAACTGGTTCCTGGAAAAAGCACCACCGCCGTCATTCACAGACTCTCCGCAACGCCATCCACGCCCGTTTAACATGAATAAAGCCCCTTTGCGCATCGGTGTTCTCGGGTCGGGGAAAGGCTCCAATTTCGAGGCAATCGTCCGCGCTATCCGTTCGGGAAACCTCAATGCCGCCATCACGCTTGTCCTCTCCGACAATCCAAACGCACGCATCTTGGAAGCAGCTCGCTCCCTCGGCATTCCATCCAATGCTCTCCCAGCCTCCAGCTTCCGGACAAAACTGGAGCCCGAAATCGAGACCCTCGCAGCAAATCAACTGGCCGACTCAGGAGCCGAACTTATTGTGCTCGCTGGGTACATGCGCCTGATAAAGGCCCCTCTTTTGAACCGATTTCCAAATCGCATTGTAAACATCCACCCCTCTCTTCTCCCTGCCTTCCCCGGCTTGGACGCCTGGAAACAAGCCTTGGAAGCCAATGCGCCGACCACCGGCTGCACCGTCCATTGGGTCGACTCCGGAATGGACACCGGACAAATCATCGCTCAAGCCTCCGTTCCGGTCCTCCAAAACGACACCCCTGAAACCCTGCACGCCAGAATCCAGAAAGCTGAATATCAGCTCTACCCGGAGGCCCTTTCCAAAATTGCAGCCGCCCGCTGAAGAGCCAAAACAGCTTGCTCACGCAGTTCCGCCGTCAAAGTCCGCCGTCAAAGTCCGCCGTCAAAGTCCGCCGTATCCGCAGACACTCAGTCACGAGCCCGCCGGGCCGATTCGTGAAAAGAATCCATCAGCAGTTTCGGCGTTCGTTGCGCATTTCTGCTGATGCGAAAGAGACCAGGGCCCGACCTACATTTCCCTGAAAAAACGGAAACACAAGGGGTACCTCCAAACTCTGCCTTCGTATGCGTGCACCGCGCCAATGATCGGAAAAACAACCACCAAAATTCCCATAACCCAAAGCATCGGGATACCCACAAGAAAAAGACACAGAACCGCTGAGATCCCCCACAAGATGATCTGCGAAAGAATCCAGTTCATGACAGCCCGGCCGTGGCCGTCAATCAGCGGAGACTCTTTTTTCATTTGCCACAGGACGACTGGAGCGACCAGTCCTGCAACGGGTATCAGATAGCCAAGCAGCGGGGACAAATGCAGCGCCGTCGCCCAGATGTTCTCCCTTTTGCACCAATTTCTGCACCTCGCCTCAATCGAACAAAACAGCCCACCCATCGGCGCAGACGGGAGAATAGGCGCAAGGAGGCTCTGCTTAGCCTGCTCAAATTCCGCGTCCGTGATGGTTCCCTCCTGGCGGAGCGCATCCAATTTCCGAATCTCATCGGCAATGCTCATAGGAGTATTATACCACTTTGATAGGCCTCGCGTATGAGAAATTATTGCCTTTTCCCTTTGATCGCGATCTAGAAGCCCGCTTCTCTTTCACCGAAGATCCATATTCCCTTCAAGCAAAAGCCCGGCTCCCAATATTTGCTTCCGTGAGAAGCTTTTCTCCGCGAAGAATGCTCCAGGGCCGCCTTCTCCTCCCCCCTCGCCTTTCCTCGTTCCCTCGCCTTTCCTCGTTCCCTCTCCTTTCAATCCCCACTCCATGAACTTCCTAATTCAACGCATTCACGAAAAAGACGACGCCATTGTCGCCCTTCAGGATCTCTCGCCCGGCCAGAGGGTCCAATTGGACGCCATGGAATGGACTCTGTGCGATTCCATCCCCTTAAAACACAAGTTTGCCGCGCGCGATTTCCAAGATGGCGACAAGGTCACCATGTACGGGGTCACCGTGGGCCGAACCTGCGGAAACGTTCCCGCAGGTTCGCTTCTCACCACCGAAAATCTTGTCCATGCGGCTGACGCCTTCCGCGCGGAAATCGGCGCCAAACCCTGGACGCCCCCTGACGTCCAGACCTGGCGCGATCGCACTTTCAAAGGCTTCCGCCGCTCCGATGGGTTAGTGGGGACGGCCAACCTGTGGCTTGTGGTGCCTCTCGTGTTTTGTGAAAACCGGAACATCGCAGTGATGCAGAGCGCTTTGGACCGGGCCTTGGGTTACCACCGCCATTCCCCCTACGAAACCTTTGCGCAGGACCTTGCCACCCAATGGCGGGCCAACCCCTCGGCCGGCGCGCTCGATTCCGTTCAACTCGGCGTCCCGTTACCAGGGAGTGCCAGCCCCCTCTTTCCAAACGTCGGCGGGGTGAAATTCCTTCAACACACGTTTGGCTGCGGAGGAACACGGCAGGACTCCGATGCCCTGTGTGCGCTCATCGCGGGCTATTTGAACAATCCAAACGTTGCTGGTGCGACCGTGCTAAGCCTTGGCTGCCAGCACTCCCAAATTAGCATTCTCGAACGTGAAATCGCCCTGCGAAATCCCCGCTTCGACAAGCCTCTTGCCATCTTCGAACAGCAAAAAGCCCATTCAGAAAACGACATGCTCCAAAAGGCGATGCGTGCCACCTTCGCCGGGGTGGCGCAGGTGAACCGCTTCGAGCGCGAGCCCTGTCCCATCTCCAGTCTCACCGTGGGAGTCAAATGCGGCGGGAGCGACGGCTTTTCAGGCATCAGCGCCAATCCCGTTGTAGGAAGGCTTTCAGACCTTTTGTGCGCTTCAGGAGGAGCGAGTGTCTTGAGCGAGTTTCCCGAATTGTGCGGTGTCGAACAGGACCTCTGCCTGCGCTGCGAAACCCCGGCCCTTGCGCAGCGTTTCGCCGAACTCATGGCCTCCTACGATGCGCAGGCGCGCGCCTGCGGAAGCGGCTTTGATATGAACCCGAGCCCCGGCAACATCCGCGACGGGCTCATCACCGACGCCATCAAATCGGCCGGTGCCGCAACCAAGGGCGGCTCTGCCCCCATCGTGGACGTCCTCGACTACGGCTCCCCGGTGACAAAGCGCGGTGGCGTCTCGCTCCTGCACGCGCCCGGCAATGACGTGGAATGTACCACGGCGATGGCCGGTTCTGGCTGCAACCTCATCCTCTTTACGACGGGTCTTGGAACCCCCACGGGCAACCCCATTTGCCCGACACTCAAAATTTCGACCAACTCCACGCTCGCTCACCGCATGCCCGACATCATCGACTTCGATGCCGGCCCCATGCTCCGGGGCGAGCGCTCTCTCCACCAGCTCGCAGAAGATCTTCTGGAACTCGGGCTGCAAACGGCCAGTGGGGAAGTTACCCCAAAGGCCGTTTCCCTCGGCCAAGACGATTTCATCCCCTGGAAGCGCGGCGTTTCTCTTTAGACCGCCTCCTATCCAGCGGGCTGAATCGCCCACCCTTCGCGGTATTGGCGGCGTAGAAACCGCTCCGCCTCGGGATGTCCCGGCATCCGTATCGCCTCGGCATCCCACTGCAGGGTCACATTCGGAGTGCGTGTCGCCACGTTCCCTAGGAGCACCGCCTCGGTCAGCGGACCCGCGTACTCAAAGTTGTCGCTTGTTTCGGTTCCATTCACAGCCGCGTCAACCCACGCATGATAGTGGTTGCCCGCCGGTTGTTTCTCGATCTGAAAGCCGCCGTATTTTTCAACAGGAAACAA
>CANJZW010000160.1 GCA_947479475.1 Chthoniobacteraceae bacterium
CACCAGAAGGGCTTGTCTCAGCTGCGGATCGCCCGCCGACAACCTGGCACATCAACCGCCGCAGCGTGTCCCGCTACATCCGGCGGTGTTCAAAGTGCAGCACCATTTCGAACACCGGCGCTTTGAGTGCGGCATACACCGTGCTTGCCTGGGTTTTGAGGCGGCCATTCCCGAAAAATGCACACCGGGTCTGAGCATCCAGAGACACCGAGCACTGGGGACAGACCCTTTCTTTGGTCTCTTGGTCTGGGGACAGTGGTCTGGGGACAGACACTCTTTGGTCTCCGGGGACAGACACTTTGGTCTCCGGGGACAGACACTTTGGTCTTTCGCTTTGGTCTCCCTTCTGTCCGGATTCGGGCAGTTGGCGGTGTTATGAAAAGGCGTGTGTGCAGAAAAAGAAAAAGAGTAATCCGTTTACACGGATGATTTGATGTAATATCATCAGATGCATGAGGACCACTTTGGACATCGAAGAGGATGTACTGCAAGCCGCTAAGGAATTAGCTCAACGGGATAGGCGCACGGCCGGCCAGATTATTTCGTTGTTGGCGCGACGCGGTTTAAGTGTCTCAGAGGACATTCCTAAAAAATCTCCTGTAATCCGTGGCGGAATTCCCTTGCTTCCATCAAGAGGGGAAGTGGTCACGCTCGACCGCATGCAGAAATTGATGGATCAAGAAGGGATTTGAGCCATGCGGGCGTTGTTGGACATTAATGTCCTTATTGCGCTGTTTGATCCCGACCATGCATTTCACGAAAGAGCCCATGCATGGTGGACACCGAACCGTAAACACGGCTGGGCGAGTTGCGCTATCACCGAAAACGGCGCGATTCGTATCATGTCGAATCCCGCCTATAGTCGGAAGGTGCAGTTTACGCCGGGAAATTTGATCGCGCAATTGCGTCAATTTACTGTCGAGAGCGATTATAAATTCTGGGGAGATGAAATTTCCCTTCGTGACGGGACCATCTTTGCCGCGGATCATATTCACAGCTCGCGCCATCTGACCGATCTTTATTTACTGGCGTTGGCGGTGGCTCATGAGAGCCGCCTTGTCACATTTGATGAGAGAATTCTAAGATCCGCTGTCCACAATGCCAAACCCGAGAACTTATGCGTCATATAAACGCAGGGGACAGACACTTAGGCCCAGGGTAGGCCCAGGGGACAGACACTTTGGTAAGGATTCCTTTTTGGAAGGCGCGGAATTTGGGGGGCAAAGAACGGTCACCACCGAGCAAAGTTCCGCGGGTTCACCCCCCCCTTGGGACGTCGAGTACGAGTCCGGATGGGGAGGCGCCGGGGACAGGCACATTGGTAAGGCTTATGAATTTCAGAAAAGGAGGAAAGTATTTTTGCAAATCAAAGCCAACCAGAATCATTCGAATCAACTGGGACAGGCGGCACAACAGGGAGCGCCCTGAGTGACTGGCGGAGACAACGGCCTTGGCGTACAATTTTTCCTTTTCTGAGGCGACCTCTATTGCTCGCGGTGTTATCTTTCTCAAATGGAAATTGTTTTCAGCATTACGCAGGAATCCGACGGAGGTTTTGTTGCGGAGTGTCTTTCGGAAGATATTTTTACCCAAGGTGATACATGGGATGAGTTACGAGGAAACGTGAAAGAAGCCGTAAGTGCGTATTTCTTCGACCAGGTAAAGCCATCGCTCATTCGCTTACATCTGGTACGTGACGAGGTTCTGGCTGGAGCATGAAACTGCCGCGCGATCTAGGCGGTGTGGATTTGATCAAGGTGCTGTGTAAGCACTTCGGGTACATGCTTGTAAATCAGGAGGGAAGTCATGTCATTCTCGAAACCAAGGATCCGCGCCAACATCGGATTTCCGTCCCTGAACATTCTCAACTCCGAATCGGCACCTTGAATTCGATTTTGCGAGCCGTTGCGACGGCCAAGGGGGTCGGGAAGACATTTTGAGCAGGTTGTAACAGGCGCCGGGGACCACGCGCCGGGGACAGACACTTTGGTAAGGCTTTTGAGTGCTGGCATCCGTAGCGGTAAGTATGAGACAGCCGAGGTTGAAAATGGAAGAGGGCGCTCCGGTCGCGTTTTACCATTGCGTCTCCAGAGTGGTGGACCGGAATTTTGTTTTGGGTGATTTGGAAAAAGAGTACTTTGTAAAACTCATGAGAGGCTACGAGGCCTACTGCGGTGTGCGCGTGCTCACGTTCTGTATTATGACCAATCACTTTCATGTTTTGGTGGAGGTTCCACAGCGCCCAAGACCCGAGTTTCTGCCTCCAGATTCGGACTTGGTGAAATTGGTAAAAATTGCAGACTGCTCCTATGGCGCAACAACTTTGAAGCGAAGGTTCGCGCAGCTAAGACGCGATTGTCGGCATAAGTAGGCAGAGGGACTGCGGGAACATTTTTTGCCAATATGTGGGACGTAAGCTATTTTATGCGTGTCCTCAAGCAGCGGTTTTCGCAGTGGTTTAATGCGGGCCACGCCAGAAAAGGCACGCTTTGGGAGGAGCGTTTTCGAAGTGTCCTGGTGGGGGAGCGCCGGGGACAGACAGACACTTTGGTGAGGCTTTTCTCCCCCTGCTTGAATCGCCACGCCTTGCGTGCTACGGTGTAAGTCATGAACGTCCAACTTGCTCCAATCTTTCAATTAAGCAGGCAGGAAAAGCTCCAACTCTTAGAGGAACTTTGGGATAGCATTGCGCAAGAGGAGTTCCAGCAGCCGTTAGCCCAGTGGAAAATTGATGAGTTGATCCGCAGAAAAGAGGCTTTCGAAAAAGACCCGTCAAAAGCCCGCACTTGGGAGCAGGTAAAGGCAAGAATTATTGGGCAAAATGCTTGATTTCATAATCTTAGACGATGCTGAGGATGATTTACTTAATGCATACAATTGGTACCAAGCCAAAGAGCTTGAACTTGGGGATCGATTTTTAAGCTCTGTCCAAGAGGGGCTGACTTTAATACGGCAACATCCAGACATTTTTACAGTCTCCATTGTTGAGTGTCGTAGGGCATTGATCTCTAAATTTCCTTTCGAAATCATTTACGAGAAAAAAGAAAATAGGATTGTTGTGTACTCGGTGTTCAACTGTTCTCAGCACCCACAGAGGTGGAAGTCTCGCGTCCTGAGAGAGGATTAGTGAACTCCGTCTAGGGGTCGCGTCAACTCCAGGCGCGGTGTCTAAAAAACACAAAGCATTTAATTTGAGCAGTTTAGACCAGTGGTGACGCCGGGAAATTCTCAAAAAACGGCATTTCACCTCGGGTGAGAAACTCGGGTTAGAGTGCGGTTTTGTCAGTAAACTCTCAAAAAGTTTGCATTGCATGGAATTCGTTCTCTGGAAAGATGATCAGCATGCGAAGTGTTTTCAAAGCGCTGCTAGGTCACCTAATCGCTTTTGGGCTGTTGGTGGGCGCCTACGGGTTGACGATCCCGGCTAGTGAGGACAGCGTGGCCTACCTGAATAAGGTGTCGGCAGCTTCGAACGCGGCTGCAAACCTGATGGTGGACGCTAACCACAAAGCGCTCATTTATTTCAACACCAATGATATCCCCTCAGACGCCGTGCTGCGCTGGGCTAAGTTGAGGTTGTTTTTGCCCTCGGTCCGGGTCAGAGGCAGTGGACTTGGGGTCTACGTTGTGACGGGCACTTGGAACGAAGCGGTTGCATCACCCATACAACCATCGATCGATCCGACGCGCGTGGGCTTGATTCCTCCGGAGGAACTGGGAACGCGCCGCTTTGTGACGGTGGATGTGACAAGCACTGTTCAGTCATGGATTAGTGATCCCAACACGAACGAGGGATTCGCGATTGCGCCTGTGACTGGCGGTACGGCGGTGGCTTCGCTCTATTTGACCTCCAAGGACGGGGCGAGTCTGGGGCTACCGGCGGAACTCGATTTGGAGTTCAAACCGGCGGCGGTGCGTTTGGAAGATCTGTCGGACTCATTGAGGGCACTCCTGACGGCTCCCGGATCAACGGCGGAGCAGCAGCTGCCCGCCTCGCTTAAAGCGCTCATAGGCCCGGTCATCACGACGCAGACAAATCTCCTCCCGGATGGGCTTTCTTTGGGAGCGGTTGTTGGAGGTCTGGGCCCGTTTAGTTACCAGTGGTACAAAAATGGAGTGGCTGTTTCCGGAGGAACGAGTTCAACGCTTTCTACAGTGGGGCTCACCAGTGGGGCCTACATGCTAAGCGCCAGCAATGGATTTGCGACGGTGGCCAGCGGCACCTTTCATTTTGATCCAAATCCTCCGATCGCCTCGTTCGTCTTAATCCCGGCCGGAAGCTACCAACGGGGGGACAATTTGGATGCGATGCCGGATGCACCGGTGCAGGCCGTGTCTCTCAGCCCCTATTACATGGCGGTGAACAACATAACCCAAGCGCAGTGGGATCTTGTGCGGACCTGGGCGGTGGGCAACGGGTACACAGATTTGGGAGTAGGAAATGGGAAAGCGATTGATCACCCGGTCGTAGGCGTCAACTGGTATGACGCTGTGAAGTGGGCAAATGCGGCGAGTGAAAAGGAAGGGCTCACGCCGCTTTATACTGTGGGCGGGATGGTGCTCAAGACCGGAACCAGCAACAGTGTGACTTGCGACTGGAATGCCAACGGGTATCGGTTGCCGACGGAAGCAGAGTGGGAAGTTGCGGCACGAGGCGGCTTGACAGGCAAGCGGTTTCCTTTGGGCGATACCCTTTCGCAAACCCAGGCTAACTATCTCGCAAACTCAGGAGTATCGTACGACTCGAGTGGATCTGCAAATAACTACCATCCAATTTACGCAACGGGTGGGATCCCGTACACGAGTCCGGTGGGAAGTTTTGCAGTGAACGGATACGGGTTATATGACATGGCTGGAAATGTCTATCAGTGGTGCTGGGACTGGTGGGCAGAGACGGCGCCAGGGAGTGATCCGCAAGGGGCTGTCACCGGCACGGTTCGTGTCCGCCGAGGGGGCGGATGGGACAAGGACGCCGCAAGCGCCCGATGCGCACAGCGCGGCAGCAGCGACCCAGCCGCCGTTGAAAACGACGACGGTTTCCGTCTGGCGCGCAGTGCCACTGCGATCGGTTTTCCTTCCGTCAGCCAGCCTGTGGCCACAGGTACTGCCATGACAGTGAACAGCCAAGGCGCCGCTCCTCTGAGTTATCAATGGCTGCGCAATGGCGTCGCCGTTTCTGGTGGCACTGCCTCAATATTGCCACTGGTGGGGCTTACGAGCGGAACATACTCGGTACAGGTAAGCAATAGCATCGGCATGGCAACGAGCAGCGGATTGGGGATCACAGATTTCATGCTGCCATCGCAGTATCGTTTAATTTCGGCGGGAAGTTATCAGATTGGGAACGTCATTGGAGATAGTGACATTACAGATGCGGCGATCCATACGGTGAATTTGAGTGCGTTTTATATCGCAGTGAATGACACGACCAAAGCGCAGTGGGACACGGTGCGAACATGGGGATTGGGACGAGGATACGCAGATTTGGTGGAGGGAGCAGGGAAGGCTGCCACTCATCCCGTGCAGACCGTGAGCTGGTATGACGCGGTGAAATGGGCGAACGCAGCGAGCGAGAAGGACGGTTTGACTCCATGCTATACAGTCAGCAGTGGCGTGTATCGCGCGGGCACCATTGACGAAGTAGCCTGCAATTGGAGTGCCAACGGTTACCGTTTGCCGACGGAGGCGGAATGGGAGGTGGCTGCGCGGGGCGGTTTGAGTGGCAAACGGTTTCCCTTGGGAGATACCATCTCGCAGGACCAAGCGAACTATTATGCATACCAGGCATTAACGTACGACTTGAGTCGAATGGCGAGTGGCTATCATCCGTCTTACGCCACTGGAGGGGCAGCGTTCACGAGTCCAGCAGGCAGCTTCGAGGCTAATGGGTATGGATTGTGCGATATGGCGGGCAATGTGAGGCAATGGTGCTGGGACTGGTATGATGCGTCGTATGCCAGCGGCACCGATCCACGAGGGGCCGTCTCCGGCACGAAGCGTGTCCTGCGGGGTGGCGATTGGAATTACTATGCGGACTTGGCAAGGTGCGCGCAGCGCTACTCCTACGCCCCGCCCGCCGCAAACAACAGTTACGGATTCCGCTTAGCTCGGGGGCGTCCCTAAGCAGGCAGGCGGTAAAGGAAGGAACACTAAAAAGAGCGACCAACCGAGCCTAGGCGGTCAGGGATGAACCGCGTCTTGTAATTGCGCTGCACCCCGGGATGAGGCGAGGTGGGCATTTATAGTATCCGGCTCCAGGTGTTTTTCGGGCATAAAATGCAGTCCTTGATCGGGATTGCGCACCGCGAGACTTGAGTGATCCCGTTTTTCTTGAAAGAGGCAGCTCAGGAGAATGGCCGTTGAATAGTGCTCGAGCGGCGACCGGTGCGATTTGCTCATTGGGGCGGACAATTATACACGGATAGTTGGCATAACTTCTGCTCCGAGTGGTGGAGCCCAATTTCTTAAAAGTCTTCCATCAAACGAAGCTATTGGGAGATTTTTCGTCGCTAGGCAACTTTTGCTGCTTTCAAACTCCCTTTCAGTCTCTTCGTTTCAAGCCAGTCACACACTCTCTATTATGCCATTTAACTTTCAGGCTTACTCCACTGCGGACATCCCGGACCTGTCCATGGACCTGGTTCATTCTCTCACAACCGAAGAGATTGTCACGATGTCGACGGATCAGGCAGCCGTCCTGACTAGGGAACAAGTCGCTGTTCTGGTAACGGAGGATGTGGTGGCGCTTGGAACCGCAAATTTAGCGGCATTGAGCACTGCGGGAGTTTCCGCTTTGACTTCCGCGCAGGTGACGGCCCTGACGACCGATCAGATTGTGGCGATCACAACCCAGCAGATGGGAGCCTTCACAACGGTTGCTGTGAGTTCATTCACCACGGAACAGTTGAGGTCCATCGGGACGGAAGATTTTGCAGCCCTCACGACATTCCAGGTGGGAGCTTTGAAGACTTCTCAGGTGGTTGCGCTGACGACCGACCAGATCGTGGCGCTCACGAGCGCGCAGGCAGCCTCGTTGAACCCGGGCCAGATTGGCGCGCTGACAACGGCGCAGGTTGTGGCAATTGAGACCGGTGACCTTGCTTCCTTGACTTCGGGTCAGGTGGCGGCGCTCAGAACTTCGCAGGTGGCGGCGTTGACAACCGATCAGGTTTGGGCACTCAAGACCAGTCAGGTGGCAGCGCTGAACAGCGGCCAGGTGGAAGCACTGACGACCGACCAGGTGGTGGCGCTCTCCAGCACGCAGGCGGCTTCGCTCACGACCGGCCAGATTGGTGCTCTGACGACCGCG
>CANJZW010000161.1 GCA_947479475.1 Chthoniobacteraceae bacterium
GTCTTCAGCTACGACCGTGGCCAGACGTGGGCGTTCAACGATGTGCAGCGTCGCGAGAGCGACTTCCGCCCCGGCGGCAGAGGTGTGCGCTACTCCGGCATTCACGCAGCAATGGTGCAGCTCGCCGATGACCGCATCATGGCTTTGAGCCGCTATGACAAAACGGAGGATCAGGAAAAATTCGACTTCAAGACACCAGCCAGCTTCTCCAGCGATCTCGGGCGTACCTGGACCTACGAGGCCTCGGAATTTCCTGCGATCAGCGGCAAGCAACGTCCGGTGCTGATCCGACTGAAAGAGGGTCCCCTCCTGTTGTGCAGTTTCACCGACCCATGGCGCGACTGGAAATCCCGAAAGGGCATGACCTTCAAATCCGCCACGGGGGAGTTCACAGGTTATGGCATGTTTGCCGCCGTTTCCTTCGATGAAGGAAAAACATGGCCCGTGCGCCGCCTGCTATCCCCCGGTGGCAAGGAGCGTACCGCCAATGGCACTGACTTGCTGGAATTCACGCTCAGCGGCACGCTGGCCGAGCCCCTCGGCTACATTGCGGCTATCCAGACGCGCGATGGTAACGTGCAGCTCATCACCAGCAACAATCACTACGCCTTTAACCTCGCTTGGCTAAAGCAACTTCCGCCCGCGCCTTAATCATCACCGAATTTTCAATTGCACTCCTGAAAACCCTGCTCACCCTCTTCGCGCTCTGCACGGGTGGCGTCCATCGGCGAAGGCTGTCAGGAACAAACGGGACAACCGTTGCAGTCTGCTTGCAATAAACTCGAACACAATCCTCTCCCCAAAAGAGCTAGGTGCCCTCATTAAAACGCGCAGAAACGCGCCCCTCAAAAACAAAAAGCGCAACGCTCCAAGGCGCGCGGTGTTTAAAAAACCATGACGCTCAAAGCCCTGATCTTGCGCCCGCTTCTCGCGCTAATGGTGCTGGGTGCGTTCTTCTACGCGATCGAAAAAATCGCGGGGCGCAGTCGACCCCAGCGAGTCTTTCGCAAAGGGTACGCCACGGACCTGATGTATTTTTTTACCGCGCCACTGATGAAAATTGTGGTCAAGGGTGTCGTCCTTATTCCAGCGGCGATTCTGTTGCTATTTCACCTCACCACTCCGCAAGAATTGCGCGGCGGCCTCTACCACGGGTACGGCCCGCTGAGCCGCCAACCGGGCTGGCTCCAGGGGATCCAAATTTACCTGCTTGTGGACTTTCTAGGCTACTGGACCCATCGCCTTTTTCACACCGGAAAATGGTGGCCCTTTCACGCCGTGCACCACAGTTCCGAGGACGTCGACTGGCTGGCCAGCGTCCGAGTGCATCCCATCAACGAACTTGTAGACCGTTTGGCGCAGGCCACCCCCGTCCTCCTTCTCGGCTACAACCCCACTCTCACGCTGGCCACGGCGCCCATCCTCACCCTCTACGCCATCGTCCTTCACGCCAACGTCAACTGGGATTACGGCCCCCTGCGCGCCTTGCTTTCCTCCCCCGTGTTCCACCGCTGGCATCATTCCAATGAACCCGAAGCGCGGGACAAAAACTTCGCCGGGATGCTCCCGCTTTGGGATGTTCTTTTTGGCACCTACTACATGCCCAAAAACAGGGTGCCAGCAAACTTCGGGATCGATTCCCCCATGCCCAACGGTTTCTTCAGCCAGCTCTGGGAACCCTTCAAAAACCTGCGGCCCGCCTCCCGAAAAACGGCTGATCAGGCCCGGCCATAGTCCGTCCTTTTCTGCCTATTTCTGGGTCGTTGCGTTTATTCCACTCCGCCCCTGCCCCTCTATTGCGCCTGCCCCAACTGGGCCACGGCAAGAAGCGCGCCCGCCTCGGCAATGCCCGTCGTCCCGATCTGGTGAACCGTCACGCTCGCGGCCAACATCGCCAACTCCATCGCTTCGCCCAGCGTGGCGCCCGCGGCCAGTGCCGCCGTCAACGCCGCCGTCACGGAGTCCCCCGCCCCAACGATGTCGATCGGACCGCGCAACCCGAGGGAGGGCACCCACTGCGCCGGCAAGCCCGGTAGAGCACCCAGAATCCCCTCTTCGGCAAGTGTCACAAAAGCCGGAGCCCCGTTTCGCAAGGCGACCGCCTCCAGTGCCGCGCTCAAGCCCCCCCTACCCGTGTCTTGCGGAAGGCCTGCCAAGGTATTTAACTCCGTCCGGTTGAGCTTGAAAATTACGGGGGGGAAACCCGCCAGGCCACTGCGGGAATCCACCACGACAGGCCGGCTTTTGGAAAGCGCATGCAGCGTTTCGAGCACGGCGGTGGTCACCACCCCTGTTCCGGGAATGTCCACCTGGTCCATCACCGCAACGGCGTCCACCTGCGCGGCGAGGTCGCGTGTCGTTTTGGCCATCGCGAGGGACAGGCACTCGGGGGTGGGCGTCCAGTTTTTGGAATCCAGGCGGTTCAGTTCGCGTGGCAATTCTCCGGGGGTAAGCAGCAGGGGCTTGCAGTAGGTAAAGGTTCGCCGATCTGGTGTTCTCAAAAAATGGGAGGTGTCCACTCGCTCGGTAAGGCGAAGCGCCCTTTCCAGCTCGTACCCTTCGCCATCGTCCCCACAAAAACCGACGGGGAAAACTGTCCCCACGCCCAGCGCGACGAGGTTGTTGAGCACCGTTCCGGCCGCCCCGGGCTGGGAGCGTACGCGCTGCACTTTAAAAACGGGCAGACCGGTTTCGATCGAGATTTCCTGGTGCAGGGCGTCGATCTCCAAGTAGCGGTCCAAACAAAAGTCCCCCACCACCGCAATCCGGAGTGTGGCGAAGGCGTCCAAAAGGGCACGCAAGCGGTCCAGTGTCATTAGGAAAAGGGTCTAGGGTTTGGCCAAGCGCCGCCAGAGGTGGTGGACGAAGGCCACGTTGTCGCACTGCAGGTAATGCATGGGAGCCCCCATGCGGGAGAAACTTTTGCAGAAACGCAGGTAGTACGCGGCGTTCGTTTTCGGCGGTTCACCGGCGGACCAATTCCAGCCTCCACCGTCCTGGAGATCGACCACAAAAATGGAGTGCCCAGCCAGCGCTCCCTGGCCGTCCTGAAGGCGCAGGTTGTTTACACAGCTAAGGCTCTTTTCAAAAACCTGCGGGGCCATGATCGCCGAACCAACCGACAAAACCACGCCTCCCTCCAACCCCTCCACCGATCCGCTGAAAAGCGCAAAATCCCAGCCTCCAGCCCGGCCAATGACGCTCCCGTTAAAGCTAGGGTGGTTCGTAATAATGTCGTACCCGATGCCCGGATGGACCGTCGCCGGGACTCCGTGTTTCCAGGCGGAGGCGAGAATCGAAGCGTGCTTCCAACGGTGCCGCAGCTCAATGCGCCCTCCCTCCAGGCCGCGTTGCCGCATGAAATGCAGCAGGTCCGCACGCGCCGGGGTGAGGCGGTGTTCCGGATCGGCCCCCACGAGGCCGCGCAACTCGTCCACAGAGGGTAACGTGGCGCCATCTTCGACGATAAACCTCCCGAGCGCCTCGCCGTAGCCAAGCCCGTCGAGCGCACCGGCGAGAAGCGCCAGATGAATGTAAGCGCCAGTTTCCTCCCAGCAACCAAAGGTGCCAGTGGCTACATTGGCTTCCACGCCTTCGGTGCTTTTACCCAGCCAGGCGTATTCCCAGTCGTGGATCGTGCCCGCGCCATTAGTGGCGATGTGGGTGACCCAACCCTCGCGCATCAACCCGTCCAGCAACAATGCCGCTCCGTTACGCAAAAGGTGCGCTCCGTAAACCAGCATCACGCCCGCGCCGCGCACGCGTGCCGCACGGATAGCGGCGACGGCAACGTCCACCTGACCCAAAAGTTCCGCCGAAAGTGCGGGCGGTTCGGCCTCCAAAGGCACCAGAATATCTTCGCAGGCCGTCAGGCTGTGGCGGAGGGAAAGGGGCTGGGTCCTCAACCGCGTGAGATCCAGAGGGGCAATCTTGGGTGCTTTCATCGTCCTAAAAGAGGCGCAAGCAGCGGGATGGCGTGTTTAAAATCTGGAATCGCAAGATCTGCTCCAGCGGCCAGTAGTTGTTGATGCTTAAACGGGTCGGAAATCCCGGAGCCGTTCACTGCCTCGTCCGTGCAGACGGCAATCGCCAACCCTCCCAGTGCCTTGGCATCGGTTATCTCAACCGGACCGTCCCCGATGGCCAGCAACTGCCCGCCTGAAATCCCCTCTTCTCGAAGAATGCGCTCAAACACGGCGCGCTTCGTGTAGCCTGTGGGGTCGGCTGGGCTGCCAAAAATGCGCCCTTCAAAATACGCAGACAACCCAAGAAGAGCCGCCTCCTCGCGCACCCGGTGCTCGATGGTGGAACTTAACACATAAAGCCGCACTCCGCAGCGGCTCAGATGCTCTAGCAAGGAGCGCGCACCCGCCACGACATAAGCATCCACAGGGACCGTTCCGGCGCTTATCCTGGCCGTTCTCGCCTGAATGTGCCCGTCCAAACACGCCTGAAAAGCCGCCCTCAAAGGTTCCGGTTCCGGCGGCTTCGCGCCCTGGGAACACGCGTACTCATAAAACATCGCCATTTGTTGAATGGTCGGCTTGCCATTAAGCGCCAGGATCAAGTGGAGCAACCGCTCCCGGATCACGGGATCCTGCATGTCCTGCCCCGCCGGAAGATGCGGCGCGAAAGTTTCCAGCATCATCTCAGGCCATCCGTGTCTGAGCCAGGAAAGGGTCCCGTCGAAATCGAACACGGCATGACTCACGCGTTTTTGAGTCCCAACAAACGGGCTGGGCGATCCGAAAGGAGGGTGGGTGGTGTTGAAATTCATGGTTTGGGGCAGGCTGGGCTCAAGCCTCTATCTTAAAGCGGGGAGCCCGTATTGAACGCGACAAAAACACCGCCGAAATACGACACCCATTTAAAGACTCCTCTCCCCTGCCACTTTCCGCCGGTACGCGGCGGGAGTCACCCCTGTTCTGCGGCGAAAATGCAGGGAAAACGTGTTTTGATCCCCGAAACCACACCGCTCCGCCACCTGCGAAAGAGAAAAAGCAGGGTCCTCCAACAAACGCGAGGCGGCGATCACACGGGTTTTGATGAGAAACTCCTGGGGCGTGAGACCGAAGGAGCGCTGAAAGTGCCTCTGCAGCTGACGCAGCGACTGCCCGCAGGCTTCCGCTACAGCCTCGACCCGCAAAGGTTTTGCATAGTCCCGCCGAATCACCTCCACCGCCCTCGCAACCGTTTGAAACAAGGGCAAACTCCGCTCGGATTCGGCAGGCGCCCGAAGGATCCCAGCCACGCCAACGCAGCGGCCGTCGGGCGCAAACAGAGGGATTTTCGTCACCAAATACCAGTCGGGCAACCCCTGCAAATCCCACCAAAGTTCCACCCGCTCCACCATCTTCACCTCCCCCGAAAAAAGCTTCAGATCGTCCTCCACATAAGCGTCTGCCATGCTCCGGGGGTTGATGTCGTGATCTTTGAACCCGAGGATCCCGGAATCGTCCTGCATGCCATAACGGGCCAGAAGCGCGCGGCTCGCATACATCAGGTGCCCTTCCCGGTCCTTTGCAAAAAAGGCCACCCCCGGGATGTGGTCAAAAAGCAGGTGGAAATTACTTTCGGCGTGGATGCCGGCCACCCAATCCGCCCGAATCTGGCGCCAGCGCTCCAAATCCGCCACGGATCGGCGTCCGCGCTGAAAGGGCCTGAGAACTGTCGCATTTCGCATAAGATCCGCACGCACCTTCTGCGAACGGATCTTTTGCGTCAACTCGCCGTGACGTTTTTACTGAGATTTTGGCCCGGGCTTGCCAGCGTCACCGGCACCCAAGGGTTCCGACCACAGCTCGCCCCGAGCCTCCGGCTTCTCCACTCGGGCCTCCGGCTCTCGCGCAGCTCGCCTGGATTCATTGTGGACGCCCGCGTTCAGGCTCAGACATCCTGAAGGCAAGGGAATTGAGATGATCTGTTCCTGATCTCGCTCGGCTCTATTCCTCACTGTAACCTTGCGGAAAGAAGAGGGAATTGAAATCAGTAAGATTCCTTTTCCAACGAGATGGTTTAGGTAGTCGTCAGGATGTCTGAGGCTGAAGAAATCGTAGGGGGGGGCAAAAAGCAAATATCCCCGTATCATTTCGAGGGAACGCAGGAAGGGGTAGCGCTCAGTTGCGGCCCATGATGGCTCAAGGCGTCAACGGCGCGCGCAAGTGTGGCAAGTGACCCAACCGTTCGCAGGAGATGAACTCAGGATAAAACACTCAGAAATCCTGCAAATGCTCGTCATACGTGACCAGATACGAGGAGGCTCCATTGGTAAAACGCCCCTTTTCAAATTGGTCGGGCCGGCGAGATTCGAACTCGCGACCTCTTGAACCCCATTCAAGCGTTCTACCAAGCTGAACTACGGCCCGACGTAAGAGGGGGAGGAGAATCGGCGCCGCGAACCCTTTTGGCAAGCGTCTTTTGTGGAAAAGGGACGCATAAAAGTCGGAAGGTGCGCGGATCCTCTGATAAGTGAGCTGAGAGTCGCGTTTCGGAGAATTCGGGCAATATGCGGCAATAAAGATAATGGCGAATACGCTTTCCCTGAAACCGACAAAAATCAACTGGGCACCGAAAAGCGAATGGAAGGTGGAAATCCCCGAAAGCCTCTCCCCCACGGGGCGGCGGCGGACAGCGATCCAGCCATTTGTCCTCCACCAGCAGCGTGCGGATGTTGTCGTCGGGGAGCTTGCCATACTGGGCGAGCACCTTCTCCATGAGGGCTTCCTGCACCGACTTGGCCTGCGCCCCCAGTTCCGTTTCTCGTTCGCAGAGGGCCACGTATTCGGCGAGTACTCTGCGCTCTTCGGCGGCTTCGAGATCGCTCTTGATCTTTTTCAAACGGGCGGCGGCGGAGGCTTTGGTGAGTTTGTCCTCATCCTCGTCCTTGGCGTCCTCCAGAAGACCGTCCTCGCCGCAGTGTTCCTCCAACAGCTCCTCCAGCATCTGCCCGATCGCGGCAGCATCGGCTTCCAGTCGCTCGATCTCGGCCTGTTGCTTTGCAAAATAACGGGCCACCAGCAGGGACGATGGCAGCAGCCAGGGCTCTTTTTTCTCGAGAGCTAAGAGGCTTGGAATAAACGGCGGAAGTTTCCCATAAACAAAAACGCCACTTTTTGCGGTGTGGGTTTGGGATGAAGCCTATATCAGCACCCACTTTTGCAACAGAATCCCACGCGCGCAAACTCAGCCAGTGCCTCCTCCTCAGAGTTGTCTCTGAGCCGGAGGAAATTTTGCGCTTTGACGCGCTTCTGCGTGAAA
>CANJZW010000162.1 GCA_947479475.1 Chthoniobacteraceae bacterium
ACTAGTCAGTCAGCTGTAGCCTGGCAGATGGTCTTCTCAAGGCTATTAGTTGAACCATTTCCTTGCGCCTTTTTTTCTTTTGTTTTTGAAGAAGACCCAAGGACTCAGCTTCAGCAGCGTCAACAAGAGCCGTGAATTCGAGTTGAGGAGAATTTCCGATTTTACGCCCTTGGATCATGAGATGAGGTTAAATTGGCTGTCGCTGAGACTGAAGAACAAGACTCTGCGCCAGTGAGGATTCCGGTTCTGATAATCAAGTTCAGGAGAATGCCTGAGATTCTTGGCAGAAATAGCAAGAGGGCAAGCCAGGGGCATTTCTGCGCTAGTGTTATGGGGTTGGGGAGGATGCTCCGGATCGTTGGCAATGTGAACTGATGCTTTAGAACGCTGGTCATAGTCCATGAATCCAGAATCATGGAATCCATATATTTTGGTGAGCCTACCTGAACTGTTTATTTCTTTTTCCTCGTTGGAATCCCAGCCTTGTAGAGCTTCTGCTTGCCCTGGCCGCCTCCGTCGCCGCACTGGAGTTCGACGATAGAGCGCATGGCGTTTACCGTAGCTTTGTTGAAGCTCACAGGGTCGGCCGACGTGAATTCCCGCTCGTAGACACTAGCAAGGCTGTGAGCCCTCATCATGTAGTAAAGGTAGTTTTTTAAGTCAGCCCAGTTCGTCCTCGGAGTGTCCAGGTATTTGATCAATTCACCAGCCTCAATGAACTCGTCGATGAAGCTGGCGTCGCTTTCAGCATCCACCCAGACTACAGCGTGGGAGTGAGGGTTGAAGGTATGCTCAAGGATCGAAAGGCATGTGATTTCATGACTCAGGAAAAAAGCTCGGATTTTGCCTGAACCTTTCCAGTCCATGAGCGACTGTCGATTTTTGCTAAAGAACTTGTCATAGTCCTCTCGACGCTGGGCCGGGTTGTGCCCCACGCTGCGCAGCTCCTCGGGTGATTCAAAGAGGACTAGATAGGCATGGTGTCTAGGAAACAGTCGTTCAGGAGCGAATGTATTTTTGAACTTAAGAATTTGTCTCCTGGCAGCCCTCGGAGAAATAAATCTTCGCTTGCAGCCCTTTGGAGAATACTTGCCGTCCTTGTTCCTGAGATTGGACTCCACGATCGTGTAAGCGTTGGGAACGATGTGCCACGCCTCGGATGCAATGAGCAGGAGGAGAGCCTGGGATAATTTTCCATTGGTCGACTTGAGTCCATTTTCGAGCCAAGAGACAGTGTCCCATTTGCTTTTCACGAACATGCGCAGAAGATCCTGGGCACGAGGATCCAGACACTCCTTGTTGGCGAGAAGTTCTGCGACGTTAAGCCAGTTTAGGGAATACCTGTCACGAGCCCCCTTTACCGAGATCGGTTTAAGGATCTCTTCAGCGTAAAACCTGAGATGGTCATGGTCAGCATGGTTAGGGGCATTGTCAGCTAGATCAACGATGAGGTAATTGCGGACCCTTGGTTTCTTGTTGGCCAGTGGTTTTTCTTCGACTGGATTTAGGTTGTCGTTAGTTGGAGAGAGCGGGTTGTTAGCCTTGGATGGGAGAGAGGTAGGAGGGGTATTAAGGAGGGTTCTATCATAATATAGCGACTGAGCGGAATCGCTGGTGGACGGGTCGCTTGGAACTTGTCCGAATGGGTCTTCCGGAAAAGGTCTCTTGTGTGGGTAACTGTTCATGGCTCCGGTTGGGCTGACGCTAGGAAACTGATCTTGGGGGGGACTGTCGTTGTGGGTAATGGAACTGGTTTTCATAGGCGGATTTTGGTGCTGCTGTGTCTGGTTGTACTGGAGAGGAGATGGATAGACGCGGGGTGGAAGCTGATCCATCGCTGCGTTGGGCTGCGCTCGGTTGCTTTGTCAGGTGGTTCACCGGCGGTCTTCGGCTTAATCTTGTGACGGCTAGGACTGCGAACATGCTGGTCCAGATCGTCAAGGTGGTAGCGACCGGTGACAGGCGAGGGTGTGAAGTGCCCTTGTTTTTTCAGGCGAAAGAAGGTTGCTCTAGAAATTCCGAGGTGCTGGTAGGCAGCCTTTGTGGCGACGTATTTTGAAGCAGGTTGCTGCTGCGTAATGACTGAGGCCGGCTTTCGTTCTGGGGTTGGCAATGAGGTGCTCTTGGAAGCATGGAGGCGCTGCTTTCCGAGCTGTTTGATCAGGTTTGTTTGAAAGGCGCCGGCAAGAGTGCGGCTTGAATTTTTTGATCCGCTCATGAGCAAGAAGCCTCCTCTTTTGGAATAGGTGCCACTGGCGGGAGAATCTGCCAGTACCTTGCTGCCTCTTCGTTTGTCATCAGGCGGCTGTCGTAGTGCTCGTCGAGGACGGTTGTGCCCTTGTGCCCAAGCGCCGCACTGGTCATTAGCTTACACTTGAATGTCTCCCTGTAGGCCGTGGCGAAGGTTTTGCGCGTGCCGTCTTGGATCCAGCGGTCTATTCCGGCTTTCTTCAGGATCAGTTTGCGTTGCCGTTTGAGAGTAGAGGCCGACACGGGTAGGATTTCGCCTGAGCGCTGGTTCCCCTGCGTTTCCCACCACTCGAGCCAGCAGATGAGAGGATTCTGCATCTTGGCGTTGTATGCGTGACCGCTTTTGTTCGCCGTATGGGGGACATAGAGGTACCCATTGGCGCTTACGTCGGACCATTTCATCTTCATTGCCGCCTCTGGGCGCACACCCGCAAAGAAACAGATGGCGAGGTAAGGCACAGTCCTCATGTCCACCGTGATGGCTGCCTCCATGATCCGTTCAACTTCCTGGACGCTGTAGGTCTGAACACTTCTCGCCCTGGAAGCTTTGTCGGCCTTCATGCGCTTTAAGCCACTGGCTGGATTCTCTTCCTGCCAACCGTGGTCCGCGCAGTATTGGAATGCTGCATGCAGGTTGCGAAGGTGACTGCTGAGCGAGGATTTCGTGAGCCCCTTGAGCAGAGGCTTGATATTGTCAGACGTGATCTCCCTCAGGCTAAGATTTTTCAGCGGCTCCAGACGTGCGATGGACCGTTTTACACTACGCCAGTGCCTCGGTTCGGAGCGGGGACTGTGTTCTTTGCGTTCGTCAAACTTGCTTCGGACATCTTCAAGGTAGGCATTGAGGCCGTCACCAACTGATTTGGACTCGAGTGCTGCATTCAGTGCCAATTTAACCTGCCGTGCTGCATCCAATAGTGTAAGCCCCGTATCAGTGAGCTCGTCCTTTGCCTGGCGGGCTTCCACCAGTTCTCGGAGGGTGACGTCCTTTGCGATTTCTCCATAACGCTTTTGGAGAGCGTTGTTTTCGATGATGGCCTGTTCGGACGCAGCCCTTGATCTGTACCACTTGTAGCCGCCCGAAGGTTTGTTGGGGGAGCCCTTCGGGTAGTAGACGCGGGACTGCAGCCTGCCGTTGTGGCGGTACTCGGAGATTTTGAGACGGGATTTTTGCATAAAATTGGCGGTGGTCTGTGCTGAAATATAAGTCAACTCTTCTCAAGCAATCCAGATGAGACAGCACAATTAGGGGAATGTTGCGTTTTTTTTTGGTAGCGGTAATTTTAAGGCATGGCTCACTCTAGGAACCGTACCAGTCTCGCCGCCTTGCGCTCCCACCTTGGACCCCTTGGTGGGGAGCATGAGCTCGCCTCAATTATCGGCCGTTCACCAAGTTGGGTAAACAAGGTCAGCGCCGGTCGAATTCACATGACACGGGATGCGGCCCTAAGGATCAGCATGGAAACGGGAGTTTGCCCCGAGTGGTTGCTGCAAAATGATCCTGCCGCTTCTGCTGTGGCGGTCGAGTCCGGGGTGCTGTTTGACAACGCGTTTTTCAAGAAGTACCGGGAGAATCTTGTCTCCACAAAGCCCACGATGGTGGATCCCCTCGTTGAGATTAGTTCCGAAGCGCTTCCCGCATTCGTCCTTTGTCTGGCACGGCATTTTCAGGCGGTTCGATCATCCCCGGGCGACGTAAGACGGCTTTCGGAGTGGCTCAAGAAAGCAGTGCATTTCTTGGAAAATGAATTTCCAGTTGGCGAACGACGGAACCCTCTTGAGCTCGACAGGGCTGCGCTGGAGTTGTGCCGTCTCACGGCTAGAGCGTGGGCGCCCCGTCGCAAAGGCTACAATCGTGCAGCGGTAAAGGCGAAGTCGAGTGCCTCGCTGGAAGATATTGCATACCAGGTGGAGAACGTTCCGGAGCAGAGAGTCCAGGTGGAACACCGAAGTTTGAGGGTCTAGAATCTCCGGAGCCAATGCAGTTGGGCTAGCCGGAAGGCTGAAATGTTGTTTAATTTGGCGTCCCAGTGTAGGCTAAGAGCATGAAAACCGCGACTGCCGAACAGATCCCGCAGCAGTGGCCTGAAATTCTCCATTGGCTTGCAAGCGACGAGGAGGTTCAGATCGTCGAATCTGGGCGCATTGTTGCTCGGATTGTTCCGCCTCTGACACACGATCTGAGTCCAAAAACTCCCGATTACGTCGGCCGCGCCCAAGCCATTTGGGGGGCAAAACCTGAGGGCGCTCCATTGAGTGAGATCGTCCATGATTCTCGAGTAGCCGGCGCATGATCTATTTGGATACCGGCTGTTTGGTGAAGTTGTACTACCCAGAGCCAGACAGTGCCTCCGTGGCAGCTGCAGTATCTGGAAAAGTGATTATCTTCAGCTCGTTGCACGACCTCGAGTTAACAAACGCGCTGAGTTTAAAGGTGTTTCAAGGCAGGGCCACACCGGAACAGGTTGCCGCTGTAAAATCCCTAATTATCGCTGACCTAGAGGCAGGATCCCTAAGGCGAGTGAATCCAGATTGGGAAAGGGCCTCATCTCTGGCGCTGGACATATCGGCTCGGCTCACTCCAGAAATTGGCTGTCGCTCCCTGGACATACTCCATTGCGCTCAGGCGAAATTGACACAGGCAGAGGCTTTTTTAACAACCGATGCGCGTCAGTTGGCGGTTGCCAAGGCCATGGGGATGCCGCTTTTGACCAGTTAAGAGCACCAAACTCGCTGGTCTCAACTGCTGGTTCCCACGGCGAGGCGTTGGTTGTGTCGATTTCCCTGTCGCAGACGAACGGGGAGGGCTGGGTTTCAGCAGAACGACCTCGAATTGAACTTCACATCAGACGGAAACCCCTAACTCGGTTTATCTTGCAAGGTATAACTGTACTTTAACAATGGCGCCGCCGCTCTCGGACAAAAAAGGACGCCCCTTATTCCCATTTCCAAAGACTTGCGTCGTGGTCTTTGGGGTGCCGAAACGAGCGTACCTTCTGTTTTAACTGTACTTTAACAGTACTTTTTCAGCTCTGGGTGAGCTGAATCTCCAAAGTGCTTGCGTAAGTCCCTCTGAGAGAGGGAGCCGGCAGTCGGGCTCGAACCGACGACCTGCTGATTACAAATCACAGGTTTTACAGTAGGCGCTTTTACTCAACAGAGTAAATTGCGGTCAGAACTGGCCAGCTGCGGCCCCATTTTACTTGAAATAGTGTCCCTATTTGTCACTATTCGAGCATGGGCAGAAACGCTACGTTTGAACCACGAAAAGATGAGGCCCGAGGCCGCTGGTGGATCTCCATACCCCCTCGCTTGTCTGAAACAGGCACGCGGCAGAAGCGTTATTTTAAGACCAAAGAGGAAGCATTGGGAGCTATTCAACGCATCAAGGTGCGAAAGGAAAATCATGGAACTGCCGCGAAGTTGCTTTCTCCCGCCGATGAACAACAGGCCGCCAGCGCCCTTAAACTTCTCAGAAGTTCGGGCTGCACTACCCAGCTAACAGTGATTGTCGGAGAGTACCTCGAACAGATTCGTCGAAGGGACTCGAGCAAGCCATTCAGTGAAGCTTGGGATGCCTACCTGGACCGGGTGGACAAGGACCTTAGTAAGGTGCACCGCAGGAGGCTTGTGGCCACGAAAAAGCGTATGGTCACTCTGCACCCGAAGATGGTTGCCGAAATTTCTCGAGACGACATTGAAGACTGTTTGAAGGATGCCGCCCCAACCTATCGGAATGCCATGCTTAGGGAGATTCGCTCTGTCCTGAATTGGTGCATGAGTGGCGCAAGAAAATGGCTCAGAGAAAATCCAGCCAACGACTGCGAATTCGCTGCGGTGGAACGCACCAAAGAAGTTCGGATATACACCCCCTCGGAGATTAAAAAACTCATGCTGGCTACGGTCAAAAAGCATCCCGATCTTGTTCCTGCTGTGGCAATCATGACCTTTGCAGGCGTCCGCCCCGATCATCTGGATGGTGAAATCGTCAAGCTGGAGTGGGGGCACATTCTTCACGACGACCGTCACCACAAACGGATCGAACTCCCCGGAGGTATTACCAAGACTGGAAAGCAGCGATCGGTAAAGATCCGGTCATCGCTACAGTCCTGGATTCAGTGGCACATTCTACGTGGTGGCACCCGAGTAGGGTTAGTCTGCCCAGTGAAGGGACAAGCACTCCGGAAGAAAATGCGGGAGGTGTTTGAGGAATCGGGGGTCACTCGGATCCAAGACGGATTCCGACACAGCTTCGCATCATACTTGGCCCCTGTAGACGGGATGGATGTCGTGGAAACCGAGCTTGGACATCAGGGAGGCCGAGAGGTGCTGAACCGTCACTATCGCACCGATGTGCGGAAGATCATCGCAAACCAGTTTTGGGCAATAAGGGCAGGTGCTGACAAATGAACGCGGGCTCCGGTAAACTAACGAGTTTTCAAAAGACAATCCCAGTCATGCGTCTCAGACGGCGCCCCCTAGAGTTTCGCACCTCAGCCAGAAGCGGAGAGCGGTCGTGTGCGAGGGCCGGCGTGAACGTGGATGGATGTCGGCGGGTTGAAAGTGGAGTGAAAAAACGGTATGGAAGTTGTTTCAGGCCGCTGCATCTTTTCCTTGTTACAGAGAAAAAGAAAAAGATCTGTGTGGAAGGGGTGAAGAAAAACCGCCCGCAAACCGAAAAAACCGCCGCTTTCAAAGCGGCCGGATCTGACCAGTTTCATATCG
>CANJZW010000163.1 GCA_947479475.1 Chthoniobacteraceae bacterium
CAAAAACTTTCCCAACGCCGCCGACGCTGGGAGGCTAACAGCAGAGAGAAGACCGGCACTTCAACCAAACCAAACAAAACCACAATGGCCGCCTCTCGTGTAGCGTAATTAAACCGCTCGTGAAGTCATTGATTCAGAAACGCGCCGATACTAAGTGTTCGAGGCCCCACACAACCAACGTGCATATCGCGCTCATCACGGAAACATACGCTCCTGAAATCAATGGCGTCGCCATGACCTTGGGCCGCCTTGTGGATGGCCTGACCTCCCGGGGGCATCGAATGACTCTGATTCGGCCGCGTCAGCGACATGAATCGCCACAGTACAGTGTTACTCAAAGGGTGGCCTGCCGGCAGGTTCGGCTGCCGGGGATGCCGATGCCCGGTTACCCTCAGCTTCGGATTGGCCTCCCTGCAGGCAAACGATTAAGGAGCCTTTGGCGGTTGGTCCGCCCGGATGTCGTGCACGTCGCAACCGAGGGGCCGCTGGGCGCGTCCGCCGTGACGGCGGCATTGGAGCTGGGCATTCCTGTCACCTCCAGCTTCCATACGAATTTCGACCAGTACACGCGGGACTATCGGATGGGGTGGATGAAGCCGGTGGTCGGGGCTTGGCTGCGTTATCTCCATAACCGCACGATGCGGACGTTTGTTCCCACGCAGGATCTATTGGGGCGGCTCAAAGGAGAGGGATATGCAAACCTGCGGTTGCTTTCACGCGGGGTGGATTCCGAGTTGTTTTCACCAAAACGCAGGGACGAATCGTTACGGTGTTCGTGGGGATTAAAGCCGCAGGATCTGGCGGTGGTGCATGTGGGGCGGATGGCGGCTGAAAAAAACTATCCGTTGCTCTTCCGGGCGTTTGATGAAATGAAGGCGGTGGAGCCAAGCGCCCGGTTGGTGTTGGTTGGGGATGGGCCGTTGCTGTCGGCATATCAGAGGCAGCGTCCGGATGCCATTTTCACAGGCTTTTACACCGGGCAAAACCTGGCGGCGCATTACGCTTCGGGTGATGTCTATTTGCATGCCAGCACCACAGAGACTTTCGGGAACGTCGTTACCGAGGCGATGGCGAGTGGCTTGGCGGTGAGTGCGTTCGATTACGCCGCGGCGCGTGAATTTATTAAAGGTGGCGAAAACGGCCTTGTCGCGCGGGTGGGAGACGCGGAAACGTTTATTCAGAATGCGGTGCGTCTGGCGCGAGAGGCGCCGCTGCGCGAGCGTTTGGCGGAGTGTGGAACGGCGACAACGCGGCAACTGGGTTGGGATCGGGTGGTTGCCTGTTTTGAAAAAGATCTTTTGGAGGTTCTCTCTTTGCCTGTGGGGGCTATGGGATACGAGGGGAGTGAATCTAGTTTAGAGCCGTGACCGTAGGGCCGTGAGCCGCATCAGTTAAGAAAAGGGCAGGGGTGATGCCAGAAGAATTTTGGTACTGACGCTTGAGTTCTACCATAATCTGTTTCGCTTGATTTTTTTCGATTAATGCGACAGCGCACCCACCAAAGCCGCCGCCGGTCATTCTGCATCCGTAAACACCCGGGATGACGTGTGCCAATTCCACGATCTTATCGAGCTCCGGACAGCTCACTTGGTAATCCAGGGCGAGCGACGCGTGGCTGGCGTACATGAGGTGCCCGGCGGTCTTCCAATCGGAGGCTCTGAGCGCCGCTACGAAAGCGAGCGTCCTTTCGTTCTCAGAAATGAGATGCTTCACGCGTCTTCCCAAGAGCTCAGGCAGAGAGGATCCTTTCTCTTGCCAGAGCTTTTGGGTAACTCGCCGCAGCGAAGGGACTTTCAACCAGTTTGCCGCATCTTCGCATTCGGCCCGGCGTTTTGCGTATTCTCCGTCGGCCAAAGCATGTCTGACGCCGCTGTTGATGACCAGAATCACAACGGAGCTGCTATCGAAAGGAATATGGGTCATCGCATTCGAGCTGCAGTCCAAAAGTAGAGCATGACCAGCTTGTGCGAAGGTGATTGCAAATTGATCCATGATTCCGCACGGAACATTCGCGAATTCGTGTTCAGCGTGCTGACAAAGGAGTGCTCTTTCGATCGGCGGCAAGGATTTTTGGCAGAGCGTTTCAATTGCTGTGGCCGTTGCCAGTTCCAACGCTGCGCTACTGCTGAGACCCCCTCCAGCAGGCAGGTTTGACGAAATCCGCGCCTCAAAACCGGGTATCTTCCAATCGAGGTTCTGATATCCAGCAAGGACCCCTTCCACGTAGCGCCCCCAGGCGAGGGGTCCCGGAGAAATGGGCATGGTGAGATCGATGTGCACGGCCTGCTTTTCCTTTTCGCTTTGAACGAGCGCCAGGCGGTCGCTTCGGCGGCGGACCTGCATTTGAATTCCGCGTTTAATGGCCATGGGAAGAACCCAGCCCTGATTGTAGTCGGTGTGCTCCCCTATGAGATTCACGCGTCCGGGGGCAGAGACAAGAAAGTCCGAGTGAGTCACAGCAGTGGAAAAGGAAGATGAAGCCAAACTCATTCTGGATATGCGTCTGTAGAGAAGTGAAAGATAAGGCGGACTTTCACAGGGGGTTGGGGTTTGATTTCGTGCGCTCCGCTTTTTTTGAAGCGTGCCAAAAAGCAACGGGTTGGGGAATAGGAAGAAGCGTCAGCGCTTTTTGGCGGCCTCCGTTTCCTCGAAAGAGTTCCAGGCTATTTTTTGGAAGAGCATTGCTTCTTCGCTTGAAACTCCCTCCGGATAGGCAAGACCGGCGGGGCTCCTGTTTGTTAATGCGGAGTACACGCAGCACGCCGTCAGGTAGGCGCCCTTGAGCGAGGCGTGTATCCAGTCTGCGTAAAGGGTGCCCATTTTTTGAGGCGTCGGTTTTCCACCGAGGATTTGCATCCACGCGTGGACGCTTGGCGCGACCGGAAGATCCAGCAGGCGTCCCAAGCGGACGTTCTCCTCGTGAAAAGCGGCGAACCCGTCCGGGTAAGGGGTTTCCTTGGCGACAGGGCTCTCATAAACAATGAGGCGCGCCCCGTTTTCCCTGGCAAGCCCTGCGTATTTTCCTGCGTATTCCTCCAGCATTTGCCGTGGATTTCGATAAAAGGTTTCCACCACGACGGCGTCCCACGCTTCGCCCGCAATTTTGCCCCTGGCGGTGTGTTTGGCTTCGCCCTCCTCCCAAAACACGCGCATGCCCGTGCCCGTGCGGACGTGTTCTCCCGCCCTGATCCGCAGGCTTCCCGCCGGGGCTGAGGCTGCCATCTGTTCTATCAAAAGGGGCAAGTTCCCCCGGATTGTGTGGCTCGAGCCGATGAACAAAACCCTTAAAGTAGGTTCCTCTTCCGGGAGCCACTTCCTCAGACTCAGCCGCACCAGCGCCTCCCGCGTTTGGGGGGACGCGGCGGATTGTCCAGCCATCCCTGCCACCTGCTGCAATTCCGCTTTGGCACGCCCCTCGAGACCTTCCTCCATAAAACTTAACCCGCGGAGGAGCTGGATTTCGGCACGGTTTTCATTGTTGTTGGCCCCGTCTCCGGCTGCTTCATCCAAAAGGCTCGAGGCTCGGTCCAGGGCCGACCGAGATTCGATATAAGCCTTTTCCAGAATCAAGACCCGCGCCAGAGCGACTAATTGCGAAAGGAGCGTCTGGCCGGGCTGGCCTCCGAGCGAGGTGAGGGCTTCGAGTTCACGGCGGGCCTCCCTATTCTGGGTGAAGTACAAATAAGCGGGAACAATCGCCTCCCGGGCGGCCATGCGACTGGCAGGGTCGGCGTCTTCAAGGGAGAGTGCCTCCAGGCAGGCCTTTCTGACTTTCTCCCAGGAGGTGCGGTCGCCGTATTTGGAAAAGACCTTCGCCGTGAGAAGGAGGGCGGCAGCCCTGTTTTCCGTCCCGAGCTCCTTGTCGCTGAGCAGCGACTCGAGGAGGCTGGTTGCCTGGGAGTCATCGGCCTCCTCTAAAAAACCGGCGGCGATTTTCACCTGTGCCCGGTGGCGCTCCCCAACGGTGCAGCCCGGAAGGGCCAGCGCTTTTTCCAATTCTGCACGCGCCTCTCGCCAGCGTCCGGTGGCCTGAAGGGCGTCTCCTGCCGCGATCAGGGTTTGCGCATCGGAGGGAGCCAGAGTCTTTTGGGAAGGTGCCCCCGTCTCCTTGGAGGGAGTCTGCGTCTCCTTGGAGGGAGTCTGCGTCTCCTTGGAGGGAGCCCCCGTCTCCTTGGAGGGAGCCCCCGTCTCCTTGGAGGGAGCCCCCGTCTCCTTGGAGGGAGCCCCCGTCTCCTTGGAGGGCACCGAGGAAAAAAGGGTGGGGCTCCATGCCGGAAACAGGAGGAAGAACCAGAGCACCAAACGGGCACTCCCCGTGTTATTGCCAAGCCTGACTTTAAAAATATGGTCCGTGGTGGATGGCGTTCTCATTCCATTCAAGAAACAGGTTGGCTGCTGTGTGTTGATCTAAAACCGGCGTTTTCGATCCAAAACAGATTCTCGGGATTGAGTCTCCATCATCATGAGTTCCCCCAGGTTTTCAGCGGTGAAAAGCCCGACGAGGTCGCCCCCAGCGTTGGTAACCGGAAGTACGGGAGTTTCGAACTGCTGCATCAGGGCGCAGGCATTGGCCAGCGTTTGGGACGGGTGCAGGCAGGGCAGTTCCCGGTTCGAGTAGGAGAGGGCGGAGCCCATGGGACCGGCCTCGTTCAGCCCGTGGATGAGGCTGTTGCGCGTCAAAAGGCCGATAAGGCGGCCACCCTCATCTGTCAAAGGAAAGAAGTGCTGGGAGGCGTGGAGTAGAAGGTCGGTTGCATCGGCGAGGTGGGCGGTTTGGGGTAAAAGGCTGAATTTGGTGACCATAGCGTCCTGCACCCTGAGTCCGGCGGAGGCCTCCCGGAGATCGACTTGGGAAGCCTCAGAACCGGCGCTTAAGAACAGAAAAACCGAGATGAAAAGCAGCATGGGCGCTGGGAGCCACAGTCCCACAAGACTGAGGACAATCGCCAGGCCCTGTCCGATGGTGGCTGCGATCCGGGTGGAGCGGCGGTAACTAAAGTGCAGGGCCAGAAGGGCCCTTAGAACCCGGCCTCCGTCCATCGGGAAAACTGGGAGCATATTAAAGAGGAGCAGGCAGCTATTGATGGTGAAAAGCTTGGAAAACAGCTGCCCCCACTCTTGGATTTCTCCGTCCAGAGGGGGCAGGGTGAACCCTGAAGCGGCCCCGAAAACGAGCGCGAGCCCCGCGCTCACCAAGGGCCCTGCCAGGGCGACCACGATTTCTTCGCTGGGCCGCTCCGGGATCCTTTCGAGGCGGGCGATGCCGCCTATGGGCAGCAGGGTGATGTCCGGGGTGCGAATTCCAAAACGCCTGGCAGCCCAAGCGTGCCCGAGCTCGTGCAGCAGCACGCAGGAGAAAACGAGAAGGACAAGCGCCACTCCCGTGAAAGCCGAGCGCCATCCTTTTTCAAGCGCGCTGCCTAAACCGACCCAGGCGAGCAAAACGAGGAAGGTCAGATGGAGCCGGATTTGAATTCCAGTGATTTTTGCGATTTGAAAGGACCAGCGCATGATTTTTGCCTCGGTGAAGGAGGGTTGTAGGGCGGAGTTGAGCGGGCGTCTGCGGCGGTGGTGACGAGTATCTGAGGGAGATTGCTCTGGAATTTGAGTCGGGCGGGCAGGGGATGGAGTGAAGGAGGACTCTGCAAAAAGGTTTTACAAAATATGGGCCGCAGACCGGATGAGTGTTTTCACATGTGCCAAACACCGTTTGAACACCGGTTAAACACGGGGCTCGAAACGGTTATTCAAACTTTGCAGATCAAACTTCGCAGATATTTGAACAAACACATTCTTAAAAAGCCACCAGATCGCAACTCGGAGGGTAAAACGGAATCAAGGCAGGGGATTGAGGGTGCCTAGTCGGGAAGGATGCCTGGTCAGGAGAGGTCCCCTTCGCGTTCTCACCTTTACTGCGGACGAGAGGAGTAAAAGGACTTAAAAAATTGCATGTTTTTGAAGCGCTCAAAGCATGGAACACTCGTCTTCCCAAGCGGGCGCAAAGTGTGTCACAATCTGTTCCAGATGATGAGTGCTGGAACTATCAAACGTTCAAAGCTGACAGGAAACCGGGAGGTTCGGCCCCCCAGCATGATTTTAAGAATGCCGGGAAGGGTGGCATGGCTTTTTTTGCTCTTTCTGGGCGGCTGCGCCGAAGTTGAAGGCGTGCGGCAAACGAACGGACCAAACCGAATGCAGGTTCGCTCGACAGCGTACACGCACACAGAGGCGGGCGGGGTTCACAACGCCGTCGGGAGCCGGCTACGCTTCGGCAGTGATGTGTCCTCGGCGGCTGCGGACTGGAGCTGGTTGCCTGTTGGAACGCGTTTTCGGGTGGAGGAAACCGGGCGCTCCTATGTCGTGGAGGACTATGGGAGCGCTTTGGTGGGTAAACGGACGATAGACTTGTACATGCCGAACGCATCGATGATGCGGTTGTGGGGGGTGCGTATGGTCAATATCGAGATTTTGGAGTGGGGCTCGCGGCCTATTAGCAAAATGTTGCTGGAGCGTCGAAAAGGCGGGGAGACCGCCCGGAAGATGCTCTCTGCGATGGGGGCTGAGCATTAGGCGGGCTTCGCCCAGTGAAACGGGGCGTCTTGAGCGGCACGAACGTGGGGTTTTCTTGAGAGTATGGCTCAAACGCCGGCATCTTCGGGTGGCAAGCTGGCTCAGCGAGTCCTTGAAAACATGATTTAGAGTCTGTCCGTGAATAGCCGTTTTTCACAAACGTTCGATCCGCGCGGTTTGGAATCCGCGTTTTTTTCGAGATTTGGGCGCTTATCTCCGGCCTCAAATACAATACCAG
>CANJZW010000164.1 GCA_947479475.1 Chthoniobacteraceae bacterium
CCTGCCTGCAAACGCCAACCTCGGACGCCTCGGACGCAATTTCGCAACTCCATCCAGCCCACGGCAGGGCAAAGACCCACATGGAGGGCTCGCTACCCTTCCTTCACTATGCTGGGATGATGGTCACATTTCCGGTTTTCCAGATTCCCAGAGGTGCCGGTGAACTTGAATCAGCAGGACAGTTAATAGGCATTTGCTTTTTGCCCCCCGGCACGATTTCTTCAGCCTGGACGCGGGAGCGTTAATACAAGCATCGATATATTTGAAAAACGTGCATGGGCCTTTCCCATGATCGTGATAGGGATGAACTCCATTGCGGCCTATTGTATGTCCGGACTTTGGAGGGCGTTTTTTGTCAGCTCTCTTAAAATTCACGTTGGAACCAAAGTGTTCCAGATCCTAGGCCCGTCTATGGAGCCTCTCCTGCTTGGGGTGGGCGTCTTGGTGCTGTTCTGGTGTGTGCTGTACTGGATGTATAAACAGAAGCTTTTCCTTCGGGTTTGATCGCTCAAACGGGAAGCCATTTAAAGGGGCTGTTGCTTGTTTCTTGCACAAGGCAGGGTGGCGCTGATTTCCTCTGCTTCAATCATCCATTCACTATGCAATTTACAAACACTTGGTTTCAGGGGCATATGGCCACTTGGGACGCCCTTGTCCCCACCTATAATCCCTCAAAAATCTTGGAAGTCGGCTCTTATGAGGGGCAGAGCATATGCCACGTGATTCAGTTGATGGGAAAAGTACATCCGCTAGAAGTCGACTGCATCGACACGTGGGCGGGCGGTCAGGAGCACGCGGGAATAAATATGAGCGATGTGGAACAACGCTTCGACCACAATGTAGCCATAGCCTGTAATAGTGTTTCCAATCCAGTGAACGTTGTTAAAATTAAGAGCCACAGTTTTATAGGGCTTACGCACTTAATCGCCCAAAAAAAACTCAACTATTACGATCTTATTTACATCGACGGCTCGCACGAAACACCTGACGTGCTTGCCGATCTCGTAATTGCGTTTCGACTACTCCGTGTTGGCGGATTGATGATTCTGGATGACTACCTATGGGGACTGGGTGTCGATGCTCAACCCCTTCTCAACCCGAAACTGGCGATCGATAGTTTTCTGAACTGCTATCAGAGAAAAATCCAGCCTCATCCCTTTTTGCCGAACTACCAGCTCTACTGCAGGAAGCTATCAGACTAGAGTCTGTCCGTGAATAGCCGTTTTTCACAAACGTTCGATCCGTGCGGTTTGGAATCCGCGTTTTTTTCGAGATTTGGGCGCTTATCTCCGGCCTCAAATACAATACCAGGCGAAAATACGCGAAAATTGGCTCTACGGAGGCACGCTCGTCGTTAATAGGCATTTGCTTTTTGCCCCCCGGCACGATTTCTTCAGCCTGGACGCGGGAGCGTTAATTCTCTCCTTCTAAAAGCCGGCTTACCCTCCGACTATCCGTTGCAGCATTGGTTCGAGGTGCCTGCCTGGGATTGTGTTCTTCACTGAGTAGCGTTCAATTCCCTCTGCGGGCAGGGGCGAGGGTGGATTGGGGATTTGCTGGATCTGGGCTGGCAGTGCGTCTATTTGTTGCTAGCGGAATCGGCGGCGATTTCACAGGTCACGACTTAAGGCGATCACATGCCGGACGCCTGCCCAAGATAGTCCCTGAATTCCGGTGCGCTTGGTGCGTTAAACACCGCAGCACTCTCGCCTTGTTCGACGATCTGCCCCACGCCGTTCCTCAGGCACACGACGGCAACACGGTCAAAAATCTGTCGCGCCTGACGAAGGTTGTGCGTCACGAGGACAATGCTGTGGCGACTCTTCATCTCCAGCAGGAGTTCCTCAATCGCGCTCGTGCTGCGTGGATCCAACGCGCTGGTGGGTTCGTCCATTAAGAGAACCTCAGGTCGCACTGCCAATGTGCGAGCAAGACACAACCTTTGTTGCTGCCCTACAGACAGTTTTGCTGCGGGCTGTTTCAACCGATCCCTCACCTCTTCCCAAAGCGCCACCTCGCGCAATTTTGACTCCACTAGCTCGTCCTGCTCCCCTTTCGACAATTTCCGCAACCTCCTAGCGCCAAAAAGTACGTTCTCCCGAATATCCACCGGAAAAACAACGGGCTCCTGAAACAGCATTCCCACGCGCGCCCGCAGCACGTTGACGTCCAACTCTGGAGCATAAATGGAACTCCCCATTAAGCGCACCTCTCCTCGCACTCGCAGACCAGGGGTCAATTCGCTCAACCTGTTGAAACAGCGCAATAGAGTGCTCTTGCCAGCGCCCGAGGGGCCGATGATCCCAAGGATTTCTCCGGATGCGACCTGCAACGAGATGTTTTGCAGAATGGTCCTCTCTCGTACCTGCACCTCCAGATTGAGCGTCTCTAGGACGATGTTTTTACAGGGAATGTTTTCAAACATCGCTTTCCTCGTGCAAATACAGGCGGCTAGGAAGCGCAGCCACGCTCATCGAAAACACTAGTCCCAACAGCACCAGTGCGGTGCCCCACATTTTGGTTTCCACACCCGCAGCGAATGAGTCCTGAGCCAGAATAAAGATGTGGTAAGGCAGAGTCAGCACCGGGTTTTCCACCACACCCTTGGGAAAAGTGACTCCCGCGAAAATAGTGGCGGTGAACATGATCGGGGCCGTCTCGCCGGCAGCTCTTGCAAGGCCAAGCAAAGACCCCGAGATCAGGCCTCCCCAAGATTGCTTAAGCAAAACGGCCCACGCCACCTGCGACTGACTCAACCCCAAACCGGTCGCCGCCGCGATGTAACGCTGCGGAATCGCTGCCATACGTTCCAGCACCACAAGCGTCACCGTGGGTAGCATGGACATGGCGAGCACGAGCCCCCCTGCAAGCCATGATTTGCCCCAACCGCACCATTGGACAAAAACCAGAAAACCAAACAAGCCAAACACAATACTCGGTAGTCCGTTGGCAGTGTAGAGTCCGAGGCGCAATGCTTTCTTCATACTCTCGGACCTCAGCCATACCCGCTCCATCAAGGCAAGAGACACGGCCAACGGGGCGCACGCCAAAAATGCGGTGCTGAGCAACACCGTTGTGCCCACAAGATTCCAGAGGATGCCTCCAGAGGCTCCCACAAGAGCAATTTGTTCCGTAAAAAAGGAAAAACTGAGCGCCCCCCAGCCGCGTCTGGCAATGGACCAAACCAGCCCGGTGCTGATCGTCAAACACGCCAGCAGACAGCCCCCAGCCACGCAGCCCATCACGATGTCGAGGCCTCTACGCATGCCGCCGCCTCCCCAAGGTTCCCAAGCATGTCGCCCCCGCAGTGAGCACAAGCAGCAGGACTCCCAGTCCCATGATCGCGGCCCAATGCAGCGGATCCCCAAAGGCAATATTGGTTTCAGCGCCACCCAATTTGGTGGTCAACGTCTGCCCAGCCTCCAGCAGCGGTGCGGGCGAGTACCATGGATGTGGCAGGTTGTTGTCCTGTCGGCCGATCACAAGAAAGACCGCCACTGTCTCCCCGAGGGCCCGGCCAACAGACAGGAGAAACGCGGAGGCTATTCCCCGTGAGGCCTGTGGCAGGACGATATTCCAAATAGTCTCTGCTCGGGTCAACCCAAGCGCTCTCGCAGCCTGGCGTTGCGCACCCGAAACGGATCGCAGGGCGTCGTCGCACAGAGAGACCATCGTTGGAAGGATCATCACCGCTAGGAGGATGCCGGCAGTCAGCAACGTGTCTCCGCTCAGCGGATCAAACTTGGCAAACGTCCGGTAAACCCAGTCCCGAAGGAGCGCAATTCCCAGCAATCCGAACACCACCGAGGGAATCCCAGCGAGAAGTTCTAAGGGAATCTTCAATACCAAGCGGGCCTTCTGTGGAAGGTATTCTGAAAGAAAAACCGCTGCACCGAGCCCCAGCGGTCCTGCCAGCAAAAGAGCGACAGCCGTCACGGCAAGGGAACCGTAGATCAGGGAAAGGGCGCCAAACACATCCTGCCGGTAAAACCAGCTCACCCCTGTAATGTATCGCGTCCCTTCGGACTGCCAGACTGGGCCGCTTTGGAACAGGAACACGCAGAGCAAAAAACCGAATGCGCCGATGGCCAACGCCGACAACAACCAGGAGAGCACGCGAGTCATGAATGGCGGCACCTGAGTTTACGGGTGCAACGCCTTCAAGGGAAGATAGCCGTGCTTTTGCACCAAAGCCTGCCCGCGTTCGCCCAGCAAAAAGTCCACCATAGTTTTCGCCCCTCCGCTGGGCTCGCCATTGGTCAGTACAAATAAAGGGCGGCTCAATGGATACTTGTGCGTTGCGATGTTCTGCGACTCGGGTGGAACGGGCACTCCATCTTCGCCCACCAAGGCCAAGGCGAACACCGATTTTCCGTCGGCCCACGATGCCGACAGCTGGGAAAGTGCGCCTGGCGTGCTGGCCACCTTGCTGCGCGTCTCTTCGTTTCCTCCGACTTCCGGAAAATTGACCTGTGGCGCTGCCTTTGGACTGCCGTAGAGCCAGTGGACGAACACCTCCCAAGTCCCGCGTCCCGGTTCTTTGTTGAAGAATGCAATTCGCTGAGCTCTCTCGCCTCCGACATCCTTCCAATTCTTGACACGCCCCTCGTAGATATCCTTCAACTGCGTCTTGTTAAGTGTGTGAACCCCGTTTTCCCAAACGTCTTTAGAAACAATCAACGCCACCGCGTCCTCTCCAATATGGATGGGACGGAAGTCGCATTTTGGATACTTGGAACGGTCATCTTCGCTGACCGGTTTGGAGGACATACCCATTTGCACCAGTCCATCGCCGAGCATGGAAATGCCGCCGGCGCTTCCGCCTTGAGTGTCCACTTGGATTTCCATTTTCTGTTCCGTCCGAAGGATTTCAGCGGCCTCAGCCACCGGAAGATTGACGGTTGTAGAGCCGTTAATTTTCAGAGGAGCAGCAGAAATGGAAGTCAGGCTTAAAACGGAGAAGAAGAGGGGTAGAAAGAGTTTCATAGTTGCCTGAATGCGCATACACGCCGCTCAAGGAGGAGGCAAGTGCAAAGGAAACTGACGATCACTCCGCGAGGCGATCCATCCGAAAGGAGCAGCATCCGAAGTCCAAAATGGTTCCTTCCTGCTCAAGGCGTCTCCTGAAAGTGGTTGCGATGAAATACTCACGCTTCTGGGCAATCGCGCGTACATCCACGATACCGGCTTCCTTCAGGACGCGTAAATGCTTGGAGGTGTTGTATTGTGTAATCTGGAGACTGTCCGCCAGTTCATTGACACCCAGATCGCCAGTGAGCAGTTTTTTGACAATCCTTTGCCGGGTGAGGTCCGCGAGGGCTTTGAGGATGTCGAGACAGTCGTTAGGTTCCACGAAGTAATCTTCGTTAAAATCCGGCTCAACATCAACCTATGAACGTCTATGCCCGTAGGTGCATATATGAAGACAAAAATTCTTCTCTTTTTGACGATTGCAACCGCGCCCTTTTCTACACGCGCAGACATCGGAACGATCAGTCCCGTTGAGGCCCAAAAATTGATCCAGAACACGGATCCTTCCAAACGCCCTGTCGTCTTGGACACCCGAGGCGGGTACAAAGACTATTTTCGAGGGCATCTTCCGACGGCCCATCATCTTGAGTTTGATACTCTGCGGGGCACTGACAGCGGCGTGCCAGTACAATACCTGCCAAGCGATCTGACCAAGGCTCTGCTTGTGCGTGCTGGTGTGGATAAAAACAGGCTCCACCTAGTGTACGCCACAGGTGATGTTTTGCCTAACGACGAAATTCTGAGCGCAAGCATGGTGGCGTATGTGCTCGAGAAATACGGAGTTCAGGACATCCGTATCGTGGACGGAGGCCTTGCGGGATGGAAAGCGGCAGGGCTCCAGCCTGTGCAGGAGTATTTCGGCAATCCCGTAGGAAATCTTCCTGAGAAGGGAAAGCCGGAGATCGCGTTGACTGTCGAAGACGTTCTAAAACTGAAGGATAAGCCGGGCCATGTTCTGGTGGATGCTCGCCCGAAGAACGAATATCTCGGGCAGGACGAAGTTTGGTTGCGCAAGGGTCACATTCCGGGCGCGGTTAGTTTTCATTGGGCACGCCTGATGGTGGAGAAAGAAAACACCCATAAATTCAAACCGTTCTCTGAGGTGAAAGCGGATTTGGAAGCTGCGGGAATCACTCCGGACAAGGAAGTGATGTGTTACTGCGGGACGTCGAGAGAGGGGAGTTTGGTTCGTTTCTATCTGAAGCACGTTAAGGATAGGCATTTGCTTTTTGCCCCCCGGCACGATTTCTTCAGCCTGGACGCGGGAAAGGATAGGCATTTGCTTTTTGCCCCCCGGCACGATTTCTTCAGCCTGGACGCGGGAGCGTTAATTCGCATGAAGACAGGTTGAAGGCGCTTGCCGGCGACCCAGACTTTGAACCGTTTTTCACTTTGCCGGACGCTGATGAAGATGACGACGTCGTAGAGAATGGAGCGTTTGAGGCGCGGCTGATGGCAGACCTCAGACAAGCACTGATGGGCTTCGGTATTCTGGTGAGGATGCTGGAGCATGGAGACCGACCGGACCCGGATCACATGGATAAGGCGTTCAAGGGAGACGCCCGCGTGGTGCTGGCGGATGGCGGCCCGAGGATCACGGACCGTGACCTGGTTGCCGTGGCGGTGGCAGCAGAGCACCTAATGGCGGCTCAGATTCACCGGTTCAAGAAGGTGGCTGAGATGATAATGGCACGAGGCCGGTAGTCGGAAGAGTGGCGTTGGGTGTAAAAATACAGCCTTGCATTGCCTCG
>CANJZW010000165.1 GCA_947479475.1 Chthoniobacteraceae bacterium
CCTCGGGCACCTGGCCCCATTCACCCCGCGCCAGCATGGCTTCGACGCGTTTTACGGGATGATGTTCCCCAACGACATGCAACCCTTTGTCCTCCACCGCGACGAGACGGTCGTCGAGCCGAAGCCCGACCAGAAGACGCTCAACGAACGGTTCACCGAGGAGGCGGTAAAGTTCGTGCGGGCGAAGCGCGAGGAACCGTTCTTCCTCTATCTCGCCTACAGCGCGCCGCACATCCCGCTGCATCTCCCAGACCGCTTGCGTGGCAAATCAGCGCGGGGCTTATATGGCGACGTCGTGGAGCATTTGGACTCGGGCGTCGGCGAGGTTTTGAAGGCACTCGATGAAACTGGATTGGCAGACCAGACGCTCATCGTGTTCACCTCGGACAATGGACCGGACACCCGCGGTCCTTACGACAAGCGCGGCCAGGCCTTCCCCCTGCGAGCGGCCAAGGCGACCACGCGGGAGGGAGGCGTGCGTGTTCCTTGCCTTATGCGTTGGCCGGGCCGAATCCCCGCCGGCCTCGTGTGCCGCGAGATCGCCTCCGCGATGGACGTCCTGCCCACCGTGGCCGGTATAGCCGGAGCGCAGACTCCGCAGGACCGGATCATCGATGGAAAGGACATTCTCCCGCTGATGACCAAGCCCGGTGCGCCGAGCCCCCACGATGCGTTCTTCTACTACTACGGGGAGAAACTAGAGGCGGTCCGCAGCGCGAACTGGAAGCTCGTCTTGCCGCGCACTGCAATGGACGACACCCCGTATGAGCGGAAGACGGGAGCCGCGAAGGGTGAACTTCTGCCCGAGGCGCTATACGATCTCACGGCGGACGTGGGCGAGACGAAAGACTTGATCGGACAACACCCTGAAGTCGCGCAACGTCTGCGTGCGTTAGCGGAGAGGATGCGCGACGACATTGGTGACTCCGCCACCAACCAGAAGGGCAAGAACCGCCGCCCCGTGGGCCGCGTGCCTGCTTCGGGCTAGTGATGCCGCGCTCACGACAACCTAACCAAGAACGAACCGATGAGACCCATACGCCACTTACTCACAGCAGGCATCGTTGCCCTGACACTCGCAGGAGTTTCCGCGTCGGCCGAGCAACGTCCCAACATCCTCTTTTGTATTTCGGATGATCAGTCATGGGCTTACACGGGGGCCAATGGCGATCCGATCGTGAAGACTCCGGCTTTTGACCGGATCGCAGCGGAGGGGCTCCGGTTTGTTCATTCATTTTGCAACGCTCCGACTTGCGGCCCTTCCCGGAGCGCCATCCTGACGGGTCAACCGATCTGGCGACTGGAGGAGGCCGGGAACATTCATAGCACGCTCCCCGCGAAGTTTGCGACTTACACCGAGGAACTCCAGAAGGCGGGCTACATCGTCGCCTCGACGGGCAAAGGGTGGGGGCCGGGAAGATTGGGACCCGGCGGCCGCACCGAGCAACCCGCTGGCACGCCTCGTCATGGCCGCACGCTTAAACCCCCTTTCAGCGGAATCCAGAACATCGACTACGCCGGGAATTTTGACGACTTCGTCCATGAGCTCCGCGGCGATGAGCCGTTCTGTTTCTGGCTCGGCGCCTTCGAGCCGCATCGCGACTTCGAGAAGGGGTCGGGCATCGCGACGGGCAAGAGCCCTGCAAGAGTGGTCGTGCCGAAGATCTTTCCCGACAACGAGATCGTCAGGTCCGACATGCTCGACTACCTCGTGGAGATTGAGCACTTCGATGCGATGGTCGCCCAGGCGATAGCCACCTTGGAGAAGCGCGGATTGCTCGACAACACCATCATCGTGGTGACGAGCGATCACGGCATGCCGTTTCCCCGCGCCAAGGCCAGCCTCTATGACTGGGGCACACGCGTTCCATTAACCATTCGCTGGCCGAAGGGAATTCGGAATCCGGGTCGGGCCGTCGAGTCGTTCGTGAATCTCAGCGATCTGGCGCCAACCTTTCTTGAGGCCGCAGGATTGAAAGTGCCGGAGATGATGACCGCCCGGAGCTTGATGAACATCTTCGCCAATCGTGAAGTCGATCCACGTCCCGCCGCCTACACCGCCATGGAGCGGCACGATGGGGCTCGGGCAGGCGGCAAGGGCTACCCCTGCCGCGCCATTCGAACGAAGGACTATCTCTACATCTACAACTTCGAGCCGGCCCGCTGGCCGTCCGGCTCCCCCGACCCATCCGTCTGCGCCCGCGCGATCCCCTACGGTGAAATCGATGACTCCCCGACCAAGACCCTCATGATGGAGAATCATTTGGCGCACGGCATCGCCGATCTCGCGGAGTTGAGCTTTGGCAAGCGTCCGGCCGAAGAGCTGTATGACCTCAAGACCGACCCCGAGCAGTTGGTCAACGTCGCCGGATCCGCCAAGTATCGGGAGAGTCAGACGAAGATGCGCGAGCAACTCTTCTCACATCTTGCCGCCACGAAGGATCCGCGCGTTGTGGGCGGTAAAGTCGACTGGGACTACTATCCCTACTACGGACTTGTGAAGACCAAAGGCTGGTCGGTGGACCCGAAACCGAAAGGTCGGGAATGATGACGAACCCCCACGGACCCCGGGCCTTCGGCGGGAAGGGAGCCGCGAAGGATGCACTTCTGCCCGAGGCGCTCTACGATCTCGCGGCGGACGTGGGAGAGACGACGGACGTGATTGGAAAATACCCAGAGGTTGCCGCGCGCCTGCGTGCTCTAGCGAAGAGGATGCGCGACGACATTAGTGACTCCGCCACCAACCAGAAGGGCAAGAACCGCCGTCCCGTGGGCCGCGTGCCTGCTTCGGGCCAGTGATGGCGCGCTCACGACAACCTAACCAAGAACGAACCGATGAGACCCATACGCCACTTACTCACAGCAGTCATCGCAGCCCTGACACTCGCAGGAGTTTCCGCGTCGGCTGAGCAACGTCCCAACGTCATCTTCATCCTCGCTGATGACTTGGGGTGGAGTGATACGACTCTCTATGGGACGACGAAATTCCTTGAAACGCCGAACATCGATCTTCTGGCCAAACGAGGGATGACGTTCACGAATGCCTACGCGGCGAATCCGCTCTGTTCGCCCACTCGAGCGAGCATCCTGACCGGTCTCTATCCAGCAAGGATCGGCATAACTGCGCCCGTTTGCCACGAACCGGCAGTGCGTCTTGAAGCCAAGTTGGTGGAAAAGGCCGCGCCGTTTCAGCCTGCTCTGCAAGTAGTAAGCGCATCAAGACTCAAGACCGAGTATTACACCCTAGCCGAAGCCTTTCACGATGCCGGCTATACGACCGGGCATTTTGGCAAATGGCACCTAGGCCAGGAGCCGTACAGTCCGCTTGAGCAGGGATTCGACGCGGATGTGCCGCATTATTCTGGTCCTGGACCTGCCGGTAAAAACATAGCACCCTGGCGTTTTCCTGCGGAATTAAATTTCACGGGTAAGCCAGGCGAACACATCGAAGACCGTATGGCGAACGAGGCGGTAGAATTTATCCGGGCGAACAAGGACAAATCATTCTTCCTCAACTACTGGGCGTTTTCTGTGCACGCCCCGTTTGACGCGAAAGCCGACCTCATCAATAAATACGCGGCCAAGGCGGACCCGAATGACCCGCAGCGGTGCCCTGTCTATGGTGCTATGGTGCATACCTTCGATGAAAATGTCGGGCAGTTGCTCAGCGTGCTCGATGAATTGAAGCTCACCGACAACACGATTATCGTTTTCTTCTCTGACAACGGGGGGAATATGTATGATCGTGTCGACGGCATCCGGGGGACTATGTATGATATAAATGATCCCGTTAACGGCATATCCCCTACGAGCAATGCGCCGCTGCGTGGTGGCAAATCGACAATATATGACGGGGGTACGCGCGTGCCGTGTGTTGTGGTCTGGCCCTCCAAAGTGAAGCCGGGCTCTCGCAGCAATGCGTTCCTGTCGAGCGTCGATTGGTATCCCACGCTACTCGACATGGCCGGAGTAACGTCTAAAGAGACCGTGAAGTTCGATGGTGTGAGCCAGAAGCCGGCCTTGCTAGGATTAGGCACCCCGCGCGACACGGTGTTTTGTTGTTTTCCGCATTACGTCCCGGCAACCGGCGGCGTTCCAGCGGTGTGGGTCCGGCGCGGCGACTGGAAGCTCATTCGTTTCATCTACGACGGACCCGAGCAAACCGACCGCTTTGAACTTTATAATCTGAAAAATGACGTTGGCGAGACGAAGAACGTGGCGGCCGAGCATCCGGACAAGGTGAAAGAGTTCGACGCCCTGATCTCTCAGCACTTGAAAGACATCAATGCCGTGATTCCCGTTAAAAACCCGGTTTATGATTCAACCGCGAAGGCTCCAGAACCTGGGAAGAAGCCGCAAAAGGATAAAGCGCCCGTCGACAACAAGACGAGCGGCGGGAAAGATGTCAGGCGGCAAATCGAAAAAGCCAGCGACGCGATGTAGGCAATATCAAATATAAACTGGCAAATAAGATGAAACATACACTCATTCCTGTCACCGCCTTGCTTCTGGCGCCGCTGGCTGCACTGAACGCTGCTGATGCACCGAGGCCTGCAGGAAAACCCAACATCATCGTTATTTTGACGGATGATCAAGGCTATGCCGACTTGTCTTGCCAACACCAGGTTCCCGACATCAAAACGCCAAACCTTGATTTCCTCGCCGGGCAGGGCGTGCGCCTGACGGCCGGTTACGTCACCGCACCGCAGTGCAGCCCCTCGCGGGCCGGTTTGATCACTGGACGCTATCAACAGAAGTTCGGTCTCGACAACATCGCCGATGATCCGATGCCGCTGGAGGAGCAGACGATTCCCGAACGACTGAAAAAAGCGGGTTATGTCAGTGGGCAGGTTGGTAAATGGCATCTCGAACCCAACGCAACCTCCGTCAAGTGGGCGCGCAAAAATCTGCCCGGCCTCACGCCCAGCAAAAACGGTCGAGTGGAGATTCCCGGACAATATTATAAAATGTATTCCTCTCTGGCACAGGGTTTTGATGAATGCTTTCAGGGCGAGGACCACAGCTACTTCGCCACGTTCGATTGCGACGGCAACACGCTTGATCCGCACGGCACAATAGTTAAACAGTCTGGGTATCGGCTGGAAACGCAAACTGCCGCCGCGCTCGCATTCCTCAAGCGCCACCACGACCAGCCATTCTTCCTCTATCTGGCGTATTACGGTCCGCATGTGCCGCTGGAGGCCCCCGAGAAATATCTCTCCCGATTTCCCGGAGAGATGCCCGAACGCCGCCGCCACGCCCTAGCGATGCTTTCCGCGATTGACGACGGTGTCGGTCAAATTACTGCCGCGCTCAAACAATATAATATCGATAACAATACGCTCCTGTTTTTCACGTCTGACAACGGTGCGCCGCTCGCGGCTGCTCGTGGGAAGCCCAAGGCGGATTTACTACCGGTGAACAAGTCTAGCGCTGATTGGGATGGTTCACTGAACGATCCGTGGATCGGAGAGAAAGGGATGCTGACAGAAGGTGGCATACGCGTGCCATTCATCATGTGCTGGCCGGGAAGGTTGCCGGCCGGTAAAATTTACGATCAGCCGGTCAGCACTCTCGATATCGCCGCTACCGCCGTGGCGCTGGCGGGTTTGCCAGCCGATGAACGGTTGGACGGGGTTAACCTCATCCCGCACCTGAACGGCGAAGTCTCCCAACCGCCGCACGCCGCGCTCTATTGGCGATTCTGGGACCAGGCAGCCGTGCGCAACGGGAAATGGAAATATATCCACGCCGGCAACGAAGCGAATTACCTCTTCGATGTGACCAGCGATGAGCATGAAAAACACAACCTCATCATCGGGCATCCTGAGATCGCGCGCGACTTGGCTGCGAAACTTTCCGACTGGACCAGCCGGCTTGCCCCGCCCGGCGATCCCGATCACCTGCTCAACGATGAGGAAAAACGATGGTATCGACATTACCTTGGCCTGAATGACTGAACCCACTGGTGGATGGAAATCAAAAAACAAAATCACTTATTCAAGATGAATGTGACAAAGCACACCCTCACATTTCTCACCGCCCTGTTGCTAGCGCCACTGCCCGCAGTCACTTCGCTTGCTGGCGCGGTGGCCGACCGGTAGGATTTAACTCCCCGCGTCCAGGCTGAAGAAATCGTGCCGGGGGGAAAAAGCGAATTCTCGCTATCAATTTAATGCGCCTGCGGTCCGTCCATCCGCCGCGCAATCGTGTCCGATGTTCAACAAAAGATGTCAGCAGAGTTACATCACGGCGTGGGTTATACTTGATGCGAGCCAAAAGCCCGTCCCATCCCATGAAGCTCTTTAAATTCCCCCATCGTCTTCTTGCAACCCTTGTTCTCTGGATCCTGCTGTCCTGTGCAGGCTGGGCGTTAGATCCAGGGCCGCTGCTCTCCCCGAAGGACGCGGTATCAAAAATGACTGTTCCAGACGGATTCGCCGTCGACATTCTGGCAAGCGAACCCGACTTGGTACAACCCATCGCTTTTTGCTGGGACGAGCGAGGGCGTCTTTGGGTGGTGGAGGGCAACACTTATCCCACTCGCACCGGCGAGCCCCCCACACCGAGGCCGGATGACGATCCGCATCTCGACACACTGACTCCAGAGGAAAAGGCGAGTCTGTTTGGCGGCTCCGATCGCATCCTGATTTTCTCCGATGAAGACGGGGACGGCGTTTACGAAACGCGAAAGGTCTTTCTGGAGAATCTAAATTTAGTGTCAGGAATTGAGGTCGGGTTTGGGGGTGTCTATCTCGGGGCAGCACC
>CANJZW010000166.1 GCA_947479475.1 Chthoniobacteraceae bacterium
CCTGAGACGCGGCGGTTTTCCACGACACTCCAGTAGAGGTGTTCTTTGCCATCCTTGCGGCGCTTTTTACAACGGAGGAATATTCCTCATGAAACCACTTTCTGAAAAAGACCCGCAAGGGGGTAGGTCTGCACTACAAGCACTTTTGAAAAAACGAAGACTGCAAATGAGGAGCTTGCCACAAAAAGACTCCCGAAAATAGCCGTTTTTAGACGCGAGTCCGCGAAGTAGGGCGAGTGGTGGAGGCGAAAAGTCTCCTTGCTTGATCCCAGCGGGTGTCACGTTTCCGTATCGGAATGCCGCCAAGAGCGGTTTGAGTACGGAGGTGACGATCCCACAGAGGACGCCAACCAGAGGCGGAGTCACTCCAAAGGGTAGAACAATAGGGGCTCGGTGTTTCCACAAGGCGCCGCTCACCGGTGAGTACATTTTGGTAAAGAAGATCGCCTGGGGCGGTATGGTTCAGATTTATTTTGGGGAAAGAGGCAAAAAGGTGTCTGTCCCGTTTTCTCGCTTCTTTTTAGATGGAAGTGGTTTCGAGATGAAAAGGGGAGTGTCCCAGGGGCGCTTCAACGCGTAAAAGTAAAAGACCAAGCTCTGCTCGGATGGCTGCTCATGGCGAGGGAGCCGTGGCACCGATATATTTGGCAACGGCCTGTCCCCGGGAATGCACATGAAGTTTCTCGTATATCCGGCCGGTGAGCGTTCGCACCGTGGAAAAGCTGATCCCCAATTGCTCAGCGATCTCTTTCTGCAAATACCCTTTCGCAAGGAGTTCGAGGATTTCCCGCTCGCGAGGCGCCAGTTTTTCAAGAACGGAGACGCGACTGGAATTGTCGGGCACCGGCGGCTCTGCAGGCTTTCGGAACGCCTGAATCACCCGTCTCGCGATGCTGCTACTCATGGGTGCGCCCCCCCGGTGCACGTCGCGGATGGCTTCCAGCAGTTCCGCGGGCTCCATCGGCTTCCTTAGATAGCCGTTCGCACCCGCCGCCAGTGAATCAAAAATCGCCTCGGAATCATCGTATACCGTGAGCATTAAAAAATGGGTGTGAGGTAAGACGCCGGAAAGGCGTGCGACACAGGCAATGCCATTTGCCTTGGGGAGATTGATGTCCATCAAAACAACGGCGGGGAGCTTCCCTGGGAGTGAATCCCAGGCTTCTTCCGCCGAAGCACAAGTGCCTACGCAAGCGAGATCAGGGGCCGAGGAAACGATGGCATGCAGGTTCTTTCGGAGCTCCGCATCGTCTTCCACAATCGCCACGAGGATAGAGGGAGGAATATCAGACATGCTGTGTTCAACCATGGGTAGTGCTGAGCGGGATACACAGTTGCATCCGAGTCCCCTGACACGGAGCGGAGTGTGCCGTAAACGCACCACCGACTTTTTTCATGCGTTCAGCCACGTTGGCGAGCCCGCCGTGCGTATTGTTGGGGGAGGGGATAAAACCGTAGCCATTGTCTTCGATTTCAACGGAGAGCCATCTGGGAGAACACTCGATTTTCAAAACAACCAGCGTCGGGTTGCCGTGCCGTACGGCGTTATGCACGAGTTCTTTTGCCGCGAGAAAAGCCTCGTGTCTTGCGTAGGAGGAGAGCGCAAGCTCGGGAAGTTCCCCGGGGATTTCGGTGCGAAATCGGATGTTTGCGAGGTCAAGATGTTCTTGCGCAAACTGGCAGACAAAATCGACGAGATTCTCCACGGAATCGCGGGCAGGGTTCACGGCCCAGACGATTTCGGCGAGTTGGCGGGCGGTTTGTTTGGCGCGTTTTGAGATCTCGTTCAACGATTCGGCCGACTCAGAATTGGGCGCGAGTTTCTGCTGGGCGCGAGTGCTCATCAGCGCGATGGCGGCGAGGCTGGCTCCCAGTTCGTCGTGAATGTCGCGGGCAATTCGCGAGCGTTCTTTTTCCAAAAGATGCCGGCGTTCGAGCTCAGCTAAATGGCTTTTTATCCTACGTTTCGCCGTGAACTTTGTCAGCCCGAAGGCGCACCCAGTGGAGGCGACACCTGCAAGAATCCAAAACAAAGGGCGCTCCCAAAATGGCGGGGGAATACTAAACGCCAGAACGCTGCTTTCGGGGATGCTGCGGCCTTCCAGGGTTTGTCCTGCGACAAGCAGCTTATAGTTTCCCGGCGGAAGGTTTTCGTAGAAAGCCCACCCGTCTCCACCACGGCCCAAACTGAAACATTCGCTCCAATTGAGAACGATTCCCTCGCCTTCACGCACTTCCGGACAATGCGCCGGTTTTAAAATCCATGCGCCAAAGGTTGTCGACGCGTTGTCCAGAAGTGCAAGCGTGTGCTTTCCATTGGGCAGCGTTACCACTTGGGCTAACTGGGCGCGGGTGCCGCTTCTTGCCCATTGCAGGGGATTACCAAGCGCGTTGTTCATCTCCACTCCCTCGTCGGTGGATATCGCGATTTCGGACTTCTCGCTCTCTCCCGAACGCTCGATGGAGAGCGTGATGTCGCGGAGCGCGTACTGGCCGATCATTTCGGGGACGCTTGAAATGATCATGAGTTGAATCCGATTGCATCGCGGGGGCGCGCTGAGCGTGGCTGAGCGTGGTGAGAGTTCTGAGTTGGCAACCGTTCCCATCCATCCTGCACTTTCCCCGTTCGCATTGAGGTCCTCGGTGCCGATAATGGCGCCGTCTTTATCTAAAAAACGAACCGTGAGTTGGGCGTGGGCTCTGAGGGCGTGCCATTGAGTGTCATAGCCTGAAAGGAAGTATTGGAGTTTTGGGGACGAGCCGTTTTCGGGGGGGAATTCCTTGAAATGCACACGCATCGAGCGGACGTAGGAAAAGCTGAGGGGCGCAGCGTTGGTCTGAGTTGCTTTACGCCAGGCGTTCGCAGCGAGAGGGGTGTCATTCACTTCAAGGGAAACGAGCCTAACCTCGCGCGCATTGACGTGAGTGTCTTGTGGGGACTGCGCCAATGCACTCCGACCCGCGACGAAAAGAAGCAGCGCCGCGTACGCACTTAGGAGCTGATGGAAGAAAAGCGAAGGCATATCCTGATGGGGCGGGTTAATCTGGCGGCGACTCCAGACGTTTATCTGTTTTCGCAGGTCTTAAACGGATTAACATGCTTTTGAGCGCCGCCGTGTTGTCGGTCAAACGCCCGACAAGACGCCATAGAGGGATTCTGTTAGGTTAAATAGATGGTACCGTCCCTTCGCGCACTCTTGTTTTGGGCAATGCCTCTCCTGCTTTCTCAGGTCGCGGCTGCAGGCAAAGGACATGTTTCTGTATTCGGAGAGAGCCATTTTCCGCGGGTTGGAGGAACCGCTGCCACCTCTGCGCCCAAGATCGCAGCGAGACTCCAGGAAACGGGCGTGGACGCCCGAGTCGTCGACGCGGCAACGCTGGAGAGTCCCACTTTTCTGGAGGAGGCGGAGTCTTCGGTATTGGTGCTTGCCAATGGAAACGCCTTTCCCGAGGCAGCATTTGCAAATCTCCAAGCATTCCACCGCGCTGGGGGCAGTTTTGTTTTAACTGGAGTGCCCTTCACCCACCCCTGCGAGCGAGTGGACGGCAAATGGCGTGACTTGGGGCACCGGAGTTATTTCCGGCATCAACAAGACGGGATCGCCACAGGCGGCTTTAAGTCGGTGCCTGCGGGGCAAAAGTGGACGTTGCAGGTGCCGGAAAGTCCCCTTGAAATTCCGAAGGAATGGTTTTCAGGAAAAGACGGACGGACCCAATGGCTGGATGCCGCGACGTTGGATCCTCAGGACGAGGTGGTGCCTCTCCTCACAACCGTGGGACCCGATGAAAAGCCTCAACCATGCGCGGCTTTGATCCGGCATCGTTGCGCGATGTTTTCCGGAGCATGCGACGTCTGGCTCGGACACATGATCGTTGGAGATGAGGAACCCGACGTGTTCATGGCAAGCCAGCTCTTGGTTCGGGGCGTCCTCTGGTGTTTGCTCGAGAAGCAGCAGATATCGGCGGATGACTTCAGTACCAAACTTGCCCAGTTAAACCAAATGAAGCTCCCAGAACAGCTCCCCAATGGGCTGCTTGCCGAAGAGTTCCCGAGACCCTGGGGCGAATCCTTTTTGCCGAAATCGAATCCTCCCTCCCGCCAACTTAGCGCTATTGCGTTGAGCAAACTGAGCCGGGAGGAGCGGGTGGCATTAACGTGCCTCCAAGGGTTGACGTGTCGCGCTGAGCCGCAGATATGGCTGATTCATACGGCAGGCGACCGCTTTTGGTTAGAATGGCATCAAAAGCAGGGACACATCGACGGCTTTCGCGAGGAGACGGACTGGAAGGCGTTGTTTGTGAAATATAAGGACGTGGTGAAGGGTGCCGTCATTGCGGATCCGGATCTTTACCGCGGGGACTTGCTGGCGGTGAATGTGGCAGCCTGCGAGGACTGGATTGTGGCGTCACCGGAGCTGGCGAAGGCGCTTGGGTTGGTGGTTAGGATGGACTTGCGCGGCCGTTTCAAGACTTACGCCGAGGGCTTGGATTGGCTGTGGGCAATGTACAAGGATCGCCTGAACCATTACATGTGCGATTATATGCATCCTGAGCGTTTAAAAAATGGAAACTTTGCGTACGCTTATCAGTGGAAGGCGCCGATGGTCTGGATCTGCGGACAGGAAGATGAGGTCAATCCCGGCGCAGATCGCGGTGCGGAAAAAAGAGCGGTCGCGAACGTGTTCTCGCAGATGCCCGTGAATATTCCCATCTTCGGTTTTCCTTCCGCTGGGGAGGGGGTCGGGATTGGAGAGCCGCCGGGAGTGGCGTTGGCGAGCCGGTATGGAAAGGGCCTGGTCTGCACGGACCACATGCTCAATGCGGGCGTCATGAGCGGCGTGCGCGTTGCGCAGCTAAGCCAACCGGAGCAACCACCCGCGCCGGCTCTCGAGAAGGACAAAATCTACGTGGCACTGGTGATGTCCGACGGCGACAACCAAAACGCGTGGCACCTGTTTTTCAGACAGTATTTCGAAAGTCCGAACCACGGCAAATATCCCCTCGCATTCGGGATAGGACCAGCGATTCGGGAACTGCAGCCGGGCATTGCCGAGTGGTACTATCAACACGCGACGCCAACGACTGAATTTATAGCCGACGTGAGTGGTGCGAGTTATATGCAGCCCGATCACTGGGGCGAGGCATACACCAACAAATCCGAAGTCCTCGCAGGGTTTCTAAAATGGACCGCGAAATTACTCCCGCCGCTTGGGTTGCGAAGTGTACGGACGGTCCATGGAGAGGATGCCTTTTTATCGGAGTACGCGAAGGCGCTTCCGTTTTGTCATAGTCTCTTTGCGGACATGGGGTGTTATTCAGGGCACAGCGGCTATGCGAATCTCACTTACAAATTACCGGACGGAATGCCTGTGTTTCGAGCCGTGACAACCTGGCGTAACTTTGGAAGTGGCTTTATGGGGGAAATCCGCGAGCAAGCGGGTACCCAGCGCCCTGCCTTTGTGAACGGGTTCGTGCATTGCTGGACGTTTCACTCAAAGGAATTAGATGAGATCGTGAAGAATGCGGGCCCGGATATCGTCTTTGTGACGCCGACGCAGCTTGCAATCCTCTACAAGGAAGCGAACCCAACACTGTCCGCTTTGGAAAAGACGGCTCCGAATCAGTCTTCAAAAAAGGAACCTCAATCGCAGTAAACCGCCCCCAAGTATGAACCTCTTTAGCGTTCGGATCCCCGGCTTCTCACTGCCCGTCTTCGCCGTCCTGCTTGCCTTTATCTTCGAGGTCGAAGCCTCCCAGACCACGGCCAAACCCAACATCATCATCATCCTCGCCGACAACCTTGGTTACGGTGAACTCGGCTGCTACGGCGGCAAGGATGCCCCGACGCCAAACCTCGACGCGATGGCCAAGGCAGGCGCACGGTTCACCTCCGGGTACGTCACGTGTCCAGTGTGTAGCCCGACACGCGCCGCACTGCTGACGGGCAGATACCAACAACGTTTCGGGCATGAGAACAATATTGGCCAAAGTTGGGAGATCGAACACCCAGAGCTGATGGGATTACCCGTTGAGGAGAAAACCATCGCCGATCGACTTCGCGCGACGGGTTACCGCACGGCCTGCATCGGCAAATGGCATCTCGGTGCGCATGAGAACTTTCATCCCCAGCAACGCGGCTTTGACGAGTTCTTTGGCTTTCTAGAAGGCGGCCGCGCCTATCTCTCCGATGATGATCCCGGGAATTTCTATTTTAAATCGACCCCGCCCTTCAAAGCCGTCCATTTCAAGGAAGCCGGTAAGGCGCCGATACTCCGCGGACACGAGGTTGTCGCGGAAGAGGAGTACCTCACAGATGCCTTTACGCGCGAGGCGCTGCGATTTGTCGATGAAAAGCCACAAGAGCCCTTCTTCCTTTACCTCGAGTCTGTCCGTGAATAGCCGTTTTTCACAAACGTTCGATCCGTGCGGTTTGGAATCCGCGTTTTTTTCGAGATTTGGGCGCTCATCTCCGGCCTCAAATACAATACCAGGCGAAAACACGCGAAAATCGGCTCTGCGCAGGCACGCTCGTCCCTTCTGACTCCGGCGAAAGCCGCCGCAACTCATTTTTAAAGCGCTTCAGTTAAGCTGCTTGCAGTAAA
>CANJZW010000167.1 GCA_947479475.1 Chthoniobacteraceae bacterium
GAGTTATCGCGGCCCCAGGCCGAAGTAGAGACGCCAGGCGGGCATCCATCGGAGTGCGGCGGCGGGAGAAAACGCCCGCCCCGTACTCCGGCGGCCCTCCACTTTCACACCGGCAGGACCCATCCGCTTTCACACCGGCCCTCGCACCTCAAGCACTCCGGTCCGATTCGATGCCAGAACTACAGTTTTTATCATTGGAAGCCTCCAAAACGCACCAGAGCGAACCTCATTCCCTCAGGCGCGTATTTCCCACACGCGATGCCATCTGCGAGGCGGTCCTCGACGTCTCTCTCAAAACTTGTGCCTCAGATTTCCGAAAAATTGGCCGGCCTCTCCCAACCCAGAGTCTTCTTAAAAGCAAAAAGCTCGGCATCGCTTAAGATGCCACCCTGCCACTGGCACCTGAGAGCCACGCACAACCGCACTGCCCGGCCTCTTTGCATCGCAAGCCCCTGCCCCGATGCGCTTGCAGTTCCGTGCAATACTTCCACCAAAAACCGCCATTCCTCGCCAAAATGGACAGACTGATTTTGGGGCGCCAGCGCCGCGGTGTAACACAGTGGGCCCCTGCGTTGATGCAGAGAACTACTTAGCTTCAACCCTAATGTTGCGAAACCAGGTTTCGTCACCGTGCTCAGTCAGCATGATCCGTCCAGAACCGGGGGCAAAGCCCTCCTTTTTCTTGAACTTGCTGGCTGCGATCCGTGCCTTCCAATCCTCTGAGTTGGTGTCTGCTTCAGCCACGAGTTTGCCATTCAGCCAGTGCTCTATCTTCCCCTCTTTTGCCACGATTTTGCTCAAATTCCACTCGCCGACCGGCTTCAGCGGTTTGTCCGGGGCGGGCTCCTTGATGTCGTAGAGGGCAGCGGTGCTGTGTGAACCACCGCGTAATCCATCGGGATTGCCAGCGTCGTCAATCATCTGGTACTCGATACCCAACCACTCCTTGCCCCCAACCTTGGTGACCCAATACTTGATGCCGTTGTTAGCCTTCGGCGCCAGTTTCCAATCCCAGGTCAGTTCAAAATTCGTATAGTCCAGTTTGGAGATCAGACTCCCGCCCTTGCCTTTGAGATGAATCACGCCCCCCTCTTCGGTTTTCCAGAATTCGGAGGGAGCCCCCCCATCGCCATTCGTAAAGTCGGCTAGGGTTAACGGTGTCGGCTCCGCAGCATACGAAACAGAGCTCATTACGATGGCGATAGAGTAAAGAAGGGGGCGCATTTAAGGAGTCTGGCCAGAAAGAACAACCTATCTCAACTTTTTTACGCCGAGGGAGATCGTTTGACGGCGACCGGCACACAATCGAATTCTGAAACCATGCCGGGGTTTCCCTCACTCTTTCCTTTCGCTGCTCCCGCCGGCCCTAGGGATTGATCTGGAGATTCCCTGCGGTGGGCGCGTGTGTTGTCGAAGCGGCCGCGCGCGCCGTACTTTTTGGCAAGTACGGCCCCACCACTTGGGTCCACAATTTATAGCCCTCGGCGTTCATGTGGAGGTTGTCGGAGCTAAAAATCTCGGGCCGGGGTAGACCATTCACTCCCAACATTTGGTGAAATACATCAATAAAGAGAAGCCCCGGGTGCTGCTTGGTATAGGCCTCAATCAACGCGTTAGCCTTGATCACCTCGGCCACTTGGGACCACCGCTTTGGGTTGCCCGCAATGGAAATGTACGCAATCGGTGTCTCCGGTTGTTTTGCCCAAACCTTGGTCACAAATTCACAATAGGAATCAAACACCTGCTCAGGCGTTTTCTTCGCATTGATGTCGTTGCCCCCAGAATACAGGACGATGAAACTTGGTTGATAAGGTAAAACGAGGCGATCCACAAAAAACACGGCATCGGCGAGTTGAGATCCTCCAAACCCCCGGTTCAAGACACGCTGCTCGGGAAAATCCTCAGCCAGAGTCGACCACTTGCGGATGCTCGAACTCCCCACGAAAACAATCCCGTGTTTGGGAGGCGGACCGTCCTGATCGCGCAGTTCGAACGCAGCGACCTCTTTCTCCCATTTTTGAAAGGAACCCGAGGGAGGAGCGGCGGGTTCCACCGCCAATGCAGCCAATGGCAGTAAGCAAACCGCGCCGATGGAACACAGGAGGAAACGGGGGGGAGTTCTCATGCAAACCGACTTTTAGGGCCAAAAAAAATCCCTGTCGACCCCTTTGCTTTTTTGCGCCCACCGGCACCGGGTTCCAAACCCACCCCGGCCCCAGCTTCTCCCCGCCTCAGCTGTGGATTTGACCTAGCTGTGGGTCCCACACATAAAATCGGTCTCTTTTAAGGGAATGTCGAACGGCTCCAGGGGCATTGGCTCAGAGTGATCAAGAAACTCGTGGCAGAGCCTGAAAAAGTCGGTCTGAGTGTTCACTCTCCGGATTTCGTGCAGGAACCTGCCGCTGGGCTCCACTCCAAGGCCTATGTAGTTTAGGTACTTCTTCATCTGCTGCACATGCGAACTTTCGCGGAATTCCGGTTTCGCGCGCATCTCGTACAGGGCGTACACATAGGCCAGCACGTCTCTCCCGCACGGCAGGAAAGGCGCCTCGCCACGCCGGTGTTGCCGGATTTGCTCAAAAAGCCACGGATTGCGGATCATCCCCCTGCCAATCATGAGGCCCCGGGCGCGCGTCTGATCGAGGACGTATTGGGCTTTCACGGCGGATACTACATTCCCATTGGCCAACACCGGACACGGCATGACCTCCACCGCTCGGGCGATGTAGTCATAATGGACGGTGCTCCGATAACGCTCCGCCACGGTCCGCCCGTGGACAGTTAACAGGTCGAGCGAGTGCCGGGCGTAGACGGTAAGCAACTCCTCAAAAACATCGGGATCCTCAAACCCGATCCGCGTTTTAACCGTAAACTTGGTGTCAATCGCATCCCGCAACGCCCCCAAAATGGAGTCGATTTGAGCCACATCCCGCAGCAGGCCACCGCCCGCATTTTTTCGATACACCACCGGAACGGGGCAACCCAAATTAAGATCAATGGCCGCCACGGGATGTTGCTGCAATTCACGAGCGCTACGAATCAGCGACGGGATGTGGTTGCCAATGAGCTGCGCAATCGCTGGACGCCCCGTCGGGTTTGCCGTAATGGACTTAAGGATGTCGGGATCAAGGATGGAGTCGGGATGAACGCGAAAATACTCCGTGAAATAGAGGTCGGCTCCGCCATACCCAGCGACCAATTTCCAAAAAGGCAGGTCAGTGACGTCCTGCATCGGCGCCAGGGCCAGGACTGGCTCTGGCGCTTCCAGAAGGGCGGTTAGTTGGGAGGAAGGATCAGTACTCAGAGGACGGGATGGGACGGTGTTTTTTCTACCACAGGCCGCACCCACAGTCCCTACCGAACTCGCGATCTTTCGGAAACACAGCGACCGCGTTGAATCAAAATCTTTCTTCCAAATCCTAAAAAAGAGCGCTCCAACAACGACCCTGGGACACATCCCATTGCTCTCCCAGTCCGCGCCCCTTTCGGAAAGATTCCCAGCCCAACGGCAACCAGATCGGCATTCTCCATGCCGAGCGTCTCATCAGCCGCCGCCGCCCGACAATCCAACCTTAAATTCATCGAAATCAACGCATTTTAAAGCATTTGCAGAAAGGTGAGATGCCGTAGTCAGTGAACCACTCGCAAATTAGAAAAGCCCTGTAACAAACCCAGCATCGACCCTCTATTTTCTGGTGACCCCCTTGACCACTGGATACAATTACACAAAGAGTCTGCCCATCTAAAACTGTGCCCAACCTGTTTTACGCTAAATGAACAATTTATCACTTCGCCCCCTCTCGACGGCCGACCTCGCGGGACTCACGACCAGCGTGATCGCAGACCTCACCTCCACCCAGATTTCCAATCTGCGCACAGACCAAGTCGCAGCGCTTACCAGCCTGCAAATCCGAACGCTCAACGCCACCCAGATCGCCGGGCTGACGACCACCCAATTTGCCGCCCTCCAATCCACCCAAATCGCCACCCTAAACACTGCGGCGGTCAAAGGTCTTTCCACCCTGCAGTTTTCTGTACTGAGCTCGACGCAGGCTGGCGCGCTCACCTCTGATGACCTCAAAGTTCTTCAGAGCAATCAGATAACCTCATTTTCCACTTCGGCCCTGAGGGGACTTTCGAGTCTTCAGGTCAATCTTTTGACCACCAGCGCCATCGCCGCCATCACCACTCGGCAAATCACCACCTTATCCACAAGCATTCTCGGCACCTTGGGAACGGCCCAGATTCGATCCTTAACCTCGGTCCAAATCGCCGCTCTTACAACCGAACAGGTCAAAGCCCTCGGTAGTTCGCAGGTGTCGGCGCTCAATACCACAGGGCTTCTGGGATTCACGACCAAACAACTTCTGGCTTTCGGCAGCACACAGATTGCGGCCATCACCACGAGTGGGTTGGCTCTCTTTGGAAGCTCTCAATTTGCGGGATTGACATCGGCCTCCATCGGTTTTTTTACCACAAGCCAAATCGGGGCGCTCGGATCCATTCAATTTGCCGCCCTCTCCTCCTCCCAACTTGCCGCCCTTTCGTCCACCCAGTTGCAGAACCTCAGCACCTCGACCATTGCCAGCCTTTCTACAACGCAACTGTTACGCCTGACGACCTCGATAGTCAGCGTTTTGACGTCGACCCAAATCAGGGCGCTCACCACCGCACAAACTCCGGCCCTCTCCTCCTCCCAACTTGCCGCCCTTTCGTCCACCCAGTTGCAGTCCCTCACCTCCTCGAGCGTTGCCGCCCTTTCTACAACGCAACTGTTACGCCTGACGACTTCCGCCATCAGCGCATTGACGTCGACCCAAATCAAAGCGCTCACGAGCACTCAGGTGCCAGCCCTCACCACAAATCAGGTCAAAATACTCAGCACCCATCAGATAAGTTCACTAAGCAGCGCGGCAATAGCCGCTTTCAACACCCTCCAGATTAATTCCCTTGAGAGCAATCAGGCCAGATCCCTCACGCTGGCAGATATCTCAGCCCTCTCCAGCGGGCAGCTGGCCTCTTTAACAACAAGCGCGACAAGCAGCTTGACTAGCTCGCAAATCTTCACCCTGAGTTCTGCTCAAACCGTGGGTTTCACCACACTCCAAATTAAAGGACTCACAACGCTGGAAATCGCTTCCTTTAGCGCAGGCGGCGTAAGCGCCTTTTCCAGCAAACAACTCGCGGCCCTCAGCACCGACCAAGTTCTTTCGCTAAGCACGGCCGCAATCAAGGGCCTGACATCCTCCCAAATCACGGCGTTTTTAACCACGCAGATTCCAGCCCTGACGACACTTCAAATCAACACCCTTACCGAGGCGCAAACCCAAGGATTTGAAACTCAGGATGCCGTCCTCCTGAGCACCCGTCAAATCCCCGCCCTTTCCACAAGCGGGATAAGAGGTCTGAGCACGAACGCCCTCCAAAACCTTTCCACGGCTGCAATCACCAGCCTAGTGTCCTCCCAACTGCGTGCACTCTCCGCCGCTCAAATCTCTTCTTTGAACACGGCACAAATAAAAGCTTTCTCTACGACTGCGCTTCACGCCTTTACCAGCACTCAGGTCAGTGTCTTTTCCTCCCAGCAATTGGCGGTACTTGCCGGGAACAACGGCATCAAATTAAACGCGCTCCTCGGGAGCCGTTAGCGCCTGTCTGCGGCGGGCCCTCTATTTTCTAGGACTAGACCCGATGGCCGCGGCCGCATCAGAATTTTCTAAACCATCGATCTGTTATCTTATCCATATTGATTCACTGGTCTTTTTATCGGGGTCATGTGGCGAGTGCCTCAGTTCAAAAGGAAAACCGCCCGCAAACCTGAAAAAGCCTCCGCCTTCAAATCAGCCAGATCCGACCAGTTTCATATCCTCCCTCGCATTTAAACCCCAAACAACTTCAACACAGACTGCGCCGCTACGTTCGCCTGCGACATCATTGCCGAACCGCTCTGCATCAAAATGTTTGTGCGCGTCATCTGCGTGAGTTCCTTCGCCACATCCACGTCTGCTATCCGGCTGTACGCATTCTCCGTCGAGACCCCTTCCTGCTGCGAATGATCCAAAGCGCCTTTCAGGCGTTTCTGCTGCGAGCCGTTGTCGGAAATCAGCTGCGAAATCTCTTGGTTCATCCCTTCAAAAAATGCCGCCCCTCCGAGCACATTCGGATCCACCAAATTCGCCGGCGTGTCCGAGATCCCTTCCAATCCCGTGTAGGGCGCTGAAAAACCCAGAAGCGCCACCCAACCCGCCTGCTGGCTCATGTCGGCCTGCTTCAGATCCATCGTAGCGCTACTGTTGGTCGCGCTCAACTGCACCTGCTGCGTTGCCGCGTCCCCCTGCGAATAAAATAAATTCAGCCCGTTGAACTGCGCTGTCTGCACTTTCACCACTTCCCCACGCAGTTGGTTGAACTCTGCCAGATAACTTTCCTGGTCCGTCGCGGTCTTCGTCGGATCACCCATAGACGTCACCAGTTCACTCATCCGGTCCATGTGCTGCCCAAGCTGCTTTAAGCTGTCCGACTGCGCCCCCAGATACGACAAGGCGTTGCTCATGTTCGCCTGCAACGCACCCGTA
>CANJZW010000168.1 GCA_947479475.1 Chthoniobacteraceae bacterium
ACCATCCCGAAGGCGTCGGGCTGGAAAGTGCCGCCGCCAAAGGTGATCGTGCCCGTGCCAAGGGCGCCTGCATTGCCCACCTGCAACGTCATGCCTGGCATCAGGGTGGTGCCACCGGTGAAGGCGTTGGGCGTGTTGAGCACTACGGTTCCGGAGTTGTTGGTCAGGGACACCCCCTGGGCGGGTACCGGGTTGTTGTAGGCGCCGATTAACAAAGAGTTGGAACCCACAAGCACCGGGGTGTTGAGGGTGAGCGTGCTGGCGCCCGTACCCAGGCGGTAGGTGTTGCCGCTGCCCGCGCCCAGGCTGGCCCCGACGTAGGTGCCGCCCTGCGAGGAGCCCAGGAAGGCGGAGCCGCCGCCGATGGTGGCCATGTTGAGGGCGGTGGAGAAGCCAACCACATCCACCCCGACGGTGCCGGCGAAGGGGCCGCCGTTGCTATTGAAGGTGGAGGTCGGGAGGCTGCCCGAAGGGCCTGGGTTGTAGGCGAGACCGAGGACGGCGAGTCCGCCGCCATCGCTGTTGAGGTTGATTGCGCCCACGTTCGGTCCCGCCAGACGCAGGATGCCGCCGGGGAAAACCGTAATCGTCCCGCTGCCAAGCGGGTTCTGCGAAGTGCCGCCATTGAGAGTCTGAAGGGCGCCCTGGTAAACCCCGATGGCGGGGTTGTTGGAGAGCGAGGAAGAACCGGCGATGGTCAGGGTGGCGGTGCCCCACTTCTGGATGCCGGTGGTGTTGCCGCTTAAGCCACCGTACATTGTAAGGTTATTGTCTGTGCGGAAGGAAACCGGCCCGCTGTTCAAGGAACCACTGCCTAAGAACACCATGGTGTTGTTACCCACATAAAGGTTCACCGGGGTGTTAAACGGGTTGGCTGCTCCAGTGCCATAGCCGTTGAGGTAGAGATTGTTCATCGCGGCCACGCCGTTCCCGCCGATGAGAGAATCGGAGTTCACAATGACATCACTCTGGAAGACGTAGTTTGGCAGGGCGGTAAACGTAGTATTCGAGTTGGCGCCATTGGCCACGCCACTCAGCGTTATGGTGGCCGCGCCCGTGATGCTTGAAATGAAGGTGTTGGCGTTAATATTAGCTCCGCTTATAGGCATCCCCAGACCCACAAGCGCGGTGGAGGGAACTTGGAGGTTGGTGCTGTTCGCCGTTGCGGCGCCGCCGGTGAGCGTGATATTGCCCCCGACAAGAAGCGCGCCATTGTTGAGGACGACATTGTTCCCCGCGGAGTAAGGGTTGGTGAGCGTGCCGCCCAGGGCGTACTGGTTAACGAGTTGCAGGTAACTCTGAGCTACGGTACCGAAGCTGCCCACGATGGCGTCCCCGGTGAGGGTGCCGCGATTGTCGGCAGCCAGGGCCACCTGCCCCGGCCCCATTTTGTAAATCCCGGTTGCCGTCAGAGAACCGGAAAGCGTCACGGTCGTATTGACGGTATTTTGATAAATGACGAGGGTGCCCGAACTCACTCCACCGGCAGGCACCTTGAAGGGAGTCGCAAGCGTGATGTTCCCCGAGGCGATGAGCCCGCCACTTTGGAGGGTGATGGTTGGGATGCTTCCTGCCGTCAACAGGGTTCCCGTCGATGCAGCTGTGGCCGGTGCACTCAAGACCACCATGGTCCCGCTGCTAAAACTGCTGATTGTGGCGTTTGCCGGGATTCCGAAGCCTGACACCGCCATTCCCACGGCGAGCCCGGCGGTGTTGGAAACCACGACGTTCGCGGTACCACTGGTCAGGTTCCCGCTCAGAGTGTTGGCGATGCTGCTGTTGGTGCGCAACGCATAGGCACTCACGTTGTTGGTCTGCGTCAATGTACCGGCAACGTCAATGATTTCGCTGCCCGTAAGAGCGGGAATGCTACCGGCATTGTAAAAACCAGAGTAGGCAATCTGGCCAATCCCCGGCGCAAGAGTGGCTGCGAGGGGCACGCCAGAAACTGTCGTGAGGGTCGCCGCACCGCTAAGCACAACGGTCCCAGCAAGCAAACTAGTGATTGTGGCATTGGCGGGGATCCCGAAGCCAGAAACGGCCATCCCTACCGACAGCCCTGCGGTACTTGCCACCACTATATTTGAGGTGCCGCTGGTCAAAGTGCCAGTAAGCGTCATCGCGGTTTGAACCAGAGGCTGGAAGCCGGTGTCTTTGGAGGTCAACCCACCACGGGTTGGGTTGTAGCCCACGAAGGTGTTGTCTGTTGCGTCAATGATCCACGGGGCGACCATCCCGCTGCCGCTGGACACAACACCCGTACCCCCAATGGTGAGACCTCCCAAAGAAAGACCAGCGGTGCCTGTGCTCAGAACAAAGCGCTCGAAGTTGAGCGGGTTGGTGGCAGGGATGCCCAACGTGAAGGCCGTGGAAGCCAGCAACAGGCTGCCCCGTGTCGAACCGCTTCCGAGCGTAAGCCCGGCCGCTGTAAGAGTGACGTTCCCTAGCGTTGCCCCTTTGTTCACCGTGACCGTCGCCGCTCCCACGCTCGCGTCCAGAGTCCCGACGGTTTCGGTGGTCTGCGCGTAAGTCGTGCCGATCAACTTCAGGCCGCCGCCATTGAGGCTCATGCCGACAGCGTCCGCCCAGCGGTCCTGTCCGCCCGCGCCCGTGAAGAGTGTGGCATTGTCAAGCGTCAGAAGGCTGTTCGGCCGGAAGATGACGGCATTGGCGTTGTTGCCAGTCGAGGCGTTCACCATGGAGCCCGTGGCGCTCTGGAACGTGAGGAGGGCTGAGTTGCCGATTTCAACGGGGCCCGTTCCCAGCGGAGTGGCCCCGCCGGGGGCGCCGCCCACCTGGACGTTGAGAGTGCTCCCGCGATTGATGACGGTGCCGGCGGTGTAGCTGTTGGAGTTGCGGACCGTGAGCGTGACTGCGTTTTGGTTGTTGGCGTCCCCGCTCAGGGTTCGGATCGGTGAACCGACCATCAGCACGTTGGCACTAGAGAGTGTGTTGTCCGGTCCGCTCAGGTTGATGGCGCCGCCCGCGAACCGGTAGATGCCTGTGGCGCCGGAGGAAGAGCCGTAAGTCGAGCCAAGGGAGCCCAGGGTCCCGGCGGTAAGCGTGCCGATAAAATCCGAGGTCCCAAGCACGCCGCCTGTCGCACCAAGGTAAATTTCACGGCCGCCGGACTGGTCGATGGCACTGGAGAAAGCGGGGAGCGGGATTCCAAAGATGCCTCCGAACATCGAGGAATTGAAGGCGTCGCGCATGGTGCTGTTGGGGGAGAAGTCTGCGTCCAGGGCGAGCACGCCGAAGGAGTTTGCTGTGCCAAACACCTGCAAGCCGCTGGTGCCACCCAGGCTCGCCGTACCCGCCAGCCGCAGCGCGGCTCCGGGTTGGACCGTCACCATGCCGGTGCCCAGGGGAGTTCCTGCGGTGCCTGTCACCTGCAACTGGCCGGCGAGCACGTTGGCGCCGCCGCTGAAGCTGTTGTTGGTGCCGGAGATGATCAGCGCGCCTGTTCCTGCTTTGTTGAGGGCGAAGGAACCGCCGGAGATCAGACCCATGAGCTCAAACGCCTGCGGACCGCCGGCGGTGGTGCTTAGAATGGCGGCATTGCCCTGAATGCTCGTTGTCCCTGCGACGCGCAAACGGTAGCTGTTAGTCGCCGTTTCGCTCAGCGTCGTATTGCCGATAGTCAGGCTGCCGATCTGGATTGCGTTACCGGTGTTGGCGCTGAACTGCTGGACATTGATCGTAGCGGCGTTGAGCACTGCGATGTTGAGCCCGAGCGTGGAAGGATTGCCAAAGATGGACGTGCCGTTGACGCCGCCCGCGTTGGTGCGCAGATCGAGGATCCCTCCGTAGAGACTCACCGTGCCCGGTATCGTATTGTTGTAGCCGCCGAGACCATAGGGGTTCTGGACGAGGAGCGTTCCATTGTAGAGATCCACACCGCCGGTGAAGGTGTTGTTGCCGGACATCACACTGCCGGCGGTCTGCGGGGTGAGCGTGAGGGTGCCGCCGCTTTTCTTCACCAGCTTGGTGATGCCCAAACCATCGCTGATCACACCGGAGAAGGTGGTGGTTTGCGTGCCGGCAAGGGTCAGCACGCCGTTGCCCACGCTGAGGTTTGTGACAACGCCCTGTGTGCCGGCCAAGCCTCCGACGTACACATTGCCGCCACTGAGGTCGAGGGTCGCGAGGTCGTTGAGCGAAAGGGTGGCACCCGCCGGGCCGGCGTTAGAACCGCCGAAGCTGACTACTCCGGAGTTCACGGCAAAGTTGCCTTCCAACCCGGCGATGTTTCCGGTGAGGCGCAGGGTGCCGTTGCCGAACATGGTGAAGTTGCGCGCCGTAATGGCCCCCGAAAGCGTCGTTGTGCCGCTGGTGGTGCCGGCGCCGACGTAGACGAGACCTTCCCCGTAAGTGGGCTGGCTGAGGAGCAGGTTGCCAAAGAGCAAATCCGAGCTGACTTGCGGGGCGGCCACCCCGTAGCCATTGAGGACAAGAGCGCCGACATTGTAGGATCCACCCGTCAAGGTGCCCGTGCTCACCAGGCGGAGGGTGCCGGCGGTGATGGAACCGGCGGTGGTGAGGGCGTAGATGTCGTTGACCCCTGAAAGGACGGTGCCGGCGGAGGTAAGCGAGCCGATGGAGGTCAGGTTGGAGCCGGCGAGGTTGGTCCGCAGCGTGCCCGTGTAGGCGGTGAAGCCGAGGGTTCCGCTTGTATTGTAGGTGACGAAGTTGGCGACGCCATTGGCATTGGTGGTGAGGATGCTGGGGAAGACGATCCCGTTATTGAGGGCGGCGGCTGGGGTCACGCCAAGGAGGGTACCGGCAGTGATGAGTTCGCCGTTGGCACTGAGAGTCAAGCCGAGCCGGCCATTGGCGCCCTGCAGAAGCATGGTGCCCTGGCCGGAGCGGGCGAGCGTGGTCAACCCGAGTGTAGTGCTGTTGGCGATGCCATCCTGGAGGCGGATGGTGGCGCCGCCCGCAAAGTTGAGAGTGAGGTTGGCCGGGGCGACGGCCAGGTTGGCCTGGGCCACAGGTTGGAGAATGCTGAGGGTGCCGCCGCTCATGGTCAGGGTGGAGGAGGCAGGGAAGAGGGTGCTCACGCTGGTGGCAAGCACACCGCCTCCGGCGATGGCGTAGGCGGTAGTGGTATTGACCCCCAATGCCAAGAGTGTTCCCTGGCCCGCTTTGGTGAACAGATTTGCGGCCGTCCCGATCACCCCGGATTCCGTGAGTGTCACCCCAGCAGCCACTTCCACACTTCCGATGCCCGTACTGAAGTTGCGTGCGGTGGCGAAGCTGTTATTCACCAGAAGCGCGGCGGGCACGGTGGCGGATCCCCCAAAAGTAATGGCGGCGTTCGCCACGGTGTCACCCAGCTGTGTATTACTCGAAACGCCAAGGACCCCGGCGTTGATCGTGAAAGAAGCCACCGGGTTCACCCCGCCCAAAACCAAGGTCCCCATGCCATTTTTACTGAAGGCGAAGCCGCCGGTGATAATACTGTTGGCGTCCTGCGTGATGGTCAGGCCCGCCCCGATATCGAATGCGCTCGCGGCGCTGACCTGGTAGTTGCGGGAGGTGGTGAAGGAGGCGCTGCCTGCCTGCGGCGTGGCCGGCAGGGCGGAAACCGGATTCCAGAAAGCCAGGCTCCCGCCGGCCAGCACAATCTGGGACGCGAGCGGAATGGTGGTGTCGGAGTTCACAAGCAGCGCTCCCCCGCCAAGCTGGGTGACGCCAGTGTAGGTGTTGGTGCCGCTGAGCGCCAGGGCGCCGGCGCCCGCCTTGATGAGGGTGTTGTTGCCGTAGGGGCCGTCGGTGATCCCGCCGGAGAAGACCACTAGAGAATTGGTGGCGTTTGTGGTGAGTGTGCGGACGGTGCCGGGGCCCGCGGCTGTCTGCGTGTTGCTGAGCGCCAGCGGGGCCGTGAAGACGAGGTCGGCGTTGCCGCTGGCAGTGAAGATGGCGTCCCCGATCAGCGCGAGCGGATTGGTAATTGTGCGTGGTCCGAGGAGGTTGACCATGCCGAAGGTATCGGGTTGGAGGGTGCCGCCGGCGAAGTTGAGGGTGCCGGAGCCGAGGGCGGAGGCGTTGCCGATTTGAAGAACGGCGCCCAGCACCAGTGTCGTGCCGCCCGTGTAGTCGTTGGGGGTATTGAGGACGACCGTGCCGCCGTTGTTGGTGAGGGCGATACTCTGGGCGGGAACCGTGTTGGTCACCGCGCCGATCTGGACGCTGGAGGAGCCGGTGAGGACACCCGTGTTGAGGGTGAGTGTGCTGCCGCCGGTGCCAAGGCGATACACGCTGCCGGTGCCTGCGGTGAGGGTCGCGCCCACGTACGTGCCACCTGCGGAGGAACCAAGGAAGGCGGAACCGCCTGCGAGGGTGGACATGTCCAGCGCCTTGGAGAAGCCCACCACGTCGATGCCGACGGTGCCGGTGAAGGGCCCGCCGTTGGCGTTGAAGGTGCCGGGGATGGCGCTAGAGCCGGGGTTGTAGGCGAGGCCCAGAACGGCAAGGTTGCCGCTATCACTGTTGAGCGTGAGGGCGCCGCCGAGATTGTTTGCCGCCAAACGCAGGACGCCGCCGGGGTTGACCGTGAC
>CANJZW010000169.1 GCA_947479475.1 Chthoniobacteraceae bacterium
CCCGCCCTGACTTGAAGTGAGTCGTAGAAATTTTGCTTTTGCTCCCCCCAGCGCGATTTCTTCAGTGTGCTCTTGCGTGCATCGAGTTCCTGTACTTGGGACTAGTGCCGTTCTCCAGCGTGCTTGCTCATTTTGTTCATTTCGGCAAGTGTAACGCAGATGAAACAATGGTCCCTCACCCTCCACGGCCCCAGTGGGATATTGAGCACTGTTGATTCTGGGGAGACCCAGTTCGTGATCGGCACGGAAGAAGCGGCCGATGTGTTAACGGTCACCGGTGACGATGTAGCACCTAGACACGCCTGGGTGTGGCTCGCGGACGAGCGTATGCAGGTGGAGGACCTTGGCGGAGGGACGCTGGTAAACGGGCATCCGATCACGGAGCGCGTGGAGGCAGAGTATCCGACGTCGGTACAGGTGGGCTCGACCACGCTGGTCGTGGAAGAGAAGGTGGCGGCGGCGAACACCTCTTCTTCGGCGACCATTCTTCATCGCCCCGCATCGAGGAGCGCATCCAGCGTGAGCACGGCGGATGCCATTGTGACGAGGTCGGGAACGCAGGCGGTTGTCAGCTCTGGGCCAACGGATTCAAACAAGGCTGCGACATTGTGTGAGTACACCCTCGTGCGTGAAATCGCCCGTGGTGGGATGGGGCAGATCTACTTTGGGGAGGATCCGCAGCTAAAACGGCAGGTCGCGGTGAAGGTGAGCAGCGTGAGTTACGGCGGCGAGGATCCCCGTTTTTCCAAGGAAGCGGAAGTGCTCGCACATCTGGCTCATCCAAACATCGTGCCGATCTACAATATCGGAGTGGATGCACAAAGCCGGCCGTTCTATTCGATGAAGCTGGTCAAGGGGCGCACGCTCCAAGCGGTGCTCAACGCGATCCGGGCCGGCGATGCGGCGGCTTTGAAGGAATACACGCGTGCCGCACTGCTGACTGTCTTCAGAAAGATTTGCGACGCTATGGCGTTTGCCCACGCGAAAGGTGTGTTACACCGGGACCTCAAGCCGGAGAACATCATGGTCGGTGAATACGGCGAAGTGCTGGTGATGGACTGGGGACTAGCAAAGGTTCTGGGAGAACGTGATCAATCTGGGGTAACGGTAACACCGGCCAGCGACACGGGTGACTATGGGATGACGATGGAGGGCGAAGTGATGGGGACGCCGCAGTACATGTCGCCGGAGCAAGCGGAGGGCATGGTGGCGGAATTGGACGCCCGTTCTGATATTTATTCCTTGGGCGGGATTTTGTACGCAATCCTCACACTGCGGCCGCCGATTGACGGGAAGACATTGAACGAGGTGCTCACCAAGGTGAAGAACGGGCAGATCAGTTCGATGGTCACCAAGCGTGGCAGCAAGGGAGACGTCACGGTTGGGACGCCAGTCGCGATGGGTGCTGAAATACCAGGAGCTTTGCAGGCGGTCACCCTCAAGGCGATGGCGACCGACCGTAATAAGCGCTATGCGAGCGTGGAGACGTTTGCCGTGGACATTGAGTCGTACCAGAACGGGTTTGCGACAACGGCCGAGGATGCCGGTGCGTGGAAACGGGTGAAGTTGTGGGTGGGGCGGAACAAGGTGCTGGCTGGGTCGGCAGCGGCGATGCTGGTGGTGGTGAGTGGTTTTACGGTTAAGGTGGTGGCTGAAGGGCGGAAGGCAACAAGGGCACTGGCCCGATTGCAGGAGACGGCGCCTACGTTCGCAACCAGGGCTGAGGATGCGCTGCGTGAGGGAAACTTTGAGGAGGCACTCAAGAGCATAGATTTTGCCGTGGATCTGGAGCCCAAGAACGGCGGGTATCACGCCCTCCGAGGGAACGTGCTGCAGGTGCTTGTGCGCTGGCCGGAAGCCGTGTTGGCGTATCAGGCAGCCCTGCGCCATGGGGAGAACGATAAAGCCCAGACAAACTTGTCTTTAACAGAGGAGCTTCTTGCGCAGCGGAAAAGTGTGGGCGAGCCCAAGGCTAAGGTCACTCTGTTTGAGGCGCTCAACGCTCAAGGGCGTCAGTATGAGGCGATGGCGTTTGGAAAAGAGTTGGGAGATTTCTGGAAAGACCGGAAGAAGGATCCGAGTGCGTTGCCAGAGTTGGTGAAACGTCTGGACGCCAAACTGCTGCCGGTGCCTGGGACAGAGGTGCTGATGAGCAAGACGGAGTTTACGGTGGGGGAATGGAAGCTCTATCTGAGAGCAGAGGGGTTGCCTGACTGGCAGCAACCCGAGAAGGACTGGGTGCAGACGGATGAGCATCCAGTGGTGAAAATCAGCTGGAATAAAGCGAAGGAGTTTTGCGACTGGCTGAGTACGAAAACTGGGAAAGAGTGGCGCCTGCCGACGAATACGGAGTGGGAGGCAGCGGTTGGCACGTCTACGTATCCCTGGGGGGAGTATTTTCCACCGAAGTGGGACGACGGAAACTACGCAATGTTAGAGGATGGGACGAACGATCCCCAAAAGGTGGGAGTGGATGGAATTTTGGGAACAGCCCCCGTGGGTTCCTTCAAACCGAACGCGTTGGGCTTTTACGATCTTGGGGGGAATGCCCCAGAATGGATTGGGGACAGACCCGGTGGGTACTGCGTCTTGCGGGGTGGCAATTTCAGTAACGCGTTCAGCGCGCGGAGCTCGCAGAGCAGTTACAAGCTCAACCCGCATGACACCAACTACCACAACGGCTTCCGCTTGGCCCGAGGGCGTCCATAAGCAGTCAAGCGAGCGGAGCGAGGGCCGGAGGCTGAGTTGCGAACGGAGGCCCGAGGGGAGTAGACGGAGGCGAGGGACGAGCTGGAGTCGGAGCCCTTCGGTGCCGGAGTGAACAGCCGCGGTGGAGTGCGTAGACGCAGGCGCACGGTTGGCACGGTTGGCACGGTTTGGCGGCAGCGGGTGAGCCTGCGCGGCGTTGGTCGCCTGGGCTGTTTTGTCGGGGGAGTCGCAAGCTTTTGGGCGAGGGACCGTGGTGTGAGTTTGGGTCTGTGAGATCTCAAAAGTGACACCAAAGTGACACTCGGCATCAACTAAGTGTCACATTGGGTCACCAATGCCTTTCGGCAGGGGGGCCACTCGGCCCGTCAAAGCCGAACTAAAGAAGCGTTGCAACATTAAATAGTCACCAATGCCTTTCGGCAGGGAGGCCACTCGGCCCGATGCGCTTAAGAGTATTGAGGCTCTGAAAGCTGAAGTAGCGTCACCAATGCCTTTCGGCAGGGAGGCCACTCGGCCCCATGGCGGAGATGCTCATAGCACGCGGCGGAGTGAGGTTGTCACCAATGCCTTTCGGCAGGGAGGCCACTCGGCCCCCTCCTCGTATAACACCCTCTGCGCCAGTAACGCAAATACTCACTAGGTCGGGAGATGTTTTTTTTGGGTTCACGGGGTCCAGAAAATCGGGAGGGGAGACGGTTTTCTCTGTAAAAAGCTAGGTCGGGAGGTGGGGTGTTTTCGGTGTTTTCATCTCCCGACCCAAAATCGCGTCTGTTTGGAATATTCATGCCAGATAACCCACCACTTGTTCAGGTGGCGGCGCTCACGAGCGGCCAGGTGGCCTCCTAAGGATTACGGACCGTGACCTACACCACACCCCTCCCCAAACTTTGGCGTAGACCCTTCACCGGTTCAATAAGGCGGCTGAGCTGATGCTGGCGCGGGACCGTTAGGGGCAGATAGAGCACTAAAACACCTCGGGAAATGGAGGTGACATGGGCGAAGGTGTTCTGACTTCTGTTCTGACTTTGCCCTATTTGACACCTTTGTTTCATTTAAGTACCTCTATGCTAGGAAAAAGTGTCTCCGGCGAGGATCGAACTCGCATTTCGATACAGGCCCCTTATTGAAGCGCAAGTCATTGGAAATCAACAATACGAAATCTCGGTAAACGTTATTGATTTTAGGAGTGTGTTTAGTAGCTTTTTCGGATGCCCAGCCTTCACCGATCTAAAAAAAGCCAGTATTGGCACTGCTCCTATTACGACGCCCAGGCTGGCAAATGGCGGTTGCGCTCGACGAAGTCTGCGGACGAAAAAGAGGCGTTGGCTGTTTGTTTGAGGTTCGAGGCACTGTCAGCGGGGGCTGTCGATGCGCCGCTTGTCGTTCCTCAGGAGGGTAGCGGAGAGTTAGTGGAGGCGGGGATTAGGCTTATCCAGATCGCCAAACAGGGTGAGCTGAGCGAGGCAACGGCAAGAGAGTTCGTGAATCGTGTTTTGAAGGCATCAGGGCAATCAGGAATTGCTGGCGAAACAGTCGGTGCTTTTTTGGATCACTGGCTGGCTGGTAAAACACTCTCAAAGGCGACTCACACGGCTCAGCGTTATGGGACCACCGTAGAGTCGTTTAAAAAATCCTTGGGTCGGCGCGTCCATGTACCTCTTTCCGCTGTCACCGTCAGGGATGTGGAGAACTTCAGGGACAGCCGGCTGCTGGAGATTTCAAATACGACGGTTGGATACGACCTGAAGATCCTCCGAACAGCTTTCGGGGCGGCGAGAAAGCAGGGAATGATCCAGTCAAACCCAGCCGAGGCTGTCGAGATACCCAAGGGGCGGAGCCATAAGAGGGACGCTTTTTCGATTGCAGAAGTGCAAACAATTTTGGCGTCGGTCGATGATGTCGAGTGGAAGACGGCCATTCTTTTTGGGGCTTACGCGGGTCTGAGATTGGGGGATGCCGTGGGGCTTGAGTGGAGCAATATTGATTTTAGCAACGCGCTCCTGAGATTCGAGGTGATGAAAACCAAGAGAACCGAAGAATTGCCGCTGCACCCGGTCTTGGAGGCTCATTTGCTCAAGATCAGGGGCAAGGGTAGGGGGAAGGGGCGGATTTGTCCTAGGCTCAGCCGCCAGCGAGTGCCGGGAGGCAGCGGACTTTCGCAGCAGTTTGCAAACATCTTAGCCGCCGCAGGAATCGACAGGCAAAGCAGAGGGAGGGATGAAAGCAAAAGCCGTGGACGGCAGTTTTCGGGCAAGAGCTTTCATTCTCTTCGGCACGGATTTGTCTCAGCGCTTGCAAATGCTGGAGTTGCTCCCGAGGTGAGGCAAAAGCTGTCAGGCCATAACGATGCCGACACCCACGGAAAATACACGCACCTCGAACTCGAAACCCTGCGTCAAGCGATTCGGAGCATTCCCATTTCTGAAGCAGTCAGAACCACGCTGAAAAAGAAGCGTGCATTGGGCACGCTTTGATTATGAACAGCGTGTCTCCCCGGGGAAACAATACACGCATAGGGCTTCTATGCGTGGCCTTCCTCTCGCATCAGGAAAGTTTTGAGGAAGCGCTGCGAACCGGAATAGAGGACCAACGGCGCTTCTCATGAACCGGCGTGAGCGAAGGCGTCATTGAAATTGGCTGGGAACCCCGAAAAATTCAAATAAACCGGCGGCGGTGAGTTCGCCGGATGTGTGTTGCTAACGAACGTCGCTGTGGTAACCATCGCGCGCTCCCAAGACTTGGCCGCTTAGAATCCTGTAAGTGAACAGCGGTCCGGTAAAGTTCCGGTTAGTACTTCACGCTCTCTATCTTGGAGCAAAATTTCCACAGACTTGAAGTCAAACATGGGTCAGCTCCGTTCCGGTGCGCCATCGAACGTGCGCTGGCCGGAAGCTGTGTTGGCGTATCAGGCAGCTTTGCGCCATGGGGAAAGCGATAAAGCCCAGGCGAACCTGTCGTTAACAGAGTCGCTTCTGGCGCAGGCCAAGAAAGAAGGAGACGCCAAGGCAAAGGGAGCCTTGTTTGAGGCGCTCAATAGCCAGGGACGGCAGTATGAGGCGATGGCGTTTGGAAAAGAGCTGGGAGATTTCTGGAAGGACCGGAAGAAGGATCCGAGTGCGTTGCCCGAGCTGGTGAAACGTTAGGAAGCCAAACTGCTGCCGGTGCCCGGGACGGAGGTGCTGATGAGCAAGACGGAGTTTACGGTGGGAGAATGGAAGCTCTATCTCAGAGCTGAGGGTCTGCCTGTCTGGACGCAACCCAGCAAGGACTGGGTGCAGACGGACGAACATCCGGTGGTAAATATGAGTTGGAACAAGGCAAAGGAGTTTTGCGACTGGTTAAGTGCGAAGACGGGAAGGGAGTGGCGCCTGCCTACGAATGCGGAGTGGGAGGCAGCGGTTGGCACGTCTACGTATCCCTGGGGGGAGTATTTTCCACCCAAGTGGGACGACGGAAACTACGCAGTATTGGAGGATGGGAAGAAGGATCCAAAGGCTGTTGGAGTGGATGGGATATTGGGGACGGCGCCTGTGGGTTCGTTTAAACCGAACGCGTTGGGCTTTTACGATCTTGGAGGGAATGCCCTAGAATGGATGTGGGACGGATTTGATGCGAAGGATCCGAAGTCGAACCGAGTCCTGCGGGGGGGCTACTGGAGCAACGGCGCGGACTACGCGCGGAGCGCGTGCCGCTTCAACTTCAACCCCTCGGCAGCGTACAACTTCTACGGCTTCCGCTTGGCCCGAGGGCGTCCATAAGCAGTCAAGCGAGCGGAGCGA
>CANJZW010000170.1 GCA_947479475.1 Chthoniobacteraceae bacterium
CGGCGCGTTTTTGAATCAATGACCTCACGAGCGGTTTAATTACGCTACAAGAGAGGCGGTCATTGTGGGGTTGTTTGTTTTGTTTGAGGTGCCGGTTTTCTGTCTTCTGTTTTCCTCCAAGCGCCGGCGGCGTTGGGAAAGCTTTTGGAGTTGGCGCTGTTCGAGGATTACGGCCATCAAGCCTCGGTGGGCTTGCTCCGGGGTCACGTACTCGAGGCCCGAGTGGTAATGCTCAGTATTGTACCAGGTAAAGTAGCGGAGGAAATAAGTAACGGCCTGTTCAGGATCCAGGAAGCGGCCGGGGTATTCGGGTGCCCGCTTTACGGTGCTGAAGGCGGATTCGATAAACGGATTGTCGTTTGGGGTTCGTGGCCGTGCAAATAATTGCGGCATCCCGTGTTCCTCACAGAGGCGTTGGATCGGTTTGGCTTTCATCTGGCGGCCCCGATCGTTGATGACTTCGGGGCGTGCGCCCTCTGGAAGATCCAGAATATTTTCGTCCTGCAACCCGCCCTCGAGCAGAAGTCGGGACTCCCCGGCTGTCTGGTGCCAGGCAATACGCCACTGGACAGCTTTACGGGAGTACTCATCCAGAAGCAGGTAGAGGTACAAGTACTCTCCTTTTTGGAAAGTCATCAGATAGCTGATGTCCCAACACCAGCGCTGGTTTGGTCCTGTGAGTTCTTTGCGAACCGGAGCCTTTGAATTGCCGTTGTGGGCGCCTCCCGGGCAGCGGGCGTGCATGAGGTTGTGGGCGACGAGGACTCTGTAAACGGTGGAGAAGGAGGCCTGAAACAGGCCCAGATCCCCCGCTGTGACCGACAGGATTCGGTGGGACAAGTCGGCGTACGCCTCGCTTGTGGCGACGCTCACGATTTGGGCTGTCTCCTCTGGCAACAACCGATGCAGGGGCTCGTTTGGTCCGGGGGTCAGGTTGGTGAGAGGGAGTCCATGTCGTAGCAAGCGTTGCCAACGCACCACCCGGCGGTGTTCGATTGCGAGGATCAAACAGCTACGGCGCACGGACACGCCTTGTTGTTGGGAGGACTCGAGCAAGGAGAGAATTTCGAGTTTGGTATGCATGTGAAGCCAGGTGGCGGTTATCGGTCCCACGAACCCCCACTCGTTTTTTTTCGCAGGATAGCCAGTTCGACGGCTTGGTCAGCGAGGGCGCGTTCCTTCTGTTGGAGTTCGTTTTTGAGAGCCTCGTAAGCCTCTGCGCTCACGTTTGGCTGCTCCTTGGCCCGGCCCGGTTTGACGCTGAGGCGAAGGAGAGCGCCCTCCTTGACCTGCTGTCTGATACGGGCCAGATCGGTGGAGAAGAGGCCTTCACGACGGAGAATTTCGCCCACGGGGATGGTGGGGTCCTGCGCCTCCAGATAGTGAGGCGGACCCGGGAATTTGGACCAGGAGCTAAGCTATAGCGTGGCGGCAGGAGGGTGTTAGAAAACACAACCCAAACTGACCCCAATGAAATCCAAACGACGCCGTCATGATTCAGAATTCAAAGCCCGAGTGGCTTTCGAGGCCCTGAAGGGAACCAAGACACTGCAGGAACTAGCCAAAGAGTACGACCTGCATCCGGTGCAGATATCAAGGATAGGCATTTGCTTTTTGCCCCCCGGCACGATTTCTTCAGCCTGGACGCGGGAGCGTTAATCGATGACCTTCCCAGCGATCCCAAACGTGTCGCGGTACTTATCTATCTAAATGAAAACTGGCAGCAAGCGGATGGAGGCGTACTCCAAATGTGGCGCGGCGAAGCTTCGACGGAGATGCATAGCTCTGACGTGTTGCGGTGGGATGAATTCCTTGGAAAAGACCTCTGCTTTTTGGATAAAGCGACATCGTTGCATGTTGAACTCGGCGGCCCCTGCACACGCCCCGTTCAGCGACTCTCCCTCCTCGATTCTATCGCTCCATTATTTAATCGCTGCGTGCTGATGCGCCTCCAGCCGGATAGAAACATTCATTCAGTCACCCCTAGTTACGCCCGCCCTCGTCTTTCCCTCCTGCAGTGGCTTCGCTAGGCTATAGCCAGTGTTATGTCGGCACTTCTCTCTCCATCCGCAGCCCTTTCCTCTTGGATTCACCCACAGTTCTTGTCTTCCGATGCCCTCCGCGAAGCCGCGTTGACTCAGCGCCGCGTTCGCTATGTTGTTGCCGACAACTTCTTTCGTGCTAACAAGCTCAAAGAGTTCGAGGCCGCCATGCAGGACGCAGCCTTGCAGGAAGACGATGTTGGTTCGAACTATCATTCCACGGCGCTGCGCGTCGATCGTGAAAGCGATGTTCCCTTCATTCGCTTTCTCATGAGCTCGGAGTGGCATAACTTTGCCTCACACGTCTTGGATTCTACGCTTCGCCTTCCGGGCGAATCGACCATTAAATGGCGCCGGCATCCGCACGAAGCGCGCGGGTTCTGGATTCACACCGATCAAGACAGTGAGAAACCGAAAGCTCTGGCCATTCTGTGTTATTTGAACAAGCGATGGCAGACACGCGATGGCGGTCTACTCCAAATTTGGGACCATGCCGCGCCATCAAGTAACCCTCACAGCCGGCGGTCATTTCTATGGGCGGATTATCTCGAACAGCGGCTCGATTTTCTCGAGACGGAGAAAACAGTCGAGATAGAGGTTGCGGCCACCTCGGGTGGTCAGGTCGCTAGGATGGAATTGTTGGATCAGATCGTCCCAACTTACAACCGCGTCGTCTTCATGGACTTTCAGTATTCCTCCGCCTTTCATGCCGTTACCCCATCCCATGGCAAGCTACGCAAAGGCTTCTTGCAGTGGTTGTTTTAGGTCAGAGTTCAAATTAGCGAAGAGCCATGTTGCATATCAAAACCCTCAGCGCATCCGATACTGAAGCGATCTGTAGAATCCACCAGGCCGCTGCGGCACTTGACCCGGGCTTTCCGGCAATCGCGGCGCCGCACTGGCAGCGCTTTGTTTCTTCGCCGCTAAACGAGAACGGACGCCTTTTCCGAACTGCGCAACTGCATGGACAACTCGTAGGGGTCGCCTCGTGCTCCCTGCGCCTACTCGGCCCGACCGCGATCAAACATTTCCGGATCGTGGTCGATCCTCCGTTTCGCCGCCGCGGGGTGGGGCGCGCTTTGCTGGCGGAACTGGTCGCCATTCCCGTCGAGGCATCGGAGGTCTGCCTGCAAACTGTGGTGGATGGACGTTGGGATGCCGCTCGTGCCTTCGTGGAGTTCTTCGGCTTCCAAATCCTAGAGTCCGAAGTGGAGATGCATTGCCCACCGATGACGAGTCCCGAACTGACTCTATCTGCAAATATAACGCAAATCGAGATCACACCCGCTCAAGCACGGGGGCTTGCAAGGCTTCACAATGAGGCGTACCGCGATACTGCTTCCTTTGTGCCGATGACGCCGGATTCGTTTAGGAAAAGTGTGGAAGAAGACGATCGCTTTTTTGTCTTGAGAATCGATGAGCAGATTGTAGGCTACGCCCACATCGTGCCGGGTTCCAAGGCACTTTGGCTAGAAAGCTTGGTGGTCAGTGAAACTCATCGAGGTCAGGGGCTGGGGAGTGAACTGCTCTGCCATGTGCTGGCCACCGCCGCCATGGAATCGGTGATTGTGCGTTTGCAGGTGACTGACGCGAACCGCCCTGCACTTAGCTTATACCGAAAGCTAGGATTTCTTACGGACTCTATTAGCCACCGGTACCGGATTTTGGAACAAGTGCTGCGCCGCGTTTGACGGCTCCAAGCGTGCATGCAGCGCCGTGATCAGCACAGGCATTAACGCTCCCGCGTCCAGGCTGAAGAAATCGTGCCGGGGGGCAAAAAGCAAGTGCCTATCCGTTTTAAGCAGACCTGTGGCTGTTGGGGGCTAGCCTATAAAAGCCGACCCAAACCCTTTTTCGAGTCTGGATCGGTTCTTGTCTAGCAGTCCGATCTACCTCTGAGCCAAGCATTCTTATATCGAGGATTCTGGCACTCTATCTCTATATTATGGATCTGCAGAAAGGCATGGTTTTTCGGAATTCACCGCCTTTAGCAATCCGGTTGTGACCCTGCCTGTTCAGGCAAAAAGCCCCAGAGACTTACCAGTTTTCTCTTCAACGCAAGTGCTGCCTGCACGAATAGGTGGGGATCCGTGCAGGCAGCACTCTCAAGCTGTAGCAGAGGCCGAACTTCAGCTTATCCTCATCATGTGGTAATTAAATTCGAATTCGTAGTCAGTAGAACTGCGCTTGGACCGACGCGCCTCGGCAATCGATTCCAATGCATGAAGAATTGGATCTACCTCTTGACTACTCATGTTCAGACCCACAAGCAATTCAGAATAATAGAATCCTTTAGTCGAAAGCACCCTGCCCTCAATGAAGCCCTCGACGCTCATTAACATGTGACTATCCATGCAGGATAATGTTAGATAGTTTAATCTATCCAAAAGGAAGCGACATGTTTCGAGACAAGATTCCGTATTTTCTTTTATTTCCATGAATTTACTCGTTTTCTTGATGTACTCATAGCAGTTAATATAAGCCTCCCGTCGGTTTAAAATGTGACTAAGCACAGTCAATTTGGCATCAGCGCCAGAAACTAGCGCGCGCAAATTACTGCATGTCTCGACCAGTAAAGGGTTGTTAAAATCGAGCCACCCTTCCTGTTCATGTATTGAGTAACAATTGTCGACCATGTGGCAGCAGGTTTCCCAAGGATAAAATTTGTCTCCCAAATGGTCTCCTCCGACCTGAACAGGATGAGTAATCTTAATGTTTGCTTCTGAGTTTTTACTTTTGATATTCTTGTTTTTCATGTTTTGGTTTTCTTTTCGGACGCACGCTTCTCTCAATAGCTTGACTGAATACCCCCGAAGAGTGCATCTGCAGATAGCTTTGAGTGTAGACGATTGACTTCGAGGTGTGATACAAGGCACAAGCCCTGTTTGGATTTATATTACTGGCTGCGATCTTCATATAGCTTTTCTTCAATCTGGTTGTATCTGGGTCTGTATCTGTATCTTTCTTATCTGAAAAGTCTGGGGTAGTTTTATATTTTCTGCACCACTTCCTGGTTGTCTTGCCCCCATTAATTGAACCTGCTAGAATCTCATTTATTAGCTGGAATCTTGAGGAGTTCCGACGAGATATAAATACTAAAAGGCTGTTTCCAGAGGGTGAATTTACCGAAAATATCCGCAGTCTATGTGGTTTTTATAGAGTATTAATTTTATCTCGCAGGAATTTGGTGCCGTAGCAACTGACCTCAGGTCCGTGCTTATTTCATCCCTCTTTTTCGCCGCCGATTAACTGAGCGCCTTGTGTGGGGCTTCCGTGCTCCCTTGAACTGGACTGACCCACGGGACAAAGACGTCCGTCACCAGGTGCGCTCTGCAGCTGTTTGCCAACACGCAGAGGGCGGCCCCACTTAGAGGCGAAGCCTGCCTTGACGTTCTCGCAGCTTGATTCTACCCGGTGGTTGCCGTGGTTGCCGTGGTTGCCGTGGTTGCTGTGGTTGCTGTGGTTGCTGTGGTTGCTGTGGTTGCTGTGGTTGCGACATCCGTTTTGCGGAATCGGTAAGTCCTCGAGTCGAAATATCCATTCCCATCTGGGCGGGGTAGACGTATCGGGCTGCGGTCGATTGTGTAGCCGTTCACCTCTAGGGTATTGCGATCTCCAAAAGCCTGGCTCAACAGGGTACCAAGCTGAAGTTGTGAGCCTTTTGCCTGGTTGCCCCTAGTGTTCACTGGCAATCGAATCTTGGCGGACTCTGCGTGGGAAATCATGTCCCCGACCGTAAGACAGTCCCTCTGGCCCGGGAGTGAATCTCCCAGATCCGTCAAAAACCCGCTCAATGAGGTGTCTTTTTCTCGCCTTGAATCTGCGTGCGTCTCCATCAACGGCGGAAGGCCAAAAATCCGCTGAATAATCCAGTTCATTGAGGAAGCCCATTCGCGCTGCGGGTGGGGGCAGTCCAACTGTGGCATGCTGTCGAGAGCCCATGACCCCATCAATGCAGCGACCGCACCAAGGTATAGTGCGTGGTTCGCTTTGATGTGCTCGAGGAGGGAACCTTCCTTCCACTTTTTCCACTGGTAGTCCTCAGGCTGCTGGCGGATCCGTATGACACAGATCCGGTTGGCAAGGTCTGGCGTGACCTTGAACTGGTTGCTGGTTGCGTAAAAGGATAGGCATTTGCTTTTTGCCCCCCGGCACGATTTCTTCAGCCTGGACGCGGGAGCGTTAATGGAGAATTGCTTTTGCCCAATTCCACGCGTGGCGTACAGCGAAATCCGGCCATTATGTGCGACTTTGGCTTTGGTTTCCGGGAAAAGACCGGCTTTGGTTCAAAGCTCACCCCGTTTAACTTGCGCACCGGTTCCGAGCCTCAGTTTTATCGCCAATTTGGGCAATGGAGCACTCTCGCTGGGGGCCTCAGCGTTTCAAACGGTTCTGCCCACCTCTCCAATGCTCAGGCGGTGGGCTCAG
>CANJZW010000171.1 GCA_947479475.1 Chthoniobacteraceae bacterium
AAAAAAATTCCGCCCGTAAAAGCTGCAATTGCCCCCACTCAAATTTCGCCGTTGTCTCTCTGTGAAATTACCTTCAGGAACTCGTTTTCCTCAGGCTGTGGGATGGCTGTGATTTCAAAACTTGGATGCATATTTTGAAATAGCTACCGTCAGAGCGTGATTCAACCAGGCGAACTTCTTGATGGCTATCGCACCCTTCGCCTGATTGGTTCCGGCGGATTTGGAGCGGTGTGGCTTTGTCGATCCGAGGCCGTGGGCGACCTGCGGGCATTAAAATTCGTTCCGATTTTGGATGAGGGACGGCATGACCGGGAATTCGAAGCTCTGACACGTTACCGGCAATCCGCCAACCAGCTCCGCTCCCCGGCGATCATCCCCATAGAACATGTGAACCGACGGGAAGACGGCCTTTTTTATATCATGCCGCTCTCTGATGGTTACGGAGCTGCGGATCCCCTCCACCTTGACTGGCGCCCGACCACGCTCACAGCCGTCCTTGAGGGTTGCCGTTCAGCTGAAGCATGGCTGAGCGTGGAACAGGTTCGCGCCTACCTGACTCCTGTGCTGGAGGCGCTTCAGCTTCTATCTGATGCAGGCTTGGTGCATCGGGATGTCAAACCCGACAACATTCTGTTTGTTAACAACGTGCCTTGTTTGGCGGACATTAGTTTGCTCGGGGACGATTCTTTTTCGATCACTCGCCGAGGCACGCCTGGTTATTCCGCTCCGAGTTGGTATGTGGAAAGCGGCGGGCATCCGGACATGTACGGGGCGGCAACGACTCTGTACTCGGTCCTCACGGGCAATCCCCCGGACAAAATGGGGCGATCCAATTTCAGGTGGCCTCCCCAGGGTGAACAATCATTGTCCCCGGAGGCGCGAGCTGCATGGTTGAATATGCATGCGGCGATCAGGAGAGCCATTGACGACCGCCCGGCTGAACGTTTTGCGGATTTCAATGCCTTTGCCAGGGCACTGATTCAGGGGGGGCCGGCTCTCTCGGGGAACGTTGATTCAACTGGCCAATCTGTTGGCGCTCAGCAGTCGGGCACCCCTGTGAAACGACGGGGCAATCCCAGAGGCGTCATTTTAGGCTCTATGGCGGCGCTTTTCTTGGGAATTGGCGGCCTGAGTTTGTTGAAACGGGGTACCGATGGGGACGACAAGACGACTTCTGTCGGTGCTGCGGGGGGCGCCCAGCCTGAAGATGGCAAACTGTCGGAATCGGCCCGCGCGGAAATTCAAGATCTCGAGAGAGCCATTGCCGAAGCGGTAAAAACAATGACGTTCCCACGGAATCAGTTCTCTTCTGAAATGGATGCGATTGCCGCGGACCTTTACGTCCATGATGAAAACAACGCTGTTCCCAAAGACACTCCACGCAAGCCGCTTTCTGAGATAAAGAACCGGTTTCTTACTGCTCTCAAGGCGCTGCCGCCAAAGCTCGATGCGTCAGGCCGCGTGAAGGCCGTTGATGAGCTTCGAGCGAAGGCGAAGCAGATAGGAAACAAATACGGGAAGGGTGAGCGTGAGAAATTGGAGGAGAGCATTCTCAAGTTGGACTCCGAGCTCAACACGGATGCGGATTTCCGGAAGGAACAGGGAATGAAGGTGCTCAAACGGGCGACGAAGCTTGTAAATTCGCAGCCTGATTCTTGGGACATCATCCGACCGGCTCAGAATTTCTCATTCGCAGGAACGATTGAATGAGTCCTAGGGGCCCTTGCGCTCACGCGTCCAATGAGATCAGAGGTGGCGCGCGAAGCGGAGCCAGTTCGGTGCGTCCAATTTTCCAGATTTCCAGACTTCCGCTGGGGAATGAAGTGAGGATCGAGCATGAAGGGCGCGCTTTCGGAACGGCACTGATCACATGGGGCATTTTCCCTCAGCAGAACTGCTGCTGAGCGGCCCAGAATTGATCATCTGCCTCGATTCTGGCGGCTTCTGAAAACGGCAGTATCACATCCAAGTCTAACGATCTGCCAACAGCTTCAGGGACATTGTCAAAACCCAAGGCCAAAGCAGCTCTCCCATAAATGACGAGCGTGACCTCATGATCCAAGAGAGCATCGAAGGTCGTCGCAATAATTTCAGCGTTCGTCATGCCGCACTTCGTTGAGGGCGCTGCCACTGGGTGGTGATTTTTTTACCTACCCCCCGCTCATAGCCGCTCATAGCCACAAAACGCGTGGGATGCGGCATCACGCCATCTTTAGGCGCACTGCACGCAGGGAGCCGGTCAAGCAAATCCACCCAGCAGGTATTTTCTGGTTCAAATTTGCGCCCGCATTCTGCAACAAAACGCACCACCGCTTCACTCCGCTCCCAGATCGCTAACTTTGCGGCCACAGCCGGATCATTGCCAATGGCACCCAGCATGGCTGCCCCACATCGAATGCTGTGCGGGCTATAAGACCCAGCACAATTCAACAGAGCGATCGCAAGCTCTTCGTTCGTCAATGCCGTTTGGTGCACCAATGCACCCTCTGGTTCATCCCCTTGCCAATAATGGCGGCATCCTCTCTGAACGGCGAGTGTCCAGAGGTCCTTGGGCATGGACAATCCCAACCTCCGGACCTTTCGCAGGAGGGGCGAAAAGTGGACGGTTGTGCCCAGTTTTTGTGCCAAGGTATCTGAATTCAAACAGGGGGAGGTTAGTCTGCCCACAGAACGATTGCAACGCTTCGGAAAAGTTCCCGGTTCCGTTGGTTGCTAAACGCCCTTTTCTTAAGTTGTTTTTCGTTTCAATGCTGGAGGCTTATTCGTAATTCCGTTACTTTGGCCCCAATGAGAAGTCCTTTAACCCGGATCACGTTACCCGATCAGCCAAGCGAAGTAATTGTGTCCAAGGGGGACAATCGAGTCAGCATTCACAGGGCTCACCGGTCGGGCAGGCTTAGGAAACTTGCTCCGCGCGTGTATACTAGCAACCTGATTGATGCCCCTGAAAAGATCGTAAAATCTAATTGCTGGGCGATAGCGGGTGCTCTTTTTCCAAATGCGTTGATTGCCGATCGCACAGCACTCGAACAGAGACCTGCCTCAGATGGGTCCGTTTTTTTGGTCACCGAGGGCCGTTCCAGCGAAATTGAGCTCCCCGGAATTGTCTTTAGGACCAGAATCGGCCCCCCTGCCGTTCCCGGATACGATGTGCCATTTTTGGCTGGTCTCTGGATGTCCTCCCAGGCGAGGGCGCTGTTGGACAATTTAAAACCCTCCCGGCAAAGGGCCAAGGTTCGCAGGACACTTACTAAGGAAGAAATCGAGGAGTTTATCGACAAGATGCTCCGCAATGGCGGAGACGCCCCCGTCAATAGACTCCGTGACCAGGCTCGAGAACTTGCCCCACAGTTGCAGCTGGAGGCTGAGATGGAAAAGCTCTCCTTGATGATTGGCGCCATGATGGGAACGAAAGACGCTCCCTTGTCTTCGACTCTGGGCCATTCTCGCTCTTTGGGGCGTGGCTATGATCCGGATCGACTGGACCTTTTTGAAGCCCTGAGAGGAGCGCTGGCAGTGCATCCCTTTAATGACAGGCAGCCCAAGAATCAGGGACGCTATCTCCCGTTTTTTGAGAGCTACTTTTCAAACTTCATTGAAGGCACGGAATTTGAGGTCAAGGAGGCCTACGAGATCGTTTTTGAGGGAGCTATCCCCCAGGAACGGCCCGCCGATGCACATGATATCCTCGGTACGTTCCGAGTCGTATCTGACCCTGTGGAAATGAGCCGTTCCGCAAAGACCGCTGACGAGTTTGTGTCTCTGCTTCGCCACCGGCATTCGGTTATCCTGACAGGCAGGCCGGACAAAAATCCTGGGATCTTCAAGAGTCAAACCAATCGAGCTGGAGAGTCTGTCTTTGTAGCTCCTGACCTAGTCCTGGGAACCCTTCATCGGGGCTTTGAGCTGTTGTCTGCGTTGACGCATCCATTGGCAAAAGCGATCTTTGCGATGTTTTTTGTAACTGAGGTACATCCATTTGCAGACGGAAACGGCAGGATAGCCAGAATCATGATGAACGCGGAACTACACAGATGCGGGCATGAGCGAATCATGATCCCTAACGTTTTTCGAAGCGAGTACCTGCAATCTCTCCGGAATCTTACCCATAACCAACATGCCGCAGGGCTGATTTCAGTCATGGATTACGCGCAGCGCTTCGTTCATGGGATTGATTTTTCTGATTATGAAACAGCAGTAAACCAGCTGAAGGATTGTCACGCTTTCGGGCGTCCTGCCGATGCAATGGGCACTGGAGATCGATTGAGGCTCTGACGTGGACCTGGTCCCACCGTCCCCAAGGTCGGTGTGAACCAAATCAATGTCCACATAGAGACGGCAAGATGTCCCAGAACCGAACCGCCTCCTCCTTACGCATGTTTTGGTTGTAGTGGGGTATGCAGCATGTTTGTCCCCCGATGCCCGAGCTCATAGGCCGTCTTCAGCGCGTCCTGGTGGATCTTATAGTGGGCAGAGGCGAACGGAATTCGTTTCTCCTTGATCTGCCATCTCTAGCCTAGCGCGTCGGTAGGCCTCCCTTGACGATTTGCGGATTTAAGGTTGTTTCGGGCGGCGCAGAATCAACTCTTGGCATCTACGCATTTAAACACCTTTGCGCGGAGGTAACTGCCGAGGACGGGACTGTCTGCCGCTTACCTGCCCAGAATAGGGGCCAGTGGCCAAGCCCGTGTGACTAACGAGACGAAACCTCATGCCACCCTTGATCGAGCACAGATCGCTTAAACCAGGCTCGAATTTGTTTGGTCTTGAACTCCATTTCTTTCCCCCCTGTAACCTCTGCCAACCAAGTTTGTTCGCCACTGGCGCTGTCTGTTGAGTTGTCAAAAATATAAGCCCGGTCTGTATTTGCGATGGCTTTCATCAGCAGCGCCAGAGACCTGTAATACCGCTCCTCAATTTTGTCGGACGGCACATCGTGACCTCCAGTTGCCACCCGATTCTGTACCCTCGAAATATTAATCTGGGGGTCATCCGTAGCCACATAATACAAGTAAGTACGGTACCCTTTTGCGCGAGCCTCAGCCAATAGATCCACTTTTCCAGGGTGAGACATCACCGTTTCAAAAGTGAAGTCCACCCTCTGCTCAATCAACTTACGCCTCAGAAAGTCGACCGTAACAGCTGCAAGGTAAGCGTTCATGGATAGTCTGGAGAAATCCAGTTTGCCATCGACGCAAGCTAGGTGGTCAGCCTGTGATTGTATTCGCTCTCTTCTAAGAAGGTCAGATTTCCTAAAAAAGCTGAGCACCTCCTCCTCTGAAGCCGAGACACCGAATACGCCAAGATCCAGAAAACCCGAATGCTCTATGTCCGTCTGTATCTCGTCGGGATTCAGATACACGCCAAGGAGCTTCGTCGACAAATAGGACTTGAGAACGCTTTTGCCAGACCCGTTAGGCCCGGCGAACATCCGCATCCTAGGAATGGACGAACTCACGAGATCACAAGTTTAGTTCCAACAAGGACATCGATTGGGGGCTCAATCTCTTTAACCAGCTCCTTACTTCCATCGGCGGAAACTCTGTAAATAAACTTCCCCTCAGACTGAAGGACGCTCAACCCAGCTGCCATTACTGTATTTCGTGCAGTCGCGAAGGCGCGCCCCGAAAGTGTCGGAAATTGAGTTTCAAGGATTTGAATTTCTGCTTCTTGGTCACCCATAATACGAACCTCTAATTTAAAAAATAAGCCAGAATACCCCGTCTGTCAGTTTAATTGCTGAGCGTAGTTCTGGCGGTCGGCGCCAGTCATACTTCCGGGCCACGGCGGCAAGATGTCCCAGAACCGAACCGCCTCCTCCTTACGCATGTTTTGGTTGTAGTGGGTATGCAGCATGGTTGTCCCACGGTGCCCGAGCTCGTAGGCCGTCTTCAGCGCGTCCTGGTGGATTTTGTAATGAGCCGAGGCGAACGTCTTTCTGGCCCCGTCCTGGATCCACTCGACCCCAGCCATCTCGGCCATTCTCCGGCGTATGCGGATCAGGGTCATCTGCGACTTTGGAAAAATGCACCCCTTCTTCACGCCTCCTTGAGCCTCGTACCAGTCCAGCCACGCCTGAAGAGTTGGCGTGACCGTGGTGAACCGCTTTGTCCGCGTCTTGTTGACGGCAGCGGTGATGCAGAGTTGCCCGTCATCGGTAAAGGCAGACCATTCCAGCTTCATGATCTCTTCTGGACGGGTCCCAGCAAAAAAGCTGATGGCAAAGAATGGGACTGCTTCAAGGTGGTTTGTCGCCACGGCGCTCATGATCGCACGCACCTGCTCGGCGGAATAGGTCTCGATTTCCTTGGGCTTGATGGGGGCCAGCTCCACCCGTTTCAAGGGGGTGGACGAGAGCCAGTCCTGTTTGATGCAATAATTGATGACCGCTTTCAGGTGCCGGATTTTTAAATTCCGAGAGGCCGGG
>CANJZW010000172.1 GCA_947479475.1 Chthoniobacteraceae bacterium
CGCTTCCGGAGCAGGCTCCTCCTAAAATCTACAGTCCTGCAAAAAGCTCGAATTGAAAAATCGTGTAGTGCCGACCTTTTTACAATGACTGCTGAAAATGAGGCGGTTAGATGTTTTTTACCCCGCCAGTTCGCGAAGTAGGGTTAAAGCCGGGGCACTACGGCCGCATGGGTTTTCACCGCCGGTATCCGATTGAAATCGCCAACGCATGGATGACGAAGACACCCCCGGGGTGTCAAAATGGGGCGATAGAGCCGAACTTTCGCATGGCTTCGCGCTCCCAAGCTGTGGCTTGGGATGATTAGTGGTTGCCGCAGATTTTACGATCGCTGGTTTTAGCGCAGGAGCCGGCGGGTGGACGGCGGGTGGACGGCGCCAATCCGCAACCCGTCCAGGAAAAGCGGCGAGGAGCTCCCTTTCTTAGTGGTTCAAAGGGTTTAACGGGGGCGTTGCGCGCGCCACTTTGCGATGGCTTCAATAAAGGGTCCGGAAAAGTCGCGCAGTTTGCGTTCGCCCACTCCCGGGATTTCGGCAAAGTCGTCCTCGTTGGAGGGTTGTCTGGCGGCCATGTGGCGCAGTGTAACATCCGCAAAAATGATGTAGGGAGGGACGTTGCGTTCGTCTGCCATTTCGCGACGCAGAGCGCGTAATTGGGCAAAGAGGGTTTCGTCGCACACGATGTCGCCTTCAATTTTCGGGCGTGCCGTGCGTGTCGACGAGCGCATGGGACGCGTGAGAGTCAGGGGTTGTCGTGATTTCAGCCACGCAAGCCCCTCAGGAGCAAGTTCCAGCGTGCTCATGCGTTCGACCGTTTGATGGCAGAGCCCCAGTCGCATCAACTCACGTCCGATGGATTGCCATTCAGTGCGGGAGTGTTCTTTGCCGATCCCGTAGGTGGTCAGACGATCATGTCCCCAGCGTTTGACCTTTTCCGAGGCCGCGCCCGTGAGGACTTCGACCAAGTGATTCATGCCGACCCCAAAGCTGGAAGCCTGCCTGAGCCGGAAAATGCAGGAGAGGAACTTTTGGGCGGCCACCGTTCCATCAAAGCGCTCCCTCGGTTCGAGGCAGTTGTCACAGCCGCCGCACGGTATGGCGAGGTGCGTTTCTCCGAAATAGGCCAGCAACGTTTCACGCCTGCATTCAGAGGATTCTGCGTACTGGATCATCTTTTGGAGCTGGTCGCGGGCGATGCGCTGCTCGTCGGGGTCGGTTTTTTCCTCAATAAAAGTCTTTTGCTTGATGGCGTCTGCCGCGCTGTAAAGCAGCACACATTCGCTGGGGAGTCCGTCTCGGCCAGCCCGGCCCGTTTCCTGATAATAACCTTCGATGCTTTTTGGGAGGTCGAAATGCAACACGAAGCGCACGTTTGGTTTGTGGACCCCCATGCCAAAGGCGACGGTGGCGCAGATGACGCGTACTTTGTCTTTAAGAAATTTGTCCTGGGTTTTATCCCGTACAACAGGATCAAGGCCGGCGTGGTAGGGCAGTGCGGAAATGCCTCCGGCGCGAAGTTTTTCGGCTACCGATTCGGTCGCCTTGCGGCTGTGGCAGTAAATGATGCCGCACTCCTCAGGACGATCCTTCACCCAACGGACGACCTGCTCGGAGGGTTTTTCCTTTGGGAGGATCCGGTATGTGAGATTGGGCCGGTTGAAGCTTGCGGTGTAACAGCGCGGGTCGCGTAGTGCGAGCAATCGGACGATGTCCTCGCGGACGCGCTGCGTGGCTGTGGCCGTCAGAGCCATGAAGGGAACGCCCGGGAGGTGGGGGCGCAATTCCGCGAGTTGTCGGTATTCGGGCCTGAAATCGTGGCCCCATTCGCTGATGCAATGGGCCTCGTCGATGGCCACTTGCCTGACGTTTAACTCGGGGAGGCGCTCGGCAAACCCGGGAAGCATTAGGCGTTCGGGGGCAATGTACAACAGCTTGTATTCACCCCGGTACAATCCTCTGAAGCGGGCCCTGGATTCGTCGGCTGAAAGTGTGGAGTTGAGGAAGGTCGCCGCAACGCCGCTGGCTTGAAGTCCTTCCACCTGATCTTTCATCAGGGCGATGAGGGGAGAAACCACGAGGGTGAGGCCATCCTGGGCCAGCGCAGGAAGTTGGAAACACAGGGACTTGCCTCCGCCGGTGGGGAGGAGGGCAAAAACATCCAGACCGGCAAGCACGTCGGTGATAATTTCCTCCTGAAGGGGCCGGAAGGAAGAGTAGCCGAAGGTTTTTTTGAGGAGGGCTAGCAGGCCTGCGCGTTGCATGCGGGGAGAGGCGTGAGTGCTCTATCGTTCCAGGGGAACGAGGATACACTCCATACCAGCGGCTTGTGCGGCGGCAAGACCGGTGACTGAATCTTCAAAGACCAGGCAACGGCCCGGGGCGATGCCCATGCGGCGGGCCGCCTCAAGAAAGGGGTCTGGCGCAGGTTTCCCGCGGGAATAGTCCTCGGAGCAGACGATGGCGTCGAACAGTTCGACGATCCCGAGGGTGTGCAGCGTGCTCATCACAATCTGGCGATGCCCTCCAGAGGCCACGGCCATGGGTTTGATTTTGTGGAAACGGCGGGCGACGTCCACGACGGCGTCGATGGGTAGAATTTCCGCGCCATAAGTTTGAAAGAGAGCCTCCTTATGACTCACCAAAGCATCCACAGGCAGGCTGAGGCTGTGCTTTTCGTTCAAAATTTCTACCACCCGGCAGGTGGGCACGCCGCCTAGATCGTTGAACATGGTCACAGGAAAGAGTTCGGCGTGGTGGCCGAGGGCTTCGCACCAAGCGCGATAATGGAGGGGCATGGTATCGGCGAGCGTTCCGTCGCAGTCGAAAATAAACGCGTCGAACTCTGTTTCCGGCAGGGTGGGGCGCCAAGCAGTCTGATTTTGCACGTGCCGAGTGTAGGTGTGCCCCAAGAAAATGCAAAGCGAAGCCGCAGGGCAGGGGGGCGGAAAAGCGAATGCTCGGTGCCTCTATCGTGGCGGTTTTTAATTTGCACAGTGTGGAGGCTAGTTTTTCTGAAAGATGGCAAGCGGCGTGCTTTGTTGCAGGGACTCAGAATGCGTACGATTTTCGCACTATCACTTTTGGCTCTCGGGTTCATCCCCGTGGGGTCTGCCTTTGCCTTGCCGGGGGAAAACGCCCGGGATTCGGGGACTCCGCCCGCTGTTCGTCCCCCTAGTGTTGATCGGAATCAACCGCAGGCGTACCCCTATGTGTACCGGCAGGCTGGTTATTTGGCAACGATGGGCCCCCTCCCGATGCGCTTTGGGCCGGCTTCTCCGACTGGAAACGAGCGGACGCCTCCGCGCGTGCCGTTTGCGAATAAGAAACACGAGTTGAGCGAAACTGCGGAATCTCTGGCCAGGACTGAGGCGATTGAAACTTACAGGAGTATTCATGGGCGTTTGCTGCCGGTGCCCTCGGGAGCCTCTCCGGGCGGCGCGGTGCCGCACAGCTCTTTCATGGAGCAGGGGAACATCTCGACGGGCTCCAACGAAGTTTTGGAGTTTTTCCAATTGCCGCCGCCGGAAGCTGACGTCCAGAAGCGCCAAAACCGCTTCCTTTTTGATCCGGTCCCTCCTTTCAGTTCTGCCCAGCCCCCTTCAGCAGGAACCCAACCTCCAAGCCGTGCGACGTACCAGAAGAACTAGTCCTGCACAGAAGTGCCTCCTTCTGTGTCTGGGATTGACTCTGCCCTTCGGCGTGGTCAGCGCCGTCGACCCTGTCGCCCCCGCTTCTGCCGACTCCACGAAAGACGGCCCCCCGAAAAGATCGGTGGTAACGGATGATTTGAGGGATTCGAACGAGGCTGCGAATGATTCGGCGCAAAAGGCAATGGCGGCGCTTAAGGCAGCCCGGGCCGCCGTCGAAGAGGCCAAAGCCTCTGATGAGGCGAGTAAGTCTGATTTGAAACTTCCCAGACCGGAAGGTGTTCTCAAGACCGAAACCAGCGAAAAAAAGCTTGGAGCCGACTCCTCCAAACTTAAGAAAGCGGGGGCTGCACAGGAGGCGCCCCTGCCCAAGCAGGCAGCGGTACCGACGAAAGGGCAGCCCACAAAGCCCGATCCAGCGCCCTCCGCACCGGCGCCGGCACCGGCATTAGCCGCTCCACCCGCGGCACAGCAACCCGCACCCGCACCCGCCGCTCCGGCGGTTTCTGCCCCAGTACCGTCTTCCCCTGTGGCTGGTCCCGCGCCCGCGCCTGTTTCAGTGCCGGCCCCGCCTACGCCTTTGCCCGCGGCGACGCCTCCTCCAACAGCTGGAGTGGCCGCCCCTGTTCCGGTCGCCCCAGCCCCAGCTGCTGCCCCAGCCCCAGCTGCTGCCACGGACGCTCCGAAAATTGACGGTGTTCCCGTTACAGACGGAGCGGAGGCGCCGAAGAAAAAATCCCGTTTTAGTGCAGCAAGCGATACCCTGAGTGATGAGGGTGGAACTGGGAGAAAAAAAGGAAAAGCGAAGAAGGAAGCCCCTCCACCGCTGACGCCTGAACAGGCACGAGCTGTTGAAATTAAGGCTTTTTGCGACAAGGCACGGGCTGCGATCAAGAAGGGAGATTTTGAGGTGGCTCAGGGCCTCTTGGAGTCTCTGGTAGCCGTGGATTTGCCCAACTCTGAAAAGAAGGTGGCTTTGCAGGAGGTTGCCACGGTTTATGAGGAAAAAGGGGACCTGACCAAGCCTATCGCCATTTACGAAAAGTTGTGTGTGGTTCTCGATACGGACGCAGATGTGCCTGCCTGGCTTTTAAAGCTCGGCCAATTGTATCGGGATGCCGGGGCTTACCAGATGGCGATCTCCCGTTACTACGGGGTGATCCAGCTAGGGATGAAAATGGGCAGCTCGGATTTTACCCGTTATCAGGGCCTGACGCGGCAGGCGCAGAGGGAAGTGGCGAACACTTACTTCATGAAAGGCGACTTTGAGCAGGCGCAGAAGTTTTACAACATGGCATTGCGTTCGGATTTGCCCAAGGAAGAGCGGGCGGTCGCCATGTTCCGCTCCTCCCATTGTACCTTCATGCGCAACGACATGAACGGGGCGGTCAACGCGCTGGAACGTTTCCTGAAGGATTTCAGCCGCCATGCATCTGCCGCGGAGGCGCGTTACATGCTCGCCACGGCATACAAAAACCTGGGCCGGCCACAGGACGCTTACGACACGGTGATTGAGTTGCTCAGAGAGGCGAAGGGCAAAGCTGAAGCGGATCCAAAGTCGTGGGCCTTTTGGCAAAAGAAGGCGGGAAATGAGTTCGCCAACGACTACTATCAGCGCGGGGATTTTGTGAACGCCGTGACGATCTATCAGGCTCTTGCGGCGTTGGAAACCTCCCCCGAATGGCGCTGGCCCGTTGTGTATCAGATGGGGTTGTGTTTTGAGCGGCTTCGATTGGAACCGAGGGCAGTGGAGTGCTATAAATATATAGTCGACGAAAATACAAAACCCGAATTCAGGTGGAAAAAAATGCCGCAGAGCGTGGGTAACCTCGTAAAGATGGCCGCGTGGAGGGTGGAACAGCTGGCCTGGGAAGGTGCGACTTCCAAACAATTACGCAGCACTGCAGGCACTGAGGTACTCAGGCCGAATTTACGGTAATTCAACTTAAAGCGCCCCATGGAAACCCCACAGGCATCGCAATCTTTCAGATCTCCCGTGGTAGATATGATCTGGTCTCACGGAACGCTTTGCGAGGAAGTGTACAATCTTCTTCTAGAGGAAAACCGCATTCTGAGGGGGGCTGGAGAACTTGAAAAGAGCGGGGTTTTAGATAAAAAACGCATGCTGCTTAGCGCGTTAGACAATTCCCTCCAACAGATGCGCCAGGCGGCACGCGCGACGACAGTCGCGAAGACGCCCGCCCTGAAGAGCGTTGCGACCAAGGCCCAGCGGGTCCTGCTCAAGGCGATGCTGCTGGACAAGGAGAATGAACAGCTTCTTTTGAAGCACGCGTTGTCTTCATCCTCTGGCGAAGTGCAAATAATTCCCAAACCAACGGCAAAACAGGTAAAGAAACGCTACGAGAATCAGAATTAGGCATGACTTTTTTGCCGAGTGGGTGCATGTAGAGGGAGTCCCTTCCCAAGTGCTCCACTCATGGCTGTCGAAAAAATACTCGTCATTGACGATGAACCCTTCATTCGCAAAACTTTTGAAGAGGTTTTGCGAGGCAAACGTTACGGCGTAAGCAGCGCCGCTTCCATCGCGGAAGCAGAGCGCCTCATGAAGCGAGAACAGTTCGACGTCGTTTTCGTC
>CANJZW010000173.1 GCA_947479475.1 Chthoniobacteraceae bacterium
CACTTTTAACCTAAACGCCCGGTCCTCTGGTGATAATAGCGCAGTGGTCCCACCCGTTCCCATTCCGAACACGGAAGTGAAACGCTGCAGCCCCGATGATAGTGCTTCTATAGGTTGCGCGAAAGTAGGACGTCGCCAGTTTCCCCGCCTCGCCTTGGCTAAAATCAAGGCGGGGCGGCCTTTTTTTGTCGCAGGGTTATATTGGCGTGATGGGTGTTGATTCCCTCTTGTTGGGCTTTCGAGAGTAAGGGGTTTGACCCTGCTGCGGTTTTTGATTATTTTGAAAGTATGGAACCGGCAGTGCGTGCACGTATTTATGAGTTTATACAGGCGAGTGGACTTCGCCGCACGATCCAGCGCGATGCGATCATAGAGGCTGCGTTCAGCCATACTGACCACTACACGGCGGAAGAATTGCTGGTTCGCGCCCGAGCCGTCGAACCATCGGTGTCTAGGGCAACGGTCTATCGGACGCTTCCGCTCCTAGTGGAGAGTGGGTTGCTGAAGGAGTTGGACTTGGGTAAGGATCAGATGTTATACGATCCGAACTATATAGACCATCCCAGACACAGTCATTTGATCTGTATTGACTGCAATAGAATTGTCGAGTTTGAGGATCGGAATATCGATACCTTGGAGAATTGTATCACAAAAAGACTCGGCTTTTCGCCGGTAAAGAAGCTTACCAGGATAGAGGCGTCCTGTGATGCTCTCCGGCGCAACGGATTGTGTGTGCATAAACAGGTGTCAGTCTAAATCAGGGGCCGCGTTGGTTTCGGTGGTCCGGCGGCGACGAGTTTTTTGGGTTCTTGAGTGCGCGAAATTAGAGCTCGCCAGAGGTCGCTCATCGCCGACAACCTTGGGGCCCAATGCAGGCCATTTCTACGAATACTCTCACCGAAGCGCTCCACTGGCGGTATGCCACAAAAAAGTTTGATCCAACACGCAGGATTCCTGAGGGACAGTGGATGGCAATTGAGGAGTCGATGGTTCTTTCCCCGTCTTCCTTTGGCCTGCAACCGTGGAGATTTGTGGTTGTGGATAACAGGGAGATTTTGGAGAAACTGCCGGCTGTTTCCTGGGGGCAAACCCAGCCTGTGGAGTGCTCTCATTATGTGGTGTTCGCTTATCGGAGGAATCTGAGCGTTAACGATGTAGATCGTTTTGTTGCCCGGATTGCAGAAGTGCGGGGTGTGTCGCCTGAGTCTTTGGAGGGATATCGCGGGTTTATCCTTGGGAGCCACAAGGCGGCCGAAGAAAAGGGGACGCTTGACGAATGGTGCGCAAGACAGGTCTACCTTGCGATTGGAGAGACGATGACTGCCGCCGCGCTCCTTGGAATCGATACATGCCCGATGGAGGGCATCGAGGCTGCTAAATACGACACCCTTCTCGGACTGGATGCTGAAGGCTATGCCTCAGTTTGTGCAGTTGCGTTTGGATACCGCTCTGCGGAGGACAAACACGCGGCCCTTCCCAAGGTGCGTTTCGCTCACTCGGACGTGCTCAAACATCTCTAATTTGACTAAAATATGATTGCTCCTGATCTCACAAAAAGACCGCCTCGCAGCGTGCGTGTCCGTCTTGGCGGGTTCGTGATTTTGCCTCGCATGCTTGATAAGGGTAGAGCCGAGATTGCCGGGTTGAGTGGCGAGTATCATTATAACTGCCCGTTGGACCAGCACTTTCTGGGCTTTGTCGGGGTGGATCCGGGCTTGCTGCGTGTCCAATTGGTGGACGGGAAAGGGGACGGTGAAATATTGCGTTGGATTTTAGAAAATTCGAAACACAAACGCAGCGCTCTTGAGATTGAGTTGTGGTCGGCGCATCACGACAGTCGAGGGCCTTCCTCGGTGGAGCAGCGTGAGTGGTTTCAGGCGCTTCACAAAGAGATTGGCATTGATCGTGAGGACATTGCGACTTGGGCGGATCTTCTGGATCTAGACGATTTCGCTAGTTTCGAGGGGAAGGCTTAGTGCATTGGATTTCCCCGATACAGAGAAACCCGCAAACACGCCCTTTAGTGCGCGCAAATCGGGCTCGGTTTGCGTTGTTATTCAAAGATAAGGATCTAAACTCCACCCTCGGCCCCGTAGAAATCACGTTGGGGCTGTCTTGACCAAAAATATGCATTCCTTCCTCGTTTGGTTTCTTCCGTCCATGGCAATTTGGTGGCTGGCTTCCTCGTTTATGGAGTGGTCGCTTCATCGCTTCGTCATGCACAAGCCATTAGGATTTTTTGACTATCCGTTTAAGGCGCACGCTGTGGTGCACCACCAGATTTTCAAAGCGGACCACACTTACCATCTCATCCACGAAAAGGACAAAAAGACCATACCGATGGCTTGGTGGAATGGGCCTGTTCTGGTTGTCCTGGCGTCGTTTCCCGTGATTCCAGTGGCCTACTTCCTTAACAACTGGTGGGTCTATTGCGGTGCAGCAACGGGGACGGCGATCTACTATTCGATTTACGAGTATATTCATTGGTGTATGCACCTCCCAAAGGAGCGGCGGATGGAGATGTCTTGGTTTTTTCGCCGCCTCAACGGACATCACCTGCTGCACCATCGGTATATGCACAAGAATTTCAACGTGGTTTTTCCAGTAGCAGATTTTCTCTTAGGGACGCTTGTGGTGCGGGCTAAGACCCGTTTTGCTCAACCAACGGGACCAGCGATCCCAGATGTGCAGCCGCTTCATAATGAGAGTAATGGGTTGGAGCCTGTTCGTTAGGGCGTAGCTTGTGCCTTTGATTTACTCTTTTGCATGTAGTGTTTTTTTGAGCGTCTTCGGTTTTGCATCCGGTGCCTCGTGGTTGGACAGGGGCGGCGCTTTTTGGATTTTCTCCTATTTCTTTGATGCGCTGGAATTGGACTTAACTTTTTAGGCAAAAAGCCGACTGTCCATTGTTAATCTTTTTAAATTTTTGTGAACATGAACCCAGAACAAGCCGTTTCCTGGTTTAGGAAAGCTTCCGACCTTGGAAATGCGGATGGAACCTGTAGTCTTGGACTGTGCTTTTACCAAGGCATCGGAGTGGAGCAGGATCTTCTTTGGGCAGTTCGCTATTTTAAGAAGGCGGCCGAAGGAGGGAGTGTCCGTGGGATGTTCAACTTGGGCTTTTGTCTCCACCGGGGTAGCGGAATCAGGCGTGACCATGAACAGGCAGCGTCTTGGTTCATGAAGGCGGCCGAAAGTGGCCACATTTCTGCAATGTACCACCTAGGGCGATGCTTTTATACGGGTGTCGGTGTGCTTAAAGACTTAGAGGAGGCCGCATCTTGGTTTCGCCAGGCTGCCGAAAAACAGGATCTTTCCGCCATGGTGAGTCTTGGGGTCTGTTTTTATGAAGGGCATGGCGAGCGCCGCAATCCCGAGAGTGCTGTGGAATGGTTCCGTAAGGCGATTGAGTTAGGGAGCGTCGATGCGGTTAACAGTCTCGGTGTATGCCAGTTTTTGGGAAAGGGCGTTGAGGAAAACGTTCAGGAGGCCGCCGATAGTTTTCGCAAGGCCGCTGATCTTGGGAGTGAGGCCGCCATGGTTAACCTAGGGCATTGTTACTATTGGGGTAACGGGGTGGGAAAAAATTTGGATGAGGCTACGAGCTGGTATTCTAAGGCTGCCGATTTGGGGAATGTTTACGGCATGTTTTACCTTGGTAATTCGCACTGCGAAACGGCAGGGGCAGAGATCGTTTCGGATCTTTCTTCTTCCTGGCAGCGGGATCAGCGTGACCAGGAGTTCCTGATGGGGGTTGCCAGCAGTGTGACAACGACAACCAAAGGCTCCCCGGAGGAAGAGGAAGCCGTCCCAATTCTTGAGTTGCCCGAAGAGGCCTCGGGATAGGAGCTTTGGGACTCAATGGAGTTCCGCGCGGTGCTGGCATCGTTGGTTTTTCTAGAAGGCCCACATTTTAGGCCTGTAATTTTTTTTATTTCGGTTCCAATAAACGCGGCCTTGGAGGGTGTATATCAATGAAGGCCCGCCTCAACTCCCCAGAACATGTTTGGCTCAAAGCAAAAAAAGAAAACTGAGTGGGTACAGACTGCGATGCTGCGGTACGAAAAACCGCTGTTGCAGTATTCATACAGCATTGTCCGTGACTTGGAACGTGCCAGAGACGTTGTTCAGGACACTTTCATGCGATTGTTCAAACAGGAGCAGGAGGCAATAGAGGGTCACTTGTCACAGTGGCTTTTTACAGTTTGCCGGAACTGTTCCTTGAAGGTTTTGAGAAGTCAGGAACGTTATGTACACGTCGAGTCTTCGGAGTTCGAAGGGCGCAGTTCAGACGAGCCTTCTCCCTCGTTTGAGTTGGAGAGAAAGGAGCGCGTTTCGCGCCTCATGGAACTTGTTCAGGAACTAACCCCTAATCAACGCGAGGTTGTTAGGTTGAGGTTTCAAAATTTTCATTCCTACCAGGAAATTAGCGACATAACGGGTCTAAGCGTTGGTAACGTGGGGTTTATTTTAAACGCCGCGATGCGGAGTCTGCGCGACAAAATGGAGCGCGACGATCGGGAAGAAAAAATTATCTATCTTACTAAAACGGCTTAAAACCTCCTCAAGGGGATAGCCAGACACTACAAATTATTTATGGAACGCAGCATTAGCGACAAAGACATCACTGATTACGTCTTGAACGAACTGGGGCCTCGTGAGCGGCTCTACGTCGAGTCGATGATGCTGGGCTGCGATGAGTCTCGTTCAGATGTGGTTTCCTTGATGGAGGTATCTCGTCTCTTGGAAGATGGATTGGAATGTGAACTTTTCACCGCTGATTTGCAGTTGGATGCAGTGCGTCGGGGTGATATTTTTGCTTATTCTCCCTCCCAAGTTTGGGAATCGGTTTGGCGAGCCGCCTCGGCTGCCGTGGCGCTGGCTGCGTGTGTTGCCTTTTCGATTGCTGCACCTGTGATTTCAAAGGTGGCCTTCCGTGGGGAGGCTTCAAAATCCCAACTAGCCCGGCAACTTGGCATTGATGACTTTTCAGATGTAGTGGATCCAGCAGCGTTTCCAGTTGCAATGTTTGAGACGGATGATTCGACCCAGGGTGGGGCCGGTGATGAATTTCCAACCCACGTGCTGCTTCCCACTGGGGCAGTCAATCTTGGGGAAATGCCGGTGCCCTATTTGGGATCCGACGTCAACTGAGGAGTGGACCCCTTCTGAAGGTAGCCTACGGCTAATCATCCCTGACGGAGGGTGGCTGACCTCTTTGTTCTTTTAGAGGGTGCCCTCAATCGAAGTGCTTGTTTCTCTGGCTTCAGGCGCAGTCCTAGGAGAGTTTCAGGTGTCGGGCCATTTCTTCCCCTCCATCCCAAACCCTCCAGCGTAAAGACTCGCCCCGAAGCGCCCCATTGATTCTTTCGCGGCGCTTTAAGTCAGTCCAGTCCCTGGGAGGCTGCTGCGGGACCCAAACTCGAACCTCAACACTCAGGCAGTGGCTCGGGTTTGTCGGCGGGCGATTCAAAGTGCACCACCTCTGGGCGGTTCAAAGTGCACCACTTTAGACGCTTGATTTCTCTAACTGGGATCGGTTGTTGGTTGCAAGGTAAGAAAGGGGAGGCCGCAGGCTTTTTCTGTTCCCCCTAGAGGGAGGGGTTTGGGGAACCGTGGTTCCCCATCCCTTCTTCAAATCAACTCGCTTTGGCTTTCGCCCTGCTTTTATTTCCCTGGACTCCGTCGCTCGGCACCTTGTTGCAACCGATAACTCCGTCCGGTAATGGGGATGACTTCGGCGTGGTGGAGTAACCGGTCGAGGATGGCACTGGCAGCGGGAACATCGCTGAGCAGTTTCCCCCATTCTTCCACAGGTCGGTTGGATGTCATTATGGTAGCCCGGTTTTCATAACGACGCATGATGATTTCCAGCAGGATCTCCCCGCTCTGCGGCGGAAGGATCTTCAACCCCATGTCGTCAATGATGAGCAGGTCAGGTTTGAGGTATTTCTTCAGCAACCGCCCTTCTGCACCACGAGTCGGCTCCATCATCAGTTCCCTCACCAGATCAAAGACGGAGCGGTAGAGCACCACGAACCCGGCTTTTACCGCTTCCTGCCCGATGGACTGCGCCAAATGACTCTTGCCCACACCGGGGGGGGCGATTAATTCTGCTGTGTTACAAAATGTCATCAAGCCGCGGCTCGATCTTTTTCTTCCGCAAATCAATATCTATCTGCCGACGTCGGTGTCGTCTGGCTAGGGCTTTCTGCACATCTTCCTCAGTCGCATGAG
>CANJZW010000174.1 GCA_947479475.1 Chthoniobacteraceae bacterium
GATTCCCAGCGTGGCGTACAACGAAATCCGGCCATTATGTGCGACTTTGGCTTTGGTTTCCGGGAAAAGACCGGCTTTGGTTCAAAGCTCGTCCCGTTCAACTTGCGCACCAGTTCCTAGCCTCAGTTTTATCGCCAATTTGGGCAATGGAGCACTCTCGCTGGGGGCAAAGGCCGGAATTGAACGCCACTCTGTGAAGAATACCGTCCAGGCAGGCACCTCGAACCAATGCTGCAGCGGATGCTCGGGTGGTAGCCGGCTTTTTAGAAGGAGAGAAGGAACCTGTTTCTGACTTTAAGGTAAAAAAGGAAGGAAAGAAGCAAGGCTGGGACTCCGAATTGGTCCGAAAGTGGAGAACTTGCTCCTTCCCTCCTTCTAAACCCCGATTTTGTGCTCCGGTGCTTTGTTGCTGGTGGCCGCACCACGGAATTGCGGGATTCCTGTCCACTTTCAGTCCCGCTGGCCCAGTCAAAGCGAGCGGTGAATCCCCTGGCTCCAGCTGGAGCCGCCCTGTTCTGGGTCCCCGAAACACTCTTCCATTGCGCAGGAATATGCCTGGGTGTCCTCCGTAATAGACAATCGCAAAGTCTCTCAGCCGACGATCAGCCTGGATGCTCGAAATACCGGCTTTCCAATTTTCCAGATTTCCAGAGGTGGCGGTAGTTTGCGAACTTCAGGTCCAGAACGCGGCCTGCAGTGTGGCAGAGCTGCCAATTGGCAACTTTTTAGTCCGCTCCCTGCGCCTTCCAGAATAAATCGTCCAGGTAGAATCCCTGTGCAAACGGCGGCCGAAAAGTAGACCACTCGGGATTATCGCTGTGTTCAAGACGACGAGGTCAAATTTGCCCGGCCAGCCGAACACCCTTGCCGTTTTACCGTTCAGACCCCTTCCAGAAAGCCCTGAACGCATCCACCTGCATCAAGCGAACCTCGGACTATGGCTGGGATGATGGTCAAAATTCCGGTTTTCCGTCTTTCCTGATTTCCAGCGCTGGAATCAGAACTGCCGGCATGAAGGGTTTGTTGTGCCTTTTTGGGCAACCCGAGATTCCATGGACCTTTCAGAGCGCCGGTTAAAAACTTGGGGTAAGCGTCACATTCCAACGGCACAAACCAGACGCGAGATCAGGGATCGACCCTCCACTAAGCGCCGTTTTTGAGGCACGTCGGAAGAAGCGCTGCTGGTTCTCACTGGTCCCAAAGTCGGCATCAAACGACCTCAAACTGCCGCACTTGGATGGCATTTTTACCATTTTTTTGTGCAGGCCGCGGCTCGGGCTGAGTAAAACCGTTGAGGTCCACTGCGCGAGCGCGAACTTCATAGAGGCCGGGCTTGAGATCGCGGAGCGTTGCTGAATAGGAGCACATCCCATAACGGGGCGGCCATGTCAGCAGTTTGCCGGTGGCCTGATCGAAGCCTAAGAGCTGTTGGGGACGAACGGCTGCGTGCAAGATCCGAGACCAGTCTGGCTGGGGCTCAAGCTCGCAGGGAGTCCATTCGGCTTGAAGAATTTCAGGGGCGTCGTCTGCCAGCTTTTCCTGTTTATCCTCCACTCGCCGCACCCAATATTCCACGCGTTTAACCCCGGAAAGACCGCTGATGACCTGCCCCGTCAAAACAACCGGTTCACCTTCCTTGAACTTTTTGTTGGCAATCTCTTTGTCCACATAGGCCGCAGTTTTTAGGTAGGAATCTGGATCGTTGTTCCCGTTGGCGTAGGTGTCGCTGTTGCGGGGATCATTAGTCACAAAAATATGCTGGAGCCATTTAATGGATTTGTAGCCGTGCGACCAGGGTACGATCATCCGCACTGGACCTCCGCGAAGCAGCGAAAGTGGGCTTCCGTTAAGTTGGTAAGCCAAAAAGACGGGCAGATCGCCTGGCGGGGTTTCCATGCACTGCGTGTAGCTGACGGACGATTTGAAAACCTGCTTGGGATCATTGTTATAAAATCCCAAAAAATAGATCCGCCGGACGTTTTGCATTTTGCCACAAAGCTTCAAAACCTCACACAAGGGGACCCCGCTCCAAATCCCCTGCCCGAGGGGAGTGTCGATATTAAGGCACTGCATTGCCTTTAGAAAGTGAACGCCATGCGTTTTTCCAAGCTCGAGTAACAAAGGCAGGTCCAAGGCATTGCCGGCCGCATGTGTCAAGGGCTTGGCTAACGACGCGGGAAGTTTTGTGTGTGGCTCCTCCACAAAAGGATCTGCCGTAATTTCGCACCTCCAAGTTTCCGGGGTGAGGCGGGCCTCTTCCAATGCGACACCTTCTAGTGAGTGCGGCCTCGGCTCGCCGCGTGAGACATCGACGAATTTAGAACTGGGAGTGAGCAGCGGATGCAAGGAGGCGGTGCGTCCCGATGCCGATGTTTCTAAGACGCTTTCGGCTGTATTGCCACGGTGATTGAGCGCAGGTAATGAGCCGATGGCGAGTGTTCCGATGCGTAGGAAATTACGGCGGCTGAACGAGGTGGATTCCGGCTTCATGGGGAGGAGCTTTACTGGATAAGAATTCCCTTTTTGCGTACGTATGGGGGGGAAGGCTGCATTGCCGCGGCGCGTTAATTGGTTTTACCCGAAGTCCATCCTAGATGTAGCGCATAATGGCTGATTTTGAGTGGACACCGTTTGCGGAATCGAGCTAACAAAGTTTGTTGACGTCCGAATCCATAGGCTAGAAAGGAAGTGCTAATTTGCGCACTTTCAATTTTCGGTTTAGGAAATTCGGATTCCTCAATCGCTTAGATGCGTGAAATTCGCTTTCATGGCTCGCCCTAACTGTGCCGTGATTGGCGCTGCGGCAAGTGTCTCGGATTTCGCTTCTATAGCACCGAGGCTCCAGAAGATTGCTATGACAAGCCCAAGCGATCCGGCATATCCTACGTGAGGTGTGGTTTTCATAGGGGGGCGTGTGAGTCTTTCCTCAATCGGCCTTTACGGAGCAGTCAGCCAGTCCAGATTAAAGCGTGCCAGAGTGAGCCTTCCGCCTGTCATTCCCGCCAAAGAAGTCATTTCTTGGTTCTCTCCGCTACGACCGTAAAAACACAGGATAGTGCCGGCATGCGTCACGGCGAGGTCGGAATACATACTGGGGCCGGGCTCAATGCTTTTGCTAACAGGCCAAGTGTGACCTTCATCCCGACTAATTTTGACGCTCACGTTCTTGCGGTCACGGTTCTTACCGGGCTCCGGTTTACCGTTGGCTTTGTCCAGATTATCCGGGTTGGAGAAAAGGATGAGGTTTTGACCACTAAAAGCGTACCGCACGATTCCACCCATGCACACAGGCTCTAGGAGAGCGTTATCGAATTTCGGAGTGCTCCAGCCGGTAGCTCCATCGGCGCTGGTGGTGACGATACGACGATGGGCTTTGGATTCATTCCGCACGTTGAGCATGACATGGCCGTCGCTGAGTTCGACTGCCACAGTTTCATTCGGATCGATCCATTCAGTGTTGCTTGGGACGGCGATATCACCGGCATGCCAAGACTTGCCTGAATCATCGCTGTAGATGGTGGCCGAAACGCTCGGGTGGTGGCCGCCATTGGAACCTGTGCCCAACGAGAGCCAGACAGGAACAACGAGACGCCCTGTTTTGAGTTGGATGCTGTGATTAGGACCTGTGGCGAGCACCTTCCAGTCGTAATCTTTCTTCTTGAAGCCTTCGAAGGCACTTGTGATATCGGTTGGCTGGCTCCATGAAACGCCGTCGTCATCGCTGCGCTGATAGAAGGCACGCATATATTCGAGGCAAAACAGCATGTGGATCGTGCCGTCTTTGTCGGCTATAAGCACCGGGTTGTTATAGGTTACATCGTTGGGATCGACATTTTTTGACGTCAGCGCGGTTGGGTTCTTCGTCTTCGGACCTGGAACGTCAGCAATACTTTTCGGGGGGCTCCAAGTTTTGCCATCATCCGTGCTTCGACGGAGCAATATACGAATATCATCCCAATCGGTGACTCCAGAGGATCGCTTTCGTGCCTCGCACCAGGCGAGTACGGTACCCTTGGCGGTAACGACAATGCCTGGAATGTGGTAGATGTTGTAGGCGGGATCTTCCCCAACAGTGAAGAGATCTTCTTTTTCGATGAAAGGTTGGGCTGCGCGCAGCGCAGGCATTGTTATCAGTAGCAGAGTGCTGAGAATCGTGAGTGTGTATTTCATGGGGAGAGGGAGGTAAGTTCGAGGTGCATAGGGATAAGCATCACAACAGGGGAGGAGCTTACCATTCTCCATCGCGTTGGAATTTGGCTTTGGCATTTCCACCAAACGCAGCGCCAGCGCTTGTGAGATTGGCGAGAATTTCCTCTGTGCTCAGTTCGGCGAAGTTTCGAGCGGCGGGAATGACGGTCTTACATTCGTTGGCATCCATGAAGCGTGCGGCTTCGAGAATGTGTGGTTGGACTTCGGGCTCGATGACGAGGAATCCGTGCTTGTCGGCATGGATGAGATCGCCGGGACGTACAACCCGACCAAAGACCTCGACCTCACAGTTCCAGCTTACTGGATGAACGTGCGCGTGGCCGACGCACAAACGGCGGGCTAGTGCTTTAAAGCCCGCGTTGGTCATCTCATCGACATCGCGAATTGCTCCATCGACGATGGTGCCGACGCAGCCAAGGGCGCGGTGCATGTTGCTGTTCACCTCGCCCCAGAAAGAGCCAATGACTCGCGGTTTGTCGAGATCCTGCACGCAGACGATCTTTGGCCCCGGAATACCAGCCACATAGCGGCGATACGCATTCCAGGCATCCGGATTGGTCTCACGATGTTCTTTCTGGCTGGGCTGAATGACTACCGTGATCGCGTAACCAACCATAGGCCCCATCTGCGGCATAAAGTCGCGCGTCTCCTCGAGATTAAACGCAGCGGCCGCTGGGTCACGTCGGGTGATCTGCTCCCAACCATTGTAGATAGTGGGCGTGTTCCAGCGTTTGAGTTGCAGGAGATCGGAATGATGCAGCATAGGGGCGTGGGATTGAGATCGTGCTTTGGCGGTCTCAATAATAACGCAGCGCGTACCTTATCCAATGTCCAAACAACCTGTTTTTTTAGGGAACAGGCGCTCGCCCCAAACTCTCACCACGAATGAACGATGGAACGATGAGGTGCTTTGTTCGCCCCAGTGGAATACCGCTGCTAAGAGTGGTGACGAGATGCGCGAACTTTTTCGCAAAGGCATCTGGGCGCCGCTCATAACGCGAAGGCTCTGGAACGAGATGTGTGAGAAATTCTTCATCATTGCGCGAAACCAGTGCCATTTGCTCGGGTACCGCTACGCGATGCTTCGCAAGAAACGTCAAAGCGGTGGCAGCATGACGAGCTTCAAAAGTGAAGAGAGCCGTGGGACGCGCACGGCTGCGTAGGATGCTTTGCAGTGCCTGGATCACACTTGACTTGGTGTCTTTGACGGGAAGCACCTGCACACTCGCCCCTTCGGCCCCCTCCCGAAATCCCAGCAAACTTTCGTCATCCCCGGGAAACGAAACCGCTGGAGCCAAGACAGCCAGAGACCGATGCCCTAAGCCAAGTAAGCGTGCAGCAGCATGACGACAACCCGCACGAAAATCGGTATCTACCTGCGGCAATGTGATCCCCGCGTAGCATGAGCCGGCAACAACCGTCATCACTTGCTGTTTTTGAAACCAGCGCTGCATTGCCACCGTTGAACGATATAAAAGCCACACCGCCGAGGGATGTTGGCTCAACAGTGACTCGAGAGCTCGAGTTGGAGCACAGCCAAACGCTGTTGGTTCGACGACTAGCTGTAAATGCCATCCTATCATCTGCATGCGCGATCTCAATGCTTCCACCCACTGAAGACTGAACGTAGGAAGTCTATGCCACGGTTCCGGTAAAAGGATCACCGCTATCTTCTTTCCGTTAGCTCTGAGATTCTTGACCTTTCCTACTACCTCACGCCGCCGCCCCGAGGCAGTGCGCACTAACCCCTCCTTCTCCAAAACCGCCAACGCTGCACGGATTGTGTTTCGTCCCACCTGCAACTCCCGAGCCAATTCCATCTCCCCCGGCAACATCCGCGGCCAATTCCCTCGAACTATCTGTTCCCGCAAAAACGAAGCAGCCTCAAGCGGCAACGATGGGCGGCGTGGGAGAGTTAAAAAGGGAGGGTTCATGCGGATTCGAAAATGAGAGACCACATGGGA
>CANJZW010000175.1 GCA_947479475.1 Chthoniobacteraceae bacterium
ACCGGTTCGCAGGTGATGAACTCAGGATAAAACACGCCCACATCCTTCAAATGCTCGTCATACGTCACCAGATGCGAGGCGGCTCCGTTGAGCGCCACCAGAAGGAAGGCCACGTCATCCGCATCTACCGGGTAATGCTGGAAGTGGTAGAACCGGATCGTTACTTACTTGCCGTTTTGCAGCAGAGCAGCCACCAATCGCTCCACCTTCAGACAATCAATGCCTTTCTCCAGATTTCCTCTTTTTTTACCCTACACGCTCCACTCCCACGGCCCGCCTTACATTTCCAATGGCGCCCCCTCGGTAAAACCCAGCAACAATCATGGCGTCGCGCTCTGTCCGAGAGCAATCGGAACATATCCCACTTCAAGGCCATCTGGAGGGTCCACTCGCAGAGCCGGATCTAACTCCACGAGTTTTCCCCTACTGGGAGGGGCAAGATATTCCTCTGTTACTGACCACTGCGCGTGAAAGCGCTCAATCAGCACCTGGAGAGTATTCCGTTCCGCCTCGCTCCAATGAAGCGCAACAATGGAAGGCTGGTCCACAAAACGGTACCAAGCGTAGGTTACGATAGAACCGTCGCTCAGGGTCGCAGTGAACGGACCAGACTTCGGCCCGGGCTGACTCCAGATGCTGCCGCTCTCGCTGGAACTGGTATACGGCCTCCCTTTCCCAGCCGTTTGGAAAGTCTGCTTGGTCAGACCCGTTTCCTCAGGAACCGAACCGGCCGGCACCGCCACCATTTTACCGCCCTCCTGTCGGTAGTACTCCGGCAATGCCGCCCAATCTTTGGCCTGTGTCCATTTCAACCCAAAAACCCGCGCCTCCGGGGCGTCGAGCAATTCGGTGCGCACGTGTTCCTCAATTCCGCTCAAGATGAGATTATCCGGCCCCTGCTTGAGTGTGATCGGGCTGGCTTGCAAGGTCGGATAAAACTGGGCTTCGCTCTTGAACGTCCACGACAACCTCTGTTTTTCCCCATTTGCGGCAGCTTCCTTAACCGCATTAAAAAGAGCTTTTTCTGAATACATCACCACATCCTGCATGAAAACAGATTCCCCCTTGGCGTTCACAGGAAATTGGAGTCGCGGCACCTTGGTGTAGCGTACACCACGCGAATCTGTAGCCTCCAGAAAGGGCACGGTATTTACCTCCATGGCACCGCCGCTCATGAGCCCTGGTCGGGTGTCTAATCCGCGCCCATCGATTTCCCGGTAGCTCTGCGACAAGCGGCTCCATGTCTCCGGAATCCAGCAGGCAACGGGTCCCTTGAAGTTCCCGGCATTTAGAAAAAGCGTCCAACTCCGCTCACCCGTCGAAACGCCGTCTGCTTTTTTTGGACTCGTTAGAGGAACAGCCATCCAAGCGTTGCCCAAAAGATCCCCGGCGGTCCCCGCCTTGAATGTGAGTCCGTCGGGAGGAATCAGCAGTCGATTGCTGAGCTGCGCGATTCCCATCTCTTTGGGAGCCAGCGCGGCGGGTCGGCCGAAACCCCAACCGGGAGACGAAATCTCGTGGTTATAGCCGTTGGGGGTGCCGTTGATCCGGTACTTGGGCGTGCCTGAGGCAAACTGCGTGCTGACCCAAAATCCCAGTCCGCCCTCGATAGTTTGAAAAACATCCCGGTAATACGGGCCCCGCTCAGGCCACCGATCCCGCGCGACGGTGCCCGGAGGACAAAGAGGCTGTTTGAAATCCAAGTTGTTTGGTTTGACCCATGTCGATGGAAGGCCGACTTGAAATCCAGCGAGCGGTTTTTCGAGCAAAGGCCAGGCGGCCACATAGAAGCTCACCCCATACCCATAGCCGTCAGGAACAGCGCCCAAACGCATCGAAATGTAGCCCTTCAATCCTCCCGATTTCTGAGGAAGCCTTACCTTCATTCCCCCAGGAAGATCCCGGTAGTAGAGATCCGACCCGAAGGCGAAACCAATGATTTCTCCATCCTCTTTTTCGAGCCTGAATTCGGTTGCGCCTTTTTTGAAATAGGGGTTTGTCTGGTCGGTCCGCATGACACCCCTCTCGAGATCGGGCATCAGGTTCCAGCGAACGCCCGCCTTATTCATCCACTCCAGCATCTTGCCGTCACCGCCGGGTTTGATGGAAATGGAACCTTCATGCCAAGGGTTTTCAACCGGCAGCCTGCGGTAGGTACCAGTCAAAGATTCGGCGGGGTCCGCGCAAAGAGCGCCTCCATGGACGAAGAGGATGGAACAGAAGACAGCGCAGGATTTGACGCGTGCTGAAATGAGGGGATTCATGAGGATCCAGTTAGGGGCGGGGGAAAGGGGCGGCTGAATTCAAGTTCGCATAGAGCCGGACTTGTCGCCGCTAATCGCGCAGCCGGCTCAGATCCAGGCGAAGGATTTGAGCACTGGAATTGTTCACCACGCAGATCAAATCCCCCCCGGGGCCCACGTCAATATAGTAGGGAATAAACCAACAGCGGTAGTTCTGCAGCATTGCTCCATCGCGAACATCCCAAACTTTTACGCGATAATCCTTCGAACAGGTGATAACGACGGGTTTCGAAGGATGCCAGACAACCTGCAAGACTGAGGTATCATGCACTTTATAATCTGCTTGAACATCCAGCGTTTGGGTAGACCGTATGCGTAGACGGCCGTCCGAGCCTCCCTCTGCAAGCCAAAGTCCATCCGGTGAGACTCCAAAAGTCCTCGCTCGTGGCTCAGCGAGCTTCAGTAGAATTTTTCCCGTCTGCGCCTCCCAGAGAACGTAGGTAAATTCGGTAAGTTCGCCGCCATCTTCCGTTTTTCTCGTCACTAAAGTGAGTTCAAGCACGCGCGTTTCATCCAGCCATTGCACCCATGCTGTCCCCCCTAAATCCTTGCGTTCATATTTTTGGAGCAGCTTTCCCGTATTCGTGTCATAAAGCCCCTCTCTAGTCCACCCCAGCTCTCCGGACGGGCTCAGTTGCGGTGTTGAGGGTAATTTCCAGCGTGAAACCTGGCGGACCCCTTTTGCATCCACCCGTGCAATCACGCATTCATCAGGGTGCGTCTCCTCCTTGTAGGAAAGGAGATCTCGCGCCCTGTTGGCGAAGATGGGACCCCTCACCAAGACAGAAAATGCGGGCGCACCCTCTCCCCTGGGCTTTGTGAGATCAAAGATTTTCAAAGTCAGCTTATTGTCCCTAACCGTACTGGCGGCGACTTTTGAGTCGCCATCCATCAACCAGGCTGGTCCGCCAAACCGGGGAAGATCGGCGACTAGGGATTCCGTCAAATCCCATCGAAGGAACACAGCTTTCTTTTGTCTCACGCAAAGCAAATGAACCTCATCCGAGTGGGCTAAAAACTTCTCAAACTTTCCAAGTAAATAGGTCGCCTGTTTGAGGACACCACCAGAAGGTTCCAAAAGTTCCACGACCCGAGCTTCGTTCGTGGGGCAGGTCGCCAAAAACAACCGACGGCCCGCTCCGGACGAAGAAATTTGAACATTGTTGGCACTGACAATGTTCACCTCGAAGGATACGGAACCGTCCCCTGTGTTAAACGCGCGAAGAAAAGCTCTATCGGCATAATTCCAGATGCTGTACACCTTGTCGACGGTGGGACTCCATACGCCCGCCCGGCCCATTCCACTTCTGAGAGCCCCCAGAGGTGCTCCGGTCCAAGGGTCGAGATCCAAGAATCCTTTTCCTTCGATCACACACAAAAGCCGTTTTTCATCAGGCGAAAACTTGGAAGAAACCGTCTCCTTCTGAGCGCCTTCCCACACCGTTTCTCCGGAGTAGGCGTTCCGCATCTCCAGCAGGGACGTGTCCGGAGGCCGTTTTCCAAGACAAAGCAGGTTGCCTTTTGGGCTAAACTCCAGGGTGACGCAGGGACGATCCACGCCGACTTTGTAAACCGGTTTTCCATCGGGAACTTCAAGCACCTCAAGAGAAGCAGGGTAGGTTTTATCGGCCAGACGCGTGGATCGGTTCGTGGCAACCGCAAGCCATACACGCTCCTCTGCTTCAAAAAAGGCGAACACCAGATCCTTTACGGGAGCCGACAAGCGAAACAAGGGACTCCCAAAACCCTCGACCGGATTAAGATAGCGCACATCTCCGTTGCTCTGAATGGTTAGGAAACAACCGGGGGCCCTGCTGGAGGGGAAGGCCGCCTCAATAGGAGATCCAGGGATCTCAAAGCTGATGGCGGGCGGCGCAAGCTTGGCATCGAGATAGGACCAGTGCTGGTCGCGGAACTCACGCGGGACCTCGTCCAAAATGCGCCGCATGGCCAGCGGATTCCTGGCCTGATCTTCACTTTGAGCGAGAGCGATCTGCGCTCTGGCGCTTGAAACCTGAGCAGCCGTCCTCTCCTCAATGGCCTTTCGTTCGTTGGCACGAGCGGTTCTTTCGCTCGCAATCAAACGCAGAGAAAAAACCAGGGCAGAAACTAGGAGCACCGCGCAAAGCGCCGACACGGTCTTGTTACGTCTGATCAAAAGTACGATCTGGCGGGCAACACCGGCATCCTCGGCCGTGGTCGCAAACCCGTTCTGATACGACTCAATGTCCACGGCAAACGTCTCCACGCTCGTGTAGCGCTTCTTACGGTCGGTCGCCATCGCCTTCAGTGTCACCGCCTGCAACGCTCCTGGGATTTCAACGCCCATCGCCGCCGGCGGCCCAACGGTCACGTCTCCCTTGCTGCCACGCTTGGTGACCATCGAAGTGATCTCGCCCCTTTTCACCTTCGTGAGCACCTCGTTCAATGTCGTCCCATCAATTGGTGGACGCAGCGTGAGGATTGCGTACAAAATCCCGCCCAGAGAATAAATGTCCGAACGCGCGTCCAGTTCCGCCACCATGCCTTGTGCCTGTTCCGGTGACATATACTGCGGCGTCCCCATGACCTCGCCTTCCATGGTCATGCCATAGTCGCCCGTGTCACTGGCTGGTGTTACAGCGACTCCAGTCTCATCACGCTCGCCCAAGATCTTTGCCAACCCCCAGTCCATGACCAGCACTTCGCCGTATTCACCGACCATGATGTTCTCGGGCTTGAGGTCCCGGTGTAACACACCTTTCGCGTGGGCAAACGCCATCGCGTCGCAAATCTTTCTAAAGATCGTAAGTAAAGCGGCACGGGTGTATTCCCTCACAGCCGCAGCGTCTCCATCCCGGATCGCGTTGAGCACCGCTTGGAGTGTTCGCCCCTTGACCAATTTCATCGAGTAAAACGGCCGGCTTTGCGCATCCACTCCGATGGCGTGGATCGGTACGATGTTTGGATGAGCCAAGTGGGCAAGGACCTCTGCTTCCTTGGAGAACCTGGGATCCTCGCCTCCATAACTCACGCTGCTCACCTTGACCGCCACCTGCCGTTTGAGCTGCGGATCCTCGCCAAAGTAGATCTGTCCCATCCCACCACGGGCTATTTCACGCACGAGAGTATACTCACACAATGTTGCAGCCTTGTTTGAATCCGTTGGCCCAGAGCTGACAACCGCCTGCTCTCCCGGCCTCGTGACGATGGTCTCCGCCGTGCTCCGGTTGGACGCACTCTTCGATGCCGGTCTCTCAAGAATGGTCACCGCCGAAGAGGAGATGTTCACACTCGCCACCTTCTCTTCCACGACCAACGTAATCGAGCCCACCTGCACCGACGCCGGATATTCCACTTCCACGCGCTCCGTGATCGGATGCCCGTTTACCAAAGTCCCACCACCAAGGTCCTCCACCTGCATGCGCGCGTCCGCGAGCCACACCCAGGCGTGTCTGGGCGCTACGCCTTCGCCAGAGATCGTGAACACATCAGCCGCCTCGTGCGTACCGATCACAAACTGGGTCTCCCCAGAATCAACGGTGCTCAATATCCCACTGGGGCTGTGGAGGGTGAGGGACCATTGTTTCATCAGCGTTACACGTGCCGGAATGGACGAAGCGGGCAAGCCCTGAACCCACCTGGCAGCTTCAAACAATCGATCGTGACGAGTTCTGGTGAAATCTCTAAACGTAAGAATCCGCAACTCTTGGCCCTCCCACTTTCTTTCACCCCAACCGCCGACAAGTTCCGGATTACCCACTCCATGTCAGACCTTATCACCGTGCTGGTTCACAACGAGGATGGCACAAAGACATCCTTCGA
>CANJZW010000176.1 GCA_947479475.1 Chthoniobacteraceae bacterium
ACCCATGCCGTCAGCGTGTAGGCACCATCATCCAAGCTGTAAGCGCGCGAGCCAATGTCCTGCTCCAGCAACACCACACCATCACGCCAAAGACGCCGGAGATTGGGCCCGTGATTGCCCGTGCACACCGTCCAGAAACCGTTGCCAAGGCCAGTATTGAACTGACCATCCCACAAAAGATTGCGCGGTGATTCTGCGTGAAGCGCGGCCAGCGGGGCGAGCAGCAGGGCGGTGAGGAGGGTGAGGGTGCGTTTCATTGTGGGTGGCTTTGGCGGTTGGATAGCGCAGCAGATTTGTGGTTGCGAATGCAGAGGTGTTGTTTCCGCGTCACTTGGCAGTTGTCGCCTTGCCGCGTTTCTTCTTGGTTGGTGTGGCTTTGCTGATGAACTCTGGCGGTGGCTCCTTCGGCAGCGTTGCCTTCCACACGGCCAGCTTCGCAGAAAACCGCTCGACGATTTCGGGGTGCTCCTTCGCGAGATTTTTTCCCTCCGCCCAATCATCGGGCGAGCGGTTGAGTTCTTGGCGAGTGGCGTAATCGCTCACGAGCTTCCACCCGCCATGGCGCACGGCCCAGCGTGGCCAGCAATCTTTGGGCACGTCCCTGCCGCGCCATTCCCATAAAATCGGCTGCGTGCGCGTGCACTTCCTTCCCGAGCAGCGCAGGGAGCATGTTCTCGCCATCGGGTTTGAAGCTGGCTGGCTGGCTTACATTCGCAGCCGCGCATCCTGTCGGCATCAGATCCACGGCGGCGACGCTCGTGGTCTTGTTCACCACCCCTGGCGCGATGTGTCCTGTCTCCTCCAGCACGACGAGCCGATCACTGCCTGGCAACGGAGCGATGTCGAGTGGCTTGGCAAACGTGAGCGCTTCATGGGTGCGCTCCACGACGAATGGCGGTGGTGGCTCGGGTGTGCCATGAATGCGCGACGTGGTCCATGGCACCAGAGGTGATGCAGCCCACGCGGCGTGCACCGCGAATGTCAGCGTCAGGAGAGCTGCCGTGGGAATGCTCAGGAGTTTCATGGATTCTGCTATTTCCGCGTCGCGCTTTGATCGCCATTGAGCCAGTCGTCTTCGGCACGCACAGGGAACTTGCCGATTTTCGCGGCATCGCTTGGACCCTTCCAATGCAAAGTGCGGCTCCAAGGCTCATCGTTGCCGGCCACAACTCCGACATTCACTGCCAGCGGATAGTTTTGCATGATCGCGCGCATGAGCTGCCAGCGACGTTCCAGGGTTCCGTTCGCTGCCTTCTCATCAATCTTCTCCGCTTCCGCGAGTCGATGCGCTTCAACTGAAAGAGCAGTGAACTCCAAACCAACGCGCAGGAATGCGACACGACGATGCGACGGTGCATCCTTCTCCGTGGCCTTCCCTGCAGCGATAAGCGATGCGCGCAATTGGTTGATGGTCTCCAACGTCACTTGTGGGAACGCGCCTTTGCCTGCGCCAAGAACGACACCCGTCTCAGCGAGTTGCCAATAGCGCTTCACGTCCTCTGCACCTGCACCGAAGCCCGTGCGACAATAGTCATCGACCACCGCATCATAATCGAGCGAGGGATTCCAAGTCAGGCGCGCGATGGTGTAGTAATGCAGTCCCTGCGTTGCCCAATTGTGGTAGATGCTGTCCATGTCCGTCGCGAGCATTCCGTGCTGGGCGAGATAGGCAAGCGTGGCGCAGTTCTCGCGGGCTCGCGGGCTGAGATACGCGTCGCGGTAGCCGCTATGGAAGTTGTTGGGACGCCAATAAACACGCTTCGCACCCGCAGCCTGCCAGCCTTTCCAGCCATCAGCGGTGTTAGGCACGTAGCGCAGGACGAGATTCGGGTGCAACTTCTCATGCACCGGCGGATCGGAGTAGTAACTGTAAGCCTCGACGAGGAACAATTGATCCGGCACGACCTTCGTCACGCGCTCGACCACGGCATTCCAATAATGCACGAAGCGGTCGGTTAGTGCTGGGCCATCCACCTCGGCGCGTTCGGAGCCGCCCACTTTTTTGAACACAAGCATCTTCACGCGCGGTCCATCCTGCGCATCGAGTTTCCTGCATTCGGCGCACTGGCAGAAGCTGGAGTAGCCTCCGTCGTTCGGACAAAGCGAGATCGCGGTCTGTGCTTTGCCATTGAGTCGCGCAATAATGTCGTTGGCGACGTGCTCGATGAGTCCAGGGTTCGACACACACAAGCGCCAGCGTTCCTTTGCATTGCTTTGTTCGCGTGTGGCGTCGGCTTGCAACGCAAACCACTCGGGATGCGCCTTGCCGTGCTCCGCCCAACCTCCGCGCAGCCCGCAACCCGCTGCGCCACCGACGATGCCGATGTTGCCGCCGAGTCCGTTCCAGGCGTTCCAGGTGCTCTCGGATTCGACGTTCGAGGCGGCGTCTTTCGCCTTCCGATAGTCGTCCACCGTGAAGCCCAGTGAGGCGAGTCCCTGCGTCGCATTGCGAGCATCGGGCGCGGCGAAACGAATCACGCGTTGCCCGATTGGCGGCGTGAAGCGCACGTTCAAATTGCCAACGGTGATCGTGGGTTTGTGCGGAACGACTTTGCCGAGTTCACCGGGCCAAAGGGAACGGCAGCCGAGTGCTTCGAGGAAGTTGAACACCGCACTGGGATTCGGCTCGCGATGTTTAGTGGTCACTTCGCCTGAAGGCCATAGAATCGCCACGCTGTTGGCATTGCTCTTGAGCACGATGCCGCCCGCACCAATGCCGTCGACTGTCAGTCCGAGTTGTTTGGTCAATACCCCTTCACCAAGCAGGATGAAATTACCCTGCGTTGTCTTGTTACTGCTTGGAACGACGAGTCCATCTTGGATGCGCGCCCCGCCGAGTTCCTTCTCGGTGATCGTCGGCAGCGTCGCGCCAGACATCTGCTTCACGTGCGCGATTAACGTTTTGCACACGAGATCAGTCGCATGAACCGACTCACTCAATACAATCACAGCCTTGGGTTTGCCATCCTCGGTTAACATAACGTCAGCGGCCCGGCTCAATGCAGTGAACGAAAGCGCTGCCGCTGTGAACAACGGGAAGAGAAATGAATTTGAATGCATGGAGTTTCGCTTTGCTTGCTTGGATTATTGACGCTCCGCCACGAAGAGCTGCGTCCATGGGCCGCTGCTCACATTGAAATAGATGCGCCGGCCGTCCGCGCTGAACACGGGGTGCGGATGCGATACACGCCATGATTGCGCACCGTGCGAGTTGTCGAACTTGTGGAGGACGATCTGGCCGCTGCCTTTCACATCGGTGAGCGTGACGCCCCATTCGTTGCGCTCGCCACCGAGTGCCGTCATGATCGTGTCGGTGACAAAAAGCTTCATATCAGGACTTACCGAGGGATGATCGCCGCTCACATCGCGCACACGCGCTTCCGGTTTCTTGCCTTCGGCGGCTGCCTTGGCGCGGTCGGCTTTGGTGGGCATTCCGGGATTCGCCGTCGATTTGCCGTTGTCGCTGTCGAACGTTGTGAAATGCATCTCCGTGATGTGCCGCGAGTCCGGCCACCACGATGGATGTCCCCACTTCGCATTCATGTAGAGGAACTTTTTGTCGGCGATGCTGTAGCAAAGCAAACCCTGCCGAGCGCTTGCTTTTGTGCTGCGCGGGTCATCGCCGGTGGCGAGTGCCATCTTAAAAAAGACGCGATTCAAATCGGGGCTAAGGATGGGAAAGAAGATCGACGGATGCTGGTCAGCGAACGTCTTTTGAAACCAGTCGGGATACGCCTCCTTCAATGCCGCGACTGTCACCGGCGTCTGTCTCTCGCTCGTCACGACGTTGATCAAATCAAGGTCGGGATGAGCGCCGGGCTTCCAGTGCGGGCTGTAAAGCGGGATGACGTCCGCATTCGGCTGGCCCCAGCCTGCCAGCTGTCCGTGCGCAAGCACGCGCTCTTTCATCGTATCGAGATCGACGCACCACGTGCACCACTCGCCGTCGCGCTCACCGTGAAACACGATCCGCTTGCCGTTGGAAACCCACTGCTGGCAGGCGACGCGATGCGCATCCTCCGCGTTGATGTTCGTGGCCAGCACCTTCTCTTCGCCGCTCTTGCGATCACGCATGCACACTTCGCCACGATGCCCGTCCTTCGCAGTGGATGCATAAAACAACACGTAGCGGCCATCGGGACTCTCCGGGCAGGTGTTGAAATAGGAGTGCATTGTATGCCGCCCTTCCCCCGGTGAGACGGGGCTGATCTTCACGCCGCTGCGCCAGGAAGCGAGAGGATCGTCGTTGGATTGCGAACGCGCAACGATTGCGATGCCGAGACAGACGAAGGCGAGAGCGGTGGTTTTCATCGTGCGAATGGAAATTGCTTTTTACGCCCCCGGCACGACTTCTTCAACCCGAGGCGCGGTCAAAGGTGATGCCATCGCGGCTCAGGGCGATGGTGAGGTGCGGGCGGGGGCGGTAGCCTTCGTTCCCATCCCCTGGATTGTTGATGATAAAGGTCGTGCCATCCGGCAGCGTGCCCGTGGCGTGGCGGGCTTGGGCATCGGGAAAATTGGTGACCTGAGGCACACTCCACGAGACGCCATTGTCACGGCTGGTGCTGGCGTAGAGGTAGCCGCTGATGTTGCGAAACGCGGAGGCGATGACTCCATCGGGCCGCACAAACGGACAGGGTTCGCTATAGTCGAAGACCGTCATTCCCCTCGGCTTTGACTCGGCGGGCGAGATGGTGGCATCCTTCCACCCGGTCATGCCGAGTGGGTCATCGGTGTAGAGCATGCGCATGCGCACCTCATTGGCCGGGCGGCGGGCACCGACAAACTCCCCCCCTCGGACGAGGCGTCCGCTAGGCAGTCGCAGGGGGCTGTCAATATAGAATCCGGAGACGAGTTTGACCTGCTCAGTCCAAATCACCCCATCGCGGGAGGTGCGGGCGAAAAGAGCGTTCTCTTCGCCGAGCATGTTGTTGGTGGGGTAGTCGAGGGTGGTGGTATAGCCGGCGACGAGCGTATCGTCTGCCACATGGAATCCAGCGCCGATGCAGCGGTCCATCTTGCCCGGTGGCACGGCCAGCACCTGGGGCGGTGACCAAGTCTTGCCATCCGCACTGCGGGCATAGGCAATGCGTTGCGCCGGCCTGTCTTCGTGCAACTGCCCGCTGGACCAGGAGCAATACAACTGCCCCTGAAACACGCAAAGGCCGGCATGATGTGAGTAGCGGTAGCCATAGCCGGTCTCATCCGTGGCATGATAAACCTCGAAGTGTTCACAGGGAATGGATTTTAGTCCCAGCGTTTGCCGATTTGAGAAATCAAACAGACCGTCCACGACCCTAAAGGGCGCGGCAGCGTCTTCCGCCTGTGCCAGGGGACAAAAGCAGGCAAAGATGAGAAGACAAGCGTGAAGTGCACCGCGGAGTGAGGATGGTGATGGGGAGTGCATTGATGGAGTGTTGGTTCACGGCTTATTTGGTTTTCAAATGGTCGGCCGCATCCACCGGCTCGTGCGACACGGATAGATAACATGAGGCTGTTGAGCCACGCGAGATCCAGCGATCTTAAAAGCGATGACAATTCCAACCTCGGACTCCGAGCGAGATGATGGTCAAAATTCCGGTTTCCCGCCTTTCCAGAGGTGGCAGTGGAGTTGAACCAGCGGGATAGCCTAAGTTCTGTGTGCGATATTGTCCGGTCCACGCACGAATCAATGTCCCCGGAATCGTGGAAAACCGGAAAATGGAAAATCTGAGGGGGCTAGTCAAAGAGTAGCACTCTCGGGCTTATCGTTGTGTTAAAGGGTCGGTGCCAAATTTGGCCCCTGACCAAACGCGTTACGCTGCACCGTTGTTATCCCTTCCAGAAAGCCCTGCACGCTTCCTCCTGCATCAATCAAGCGAGTGCCTGCCTGCCAACGCCAACCTCGGACGCGAATTCGTAACTCCATCCAGCCCACGGCAAGGCAAAGACCCACATGGCGGGGCTCTCTACCCTTCCTTCACTACACTTTATCCCATTAGACTGAAAGAATAGCGTCCGAGACGTCCATTTGCCGACCGCCTGGTGAG
>CANJZW010000177.1 GCA_947479475.1 Chthoniobacteraceae bacterium
ATCGCGGCCCCAGGCCGAAGTAGAGACGCCAGGCGGGCATCCATCGGAGTGCGGCGGCGGGAGAAAACGCCCGCCCCGTACTCCGGCGGCCCTCCACTTTCACACCGGCAGGACCCATCCGCTTTCACACCGGCCCTCGCAAGGTTGGATCAATCTACAAGGAAACGAAGTCCAACGGCGAGTACTGACGGATTTGCCATTACGTCGTCGGCAAATGCTAGCCCTACTTCGCGGACTCGCGTCTAAAAACGGCTGTTTTCGGGAGCCTTTTTGTTGCAAGCCCCTCATTTGCAGCCATCGTTTTTTGAAAAGTGCTTGTAGTGCCGACCTTTTTAAAATGACTGCTGAAAATGAGGTGGTTCCATATTTTTTACCCCGCCTGTTCGCGAAGTCGGGCTAGAACAGCCGTTTTTAGACGCGAGGCCGCGAAGTAGGGCTAAAGCCAGCCAGGCAGAACAAAACTTTACAATGACCCATATTACCATATTATGACCCATATCATGAAAACCACGCTTGATTTGCCGGACAACTTGCTGATCGCAGCCAAAGCGCTGGCTGCCCAGCGGAAGACCACCCTCAAAGCCATGGTAGAGCACGCCCTTCGCCGAGAAATCGCCCCGCAAGAAAATCTCCCACCCGACAGCCCCTACGAAGTGGGGCCGTTCGGCATCCTGAGTCTAAAAAAGCGCACCGAAGTACAGACTGCCGACCAGGTTCAGCATCTCATTGATCATCAATACGATGAAGAAGACGGCAGGATCATGTCCAGCTTCCCGGGAAACTCATGATCTACCTTCTCGATGTTAATGTGCTGATTGCGCTAGGGGATTCCAATCACCCGCACCGGACTGCGGCCCTCCAGTTTTTTGAAAAGTGCGCAACCTTGGAAGGATGGGCCACCTGCCCACTCACCGAGAATGCCTTCATACGCATTTTTGGCGCACACAGTTATCCTCACGGACCGGGGTCAACATCAGAAGCAAGGCGCGTACTAAACACATTTCGAGCCGCGCCTGGTCACCAAGTTTGGCCTGACGATCTTTCCCTCGCGAACACCCACACCTTTCCGAACCTCCCCGTGTCATCGCAACTCACAGACCTCTACCTTCTTGCGCTCGCCGTGAAGCATGGAAGTAAACTGGCTACCTTTGATCAACGCATTGATCCCGCACTTCTCACAGGTGGTGCAGCAGCATTACACCTCATCGCTCCATGATGCGGCAGGGACGACTGGTGTGAGCGGAGGCCGTGGCCCCTGTGTTTGGCGCACTTTGATGCGTGCATGAACGTGGGAGTCGGGCAGGCGGCGGAGTTCTTGCAGCGCGCGCTGGGGTGCAAAAACGACGGGGCCATTGGCTTCTCTACCATCCACACACTGAAACAGTGCGGGTGAAGCTTCCCGTGGGAGATCGAAAAATGAGCGTATGGGATGCCGTTGAAAATGTGTGGCTCAACAAAAATGCAACCGGAGAGGTGGAGTTCCCAATCGCTCCGGACGCCCCCGTGCTGGCTGCTTTGATTCCTGCCGAGCACGCAGTGGTTTTTGAAAATGGACGCCTCTACGCAAATTACATCGTGGTCGATTATTCGGCAGTACCGCCAAAAGAGTCTCATTAAATCCAGCAGGTTTTTTTCTTCGACGCTCAGAGGCTTAACGTAAAGCGAAGAAATTTTCCATAAACAAAAATAACTATAAATAATTGCAGACCATATAATTATTGATTAAGCGCAGGCTCTAAATGGAGTCGGCGGTGAAGACACGAATTCAGAAACAAAGAGCACTTTGACCAAGCCGGCTCCTGAGCTATTCTGGTCTGATGGCCTTTGAACTCGCCTCCGACTACGAGCCGCGCGGCGACCAAGCACAGGCGATCGGAAAACTCGTGCGCTCCCTGCAGGCAGGCAACCGGCACCAGACCCTTTTGGGCGTGACGGGTTCTGGCAAGACGTTCACGGCGGCCAACGTCGTCGAGGCGCTGGACCGCCCAACGCTTGTGATATCCCACAACAAAACGCTCGCCGCTCAACTCTACTCCGAGTTCAAACAGTTCTTCCCGCAGAACGCAGTCGAATATTTCGTGTCGTACTTCGACTACTACCAGCCTGAAGCTTACATTCCCTCCTCGGACACGTACGTTGAAAAAGACTCCTCCATCAACGAGGAGATTGAACGCCTTCGCCTCTCCACCACCTCCTCGCTCCTGACTCGTCGTGATGTGCTTGTGGTGGCATCGGTGTCGTGTATTTACGGCCTTGCCTCGCCGATGGACTTTCTTGAAATGCTCCTCACCATCCGCAGCGGCCAGACCCTTTCCCGGGAGGTGCTTCTGCTCAAACTGGTCGAGATGCTTTATGAACGCAACGACTACGAATTTGGCCGTGGCAAATTCCGGGTGCGGGGCGATACGGTGGAAATCCAGGCGGGCTCCGCAGATGACGAGGGCGTACGCATAGAGTTTTTTGGGGACGAAGTCGACAGGATCACCCGCTTTGATCCCCTCACTGGGCGCTCCTCAGGACAGTTGACGGTCTTCACTCTTTTTCCAGCCAAGCAGTTCGTGACGCCTGCCGACAAGCTGCAGGCGGCGATGCGTTCGATCCGCGCGGAGCTCGAGGAACGGGTGGCATGGTTTGAATCCAACGGCAAACTCCTCGAGGCACAGCGCATTCGAATGCGGACCGAATACGATCTGGAGATGATGCAGGAGATGGGCTTTTGCAGCGGCATCGAAAACTATTCGCGCCATCTTACCGGCCGGCCTCCAGGATCCCGGCCCTACACACTGCTAGACTTTTTCCCGAAGGACTACGTGCTTGTGGTGGACGAATCCCACGCGACCCTGCCGCAGATCGGCGGTATGTACGAAGGCGACAAGGTTCGCAAAACAACCCTCGTCGAACATGGCTTCCGGCTGCCCAGCGCCCTCGACAACCGGCCCCTGAACTTTCCGGAATTTATGGAAATGACGAATCAAGGGCTCTACATTAGCGCGACCCCCGGAGCTTTTGAACTGCGTAATTCTGTGGTGGGCAACACGCAGTTTTTGCCTAACCCAAAGGGGGGTCTGGGCGAAGGCGGCGCGGGCCCTCTCCGCCGGGTTTCACGCACGGACGTGCCTGTCGACGCCTTTGACGTCGAGACCCCCGGGGCGGTGCTCATCGCCGAGCAGATCATCCGCCCAACAGGGCTTCTGGATCCCGAGATCGCTGTGCGCCCCTTACAGGACCAGATCGACGAAACAATGGAGTTGTGCCGTCAGCGTGCTGAACTGAACGAACGCAGCCTGATCACGACCCTCACAAAACGCACGGCCGAGGACCTCGCTGAATATTTGAAGGACGTTGGGTTGAGAGTGCGTTACCTCCACAGTGACATTGATACGATTGAGCGGGTGGAGATCCTGCGCGGCCTTAGGGCTGGGGATTTTGATATTCTCATCGGAATCAACCTGCTTCGGGAAGGTCTCGACCTTCCTGAGGTTTCCCTGGTGTGTATCCTGGATGCGGACAAGGAAGGGTATCTGCGCTCGCAAACTTCCCTGATCCAGACAGCGGGCCGGGCCGCCCGGCATATCAACGGTAAGGTGTATCTTTTTGCGGATACGATCACCCACAGCATGCGCCAGTTGATGGAGATCACGGAATACCGTCGCTCCAAACAAATGGAGCACAATACCAAGCACGGGATTACCCCGCAGAGCGTGCGTCGTGCCGTGCAGGAAAGTCTGCACACCATTCTGCGCGGGGGAGACACGGGCAACCTTGCGGACGGCGCTGGTGTTGGAAATCAATCGCTCGCAGAAACGCTCAAGGAATTGGAGGAGGAAATGGCGAAGGCCGCTGGGTTGTTGGAATACGAAAAAGCGGCTCTCCTGCGGGATCAGATTCGCGAGCTGCGCGCGGGAGCAGGCCTTGTCGTGGAAACAAAGATCCAGGTCGCCGCCCAAAAAAAGGTGCAGGGGAAAAAGAAGGGCGGCTGGGGAAAAAAGGCCAAGTGAGTTTTTGTTGTAACAAGGGGGAAGGTTCTATGTTGAGTCCAAAAGAAATGCAGGAATTGGAGCGGCGTGTTTTTGCGGGCGGCGCGGAGCCGGAGGCTTTGATGGAAGAGGCTGGCCGTCTCATGGCTGCCGCAGTGTCCCAGTTCTGCCCGCGGCCGGGGACGTGTCTCGCGTTTTTTGGCAAGGGCCACAATGGAGGCGATGCGTTAGTGGCCGCCAGGGTCCTTTCTGAGGGGGGCTGGAGCGTTTTCCTGGTGCCGGCGTACCCGCAGGAGGACTGGGCGCCTTTAACTGCGCGTAAATGGAGCCAGGCGGGCCGCTGCGACACTTGGTCTCCCGGCCAGTTGGAAAAGTGGCGCCCGGCGTCGGGGACAGCCTGTGTGCTTTTGGACGGTCTTTTGGGGATCGGCGCCCAGGGCCCGCTGAAAGGTCCCGTAGCTGAAATGTGTAGGCGAATAAACCACATGAGGGAATCCTCAGCCGCAACGGTTTTCGCACTGGATCTCCCGACCGGGCTGGATGGGGCAACGGGGCAGGCAGACCCGCATACGGTGGTTGCCGATGTCACGTTAACAGTGGGGTTCGCCAAAAGTGGGCTCGTGGCCGACGCCGCGACAAAGTTTGTGGGCCGCATCGCTGTAATGCCGTTGGAAGAGCTCAGCGCAGCAGCGGGTAGCCGCGACTCGCTCGAATGCGCCACCCCGCGTTCTCTCTCGCCTTTGTGGCGGCGACGTCCAACGGAGGCCCACAAGGGCGACTGCGGCCGGGTCGTGCTGGTGGCCGGGGCCGTCGGAACGGTGGGTGCGGCAGCCCTCGCGGCCAAGGGAGCGCTGCGCGCGGGAGCGGGGCTGGTGACGCTTTTTGTACGAGCTGAGATCTACGCGCAGACGGCAGCGCTGGCGCCCATAGAGTGTATGATCCGTCCGTTTGCCGAGGTTGCCGAGGTGTTGGCGTTGCCCGCGGATGCTCTTGGAATCGGCCCCGGCCTTGGACGACGGCATCCCAATGCGATCATGGAGTTGATTCGTTCCTTTCGCGGACCAGCAGTCCTTGATGCAGACGCCCTGAATATTTTAGCGGAGGGCCGCCTTGGTGTTTTGGAGGAGTGCGCCGGGTCCCGACTGTTAACGCCACATCCGGGTGAGATGGCACGCCTTGATCCAGAGGGGGAGTCGATGGGGAGAGGGGCGAGGGTGCGGCACTTTACGGAGCGCTGGCCGGTGACATTGCTCTTGAAGGGAGCCCGTACGGTTGTGGGGACTGAGGGAAGGGGGCTGACGTTTAATACGACGGGCAACCCTGGAATGGCTTCGGGCGGGATGGGTGACGTGCTGACGGGCGTTTGTGCGGCGCTTTTGGCGCAGGGGTTGCCATGCCACGAGGCAGGCGCTTTGGGTGCGTGGCTTTGCGGAAGGGCGGCTGAAGCGGTTGTGTGTTCGGGACGGCGGAGCGAGGAATCACTCATGGCTTCCGATGTGGCGGACGCTTTGGGGGATGCCTTTCTCGCACTGCGGCAGCGAGGGTTTTAAAGCGTTTCGAGCTCGATCCCAAGAAGCTCCGCTGTGCGTTGGTAGTGGCTGCCATTGGGAAGCTCTATGAGATTGAGTGGCAGGCGCGCGAAGAGAAACTCACGCACTCCGAGCGCGAAGCGATGCGAGCGAGGGAATGCCCTGCGCTGCGGGCCGCTTTGAAGGTACTGATTATCGAGACGGGGGCTGGAGCGTTTCCCAAAAATGCACTGGGCAAGGCCTGCACGTATGCCCTCAACCAATGGGAGAGGGGGGAGCGTTGCGCGGGGCCTGGGCGAGGGATGGTCGAGATCGACAACAACTGGACTGAGAACGCCATGCGCGGGATTACCCGTGGACTTAACCCTACTTCGCGAACTGGCGGGGTAAAAAACATCTAACCGCCTCATTTTCAGCAGTCATTGTAAAAAGGTCGGCACTACACGATTTTTCAATTCGAGCTTTTTGCAGGACTGTAGATTTTAGGAGGAGCCTGCTCCGGAAGCGTC
>CANJZW010000178.1 GCA_947479475.1 Chthoniobacteraceae bacterium
TTGCCCCGATGCAATTGCCCAGATGCGCTCAATCCCATCATTAAACAGCACGGCAATTGATTGCGAATTTGCGGAAAACGCGATGGAAAGAGGACGAAGCAACAACGCTTTATTTGCAGCTTTAGCCGCGGTGATATCAGCATTCGATTTATCCGCAGCCTGCTTGGCAGAAGTGCTTGAGGCTATCGCCGCGACAATTTTAACCTTATTATCAGCCACCGTCTTGTTGATGTGCGCCACGTCTGTTTCTGCATCCTTCACGTTCTGCTCAGCCGCACTCAAGGCGGCTACGGCCGTGCTTTCAGCCATCGTGGCCGCCATCAGTTTATCCTGCGCGGCTTTCGCCTCTGCTTTCAATTGATCATTGGCTTTTGCATCCGGCGCAGCGGCGATTAAATCAGACACCGCTTGCAATGCTTTTTTGGCAGCCAGCGTTGCCTCTGTCGCAGGCTGCACCGCCTTTTGTTTTAAAGGCAAAACGGTCTTGGCTTTTTCGATTGTCTCCATGGCTTTCTTCAGCAAGACATCGAGGGCCTTATTTTCCCCTTCAAGCTGTTGTTGCAGGCCGAGGAAAAATTTATGTTCAAGACCTTGAGTCGCCTCTGTCCAAGCTAATGCCCCCAGCCGGGAAGCGAACGCTAGATCGTCCCGTAGTTCTGCGATCCCCTTTCCTTCAGCGATCGTCAAAACCCGGACTACGCCATCCCCACAACCTGCGGCAAAGTAGGAACCATCCGGGGCTACAGCCAATGCCACGACTCCCGTAACCGTAAACTCACGCTGCACTTTTGCCTCGGCAAGGTTCCATAAACGAACCTTGTTGTCTTCACTGGCAACCAACACCCCCGTCGAATCCGCCGTGCCCGCCAAAGCCACCACCTTGCCCGTTCCGCCTTTGAGCTCTTTTGGCCCCGCAAACGCAGCCACACCCCCAACAGGAACCGTCCAAAGCCGTACGATTTGATCATCCCCCGCGGAGATGAGCGATTTGCCGTCCTGGGTCCAAGTCAATGCGTTTACCCCTGCCACTCCGGACTGCGCCGCTATCCGATTGCCGTCTTTAAGCCCCCATAAGCTAAGCGTTGCATCCGCGCCATAGACCGCGACAAGGGTTGCATCTGGGGAGAAACTCAGCAGCTTTACGCCGATTGTATTTACAGAAGGAATACTCTTAAGGACCTTCCCATTGTGGGCCGACAGCAGGTGGAGTGCGCCGGCTTTATCGGCACAGAGAACCGACTTGCCATCGGGGCTCACTGTGGAAACTAAGGCCTCCAGAGCCGCATCTCCCTTTAGAACAACCGGCGTCTTTTTTTCCTGTTTCCAGATTTTCACTTCGCGAAAGCTGCTGCTAGCCAAACGGGTTCCGGCGGAATTAAACGCCAAGGACTGCACCAACCCTCGGTGCGCCATTTGACCCGCCGGATCAGCCAGCCGCGCGTCAAAATTCCGTGTGGCCAAATCGTATAAAAAAACCTGATTGGCGCGCCCACACGCACCAAACCGCCCATCTGGCGTCATTGCGACGGTATAGATCGGATTTACATTCGTGGGGAAAGGTTCCCACGCCACTTCTCGCGCGGGCTGCACTGAATGTTTGGCCCCTTGGTTGATCCAGTTTTTCAACAAGGCAATCTCACTCAGCGTAAGGTCCACCGCTCCACCTTTATTGTTCTTCGGTGGCATTACATAATCATCGAGGTGCGAGGCCGCGCGCACGATAAGACTTTCTTCTCCTTTTCCTGCGACCAAAGCCGGTCCCGAATCGCCCCCTTTTTTTATCAACTCGGGCGTCTCCATATTCAAAGCCGCCTTGGTTGTGGTTTTATTATGACAGGAGATGCAGTTCGCTTTTACGATGGGGTAAATATCCCGGAAGAAATCAAGGTCCGCTGACTTTGGAGTTTCGGCCTTAGATTCCACTTCTTTGGCCTCCACGGCTTTGACTACAATCCGAATCGGCTCTACCACCAAAAGCTCCACCGTTGTGGCCGGGGCTGCAGCAGCGATCACGCCCTTTAGTCGGTGGGTTATCTCCGCTTTCAGAGCCTCAGCCGCCTTGAGTTTCTCGGCTGCGCCTTTTGCGGCTTGATCCGCCCCGACTTTTGTCTCGGGTGCTGCGGTTTTGGCGACCTCTGTGAGGTTGGCGGAAGCGGCCTTCAGTGCGACGAGTTCCATTTCTGCCTTTTTCAGCTCTGCTTCGACGGCTCCGACCGAGTCCGGATTGTGCCGGTGTTTAAAAGTCACATCCCCGACCATACTCAGCGTGTATTCCCCCGGCGGCGTTTTCATCACGCCTAAATCTAGGACCGCCTCAAACACCCCGGCCTTCATGGGGATATCAAATTCCGGCAGGCCCTTAAAGGCGTCCCCAAATTGCTTTACCTTTACAGACACTGAGGACATTTCCTCTCTGACTGTCACGGTCAGTGGAATAGTCAGTTTCTCGCCCACTCGGGCTTCCCAGACTTTCCGCTCACTCGGAGCAATAGACACCGGCGCCAGCTCGACTCCACCCACGGACACGGGTAGATCGGCCATCAGGCGGCCCTTGGGACTCTGCCCCTCAGCGACCGCATCAATGATCGGCCAAATTTGAGAAGCCACCGCACCGACTCTGGTGAGCGTCGCTCCATTGACCTGCGCGCGGCCCACCACTTTTGCCAGCGCCAGGCCGGCGGGTGCTTTTTCATCAGCCGTAATGAAGAGCGAACTCGTGTTGCTCCCCTTTGGCACTTTGACCCCAGTCGCAATCACGCCAGGAGGAAGCCCCTCCAGAGCCAGTTCAATCTCCCCATCAAACCCGTCTTTGCGGATAACACTCACCTCAAATGGCATTGTAAAGCCGCCGCGTAACGCGACAGGTTTTGATAGAGCAGCCCGATCGCCATTTCTTAACTCCTTATGAAACGCCCAAACGACAAAGGCAAAGTCGGGGGCCGCTTTTCGAAGCACCAACTGATAAGCGTGATTTGGATCGTTTCGCGAGCCTCCAAACAAGTCTCGGATCTGGATATGATACCGCCCGTCCTCCTTGATTTCGAGCTTCCCCATTGGATCCAATGATCCGGCATCATACGGGGGGCCACTATAGGAATACCCATTGGAAGAAGGCTTCAGCGGGCTGGAGATACTCTTTATTTCCTCCATATCCACCCATTTATCCTGTCCGCCCTCCGTCGTGAAACGTTGCAACTGGAGCACCGGATTGGTTGGCAATCCAAGCCGATGGGAAACGACTTCCACCCACCAAACCTCGCCCTTTTTCGCCGTAAACTCATAGACATCCACATCCCCCGCTGGGAAAAACCGACCGGAAACGGTACTGGGTAAGGAAATCTTTTGCGCTTCGGCGTGGGCGTTGTTCGGCTCCACCTCCGTCACCTTGGCTGTCTCCTGCTCGCTTAAAGGCCGAGAAAACGCACCCACCCCCTGAATCGACGCCTGCCGAGAAAACGGTTTAGCGCCTGAGGCAGGCCGCAGTGCGACCCGGTAAAACTCCTCGGGGCCGCCTTTGAAAATAAGGCTGTGGATCTTAATCAGATAGCGCCCGTCGGTCTCGGGGGTGAATTCCACGACTCCACCAGTCCGGTTCACCACCAGGTCGCGCCCCTGAATATCCGCGACAATCACCACAGGAACCAACTTCGAATCAATCCCCGCGGCCGCACAATCGACGACGACTTTCTGACCCTTCTTCGCTTCGAAGGAATAATAATCCACCGCTTTTTCAGTCGTTGCCGCATTACAGACCGAGTTGAGCTTTATCTCCAGGGCTGTTTCCTGGGTATTGTTCGCCTTGTTTCGAACGATCTCCTCAAGGGCGCCAACAGAAAATGCACGTGCCGAAGATACGCCAAGGCGAGTCATTAACCGCGCGTCATAAACCCCGGTGGGAACATCCGCACCAATGGTCACGATGAACTTATTTTTCTCGATGACGTCATTCGCACCTACTTTTGGTTTTGCTGTGATCTTCGGATTTGAAAACAGCAACCCACTTACGCCTTCGATGTTTTTTCCTGTAATAGAAACTTCCACATCGCTCCCGACTTTGCCGCCCATCGGAAACGTGGTGAGCAAACGAGGCGCAGGCAATGTCACATGGTCTCTTTCTTGAGCGAAGCAGGAAGCACTACACCATAAAGTGAGTGCCGAAAAAACAAACCGGGAAGCAGATAAACGCATCATATCATTAATGATTAAACATGAATTCCTTGGCGTTGATCAGCGCCCAGAGAAGATCCTCATAGGCCTCCTGCCTGGCCAGTAAAGGCGCCAGCGGTTTGCCTGCCACATCCAAGCGCGCCTTCGAAAGAAACTCCTGGGCGAACTGCAATTCCGCAGCCCGAACATTTCTCGAAAAAGCAGCGAGGTATAGCTCGCTGATTTTTTCTGAATCTGAACTTTCCGACTTCGCCAAACGAGCCGCACGGCCCGTTCCCACGGTCAGCTTCGTTTTGATCGACGCGGCATTCAAGAGCAGCAGGCTTTGCGACAAGTTGGAGGACTGAACTCGCTCACACTCGCAGGAGCTGATTCCTTCGGGCCGCCCAAACGCTTTCAGAAAAGGCGTCCCATTGGTGTATCCACTGTCCGGCAACGCGATGGCGCGCGTCCCCAGGGGCAGGTCAGGGAAATTTGATTGCGCTCCTGCAAGTTGATCAATCGAGTCCAACAAGACCTCAGCAGGCAGGCGTTTTGGGTAAAATCGCGAATAGTTCTGCCGGTCAATTCCATTATGCTCATTGGGAGCAGAACCAAGCTGGTAAGTATTTGATTGCGTGATGACCTGCACCAGAGCCTTTAAATCAAATCCGCTTTTAATAAAGAAGCCCGCCAGGGCATCCAGCAATTCTGGATTGGTAGGCGGATTTGTATCACGCATATCGTCCTCCGGTTCCACTAATCCACGCCGGAAAAAATGTTTCCAATAGCGGTTCACCAAAGCTTTCGCAAAAAACGGATTTTCCTTTTGACTCATCCAATCGGAGAGGCGCCCCCGAGGGTCCTCCTCCGGGGGAATATCCAGAGTAGGAGCGCCGAGCGCCGCGGGTTTCTCCGGCAAATTTGTTTTTATATTCATCTGCTGCGCCACCCCGCGTTTATGAAAAATGACATCCTCACCAGTCGTAGATGTCGGAACTCGGCCAACCTGACTAAAAAATGCAGACAAGCTGTAATAGTCCCGCTGACTCCAGTGCTCAAAGGGATGGTGGTGGCATTGTACGCACTGCATGCGCACGCCTAGAAAAACCTGCGCCAAATCTTCGATCTGTCGCTGCGGTTCTTTTACCCGTTTATACCAGGCCGCCGCTGGATTTGATACAATCTCACCGGTGGCAGTGAGTAACTGCCGGACGACTTGGTCATATGGGATATTCGCCAAAAAGCTATCCCGCAACCAGGAGTAAAAGGCAAAGTTTGCGATAATATCCGAAGGCGCTTCGCGTTTATTATGCAGCAATGCAGACCACTTGTTTGCGAAGTAATTCGCGTAATCAGGACTTGCAACCAATGACTTAATGAAAACCTCACGCTTATTCGGCGCGGTATCCGCCAGAAACACCTTGGCTTCCCCCTCTGTCGGCAAGCGCCCCGCGATATCCAAAGACACCCGACGAAAAAACGTCGAATCATCACACAAAGGGGAGGGCGGCACCCCCATTTGCTTTAGATTCGCAAAAACCAGTTCATCAATAAAATTCACAGCCATCCCACAGGGATGACGAAATAAGCTAAAAAAAAGGTGGGCTGGAGAAAGGATCCCTACCACTCAGTAGAGCCTGTCCGTGAATAGCCGTTTTTCACAAACGTTCGATCCGCGCGGTTTGGAATCCGCGTTTTTTTCGAGATTTGGGCGCTCATCTCCGGCCTCAAATACAATACCAGGCGAAAACACGCGAAA
>CANJZW010000179.1 GCA_947479475.1 Chthoniobacteraceae bacterium
CGTAGCCAACGCCCCTCCAACCGCTGAAGTCCCTGCCGTTGAAGAGCGGACGTGTGGGGAGCGCCTCGGCGGCGAAGACGTGGACACCGCACACGAGGGCGGCGATGGGGGCGAGCAGGGATGCTGGTTTCATGATTGTCAAAGATTAAAGGATAGGCATTTGCTTTTTGCCCCCCGGCACGATTTCTTCAGCCTGGACGCGGGAGCGTTAAAGCACGGCAGCCCGTTTGCCGCATGGCAAACCAGCAGGCACACCGGCCCCCGCTTGTACCCCGTCTTGAACGGCACTTTGCGCTGCTCCAGCGGCACGGAATCATCCGCTGCGTGCAACAATCCAGCCCTCGCAAAATGTTTGGCCGGACCCGCTTCTCCTCCATGCAGGAACGCAGTCAGTTTGTCCGCGGAGTCCGGGTATAACAAGACCGACGCCCCTTCTGCCAACGGCCCGAAACAACCTCTCTGGGCGATGTATTCCAGCCCGTGTTCGAGCGCCATGTGGTCGAGATCGGAAAGCGCCCGAAGGAACATCCCTGCCAGCGTGGTCTGGACGTCCATCTCCAACCGCGGTTCGTCAATGTGCTGAAAAGAATTTGTTTTGAGCACAGGTGCCGGCATCGCCACCGACTCCACCTTTTCTCCCCGCAACATTTCCGGAGTGAACCCCGTTCTCGCCGCCATTTCCCGCACCGCGTCCCGGAACGAGAGCCCTTTGCGCTCTATGTAATAAGTGAGTGCATCCCCTCCCCAGCCGTCTCCAAAATCGTGCAGTGTCCAGCCCTGTGAACCGCGCTGTCCGACCCCCGGGGGAAACACGCGACAGCTCGGAGTGCGCTCGTCCCGGATGCGACAGGTCCAGTGCGACCCTTCACGGCGCGGCTCCGCTCCATCGCCTTCGAGGACCGAGAGGAAGTCGATGCGCGTGCAGAGTTCGATGCGTTCACGGTCGTCGAGGCGCATGGGGTAACAGTGGCATCAGTCAAGCCTATTGTCTATGTCCGATAAGTGGCCTTAGCGGACATAGAGCTATTCCGCCCAATATCCAGTGCCAAATCGTTCCTTCGATTGCTTCTTGAAAGGATAGGCATTTGCTTTTTGCCCCCCGGCACGATTTCTTCAGCCTGGACGCGGGAGCGTTAATTCCGGATGCCATTGAACGCCTAAATTGAAACCAGGAGCCGCCGGGGCCGTGATCGCCTCGACCACTCCATCAGGAGCCCAAGCCTCGATCCTCAGGCAAGGAGCGAGGCGGTTGATGCCCTGGCCGTGGATGGAGTTCACACTTACGGGACCACTGCCGGCGATGCGTTCCAGCAACCCTCCCGAAAGGATGGCAATCCTGTGGGCTGGGCCGTATTTCAACTCCGGTGCCTCGTTGACGGTGGTCTGGTGGTTCATGTTTCCGGGAATGAGGTGGACGGCCTGATGCAGGCTGCCACCAAGCGCCACGTTGATTTCCTGATGGCCGCGGCAGATACCCAGCACCGGAGTTCCCCGCCGGATCGCCGCGCGAATCAGAGGCAGCGTCAGCGCGTCGCGCTTGGGATCGAGCGGCAGCGAGGAGTCGAGAACATCCTCTTCAAAATGCGAGGGATGCACATTGTTAGGTGAACCTGGCAGCAGGATGCCATCCGCCAGATCTATCAGAGCGTCCAGTTCGGCGGTTCCCTCCGCCGTCACCAGCATGGGCAGGCAGCCGGCGAGCCGGACGGCTTCCGAATACACATCGGGACAGCAGTGAAATGCTCGCGAATCGAACTCCCGGATGCAGGCGGGAAGAAGAACGATGGGAGGTGAGGAAGTGCTCATGGAAAAATGTCAAAGGGTGGCCACCGTGACGGGATCCCCCACGGTCACCCGACCGGATTTTGTTTCCTGGATCAGATTCACTCCGAAAACCACGGAGGATGGATCGTTTTCGCCACGACGGAAAACAGCTAGAGATTTCAAGGGTTCCTTGCCCCGTTGGCCGGTTTGCTGGTCGGTGGTGGTGACCAGACAGCGTTCGCAGGGACCGGAGGCGCGGAACCGGACTCCGGCGATGTCGAGGTGAGTCCAGCGGTCTTCGTCAAAAGCAACGCAACCTTCCAACACGAGATTCGTGCGGAAACGATCCATCGGAACCGGCTGTCCTCCATGGGAGCGGATGCGGCGGTTGAGTTCGTCGAGCGAAGCGTGGGTGGTGACAAGCAGCGGTGCACCATCAGCGAAGGCAAGCAGATCGCCGGGCCGGGCACCATCGCGTGTTAGCTCCCGATGGAAAGCCGGACCAATGCGCACCAACCGACAATGCATTCCGAGAACCTGGCCAAGCCAATCCGCGGCGTCGTCGCCGCCATCCTCGGCCAGTAGATCGTGATGACTCCACACGCTGACTGGCAGAATTCGCGCGGCGGGATCGGATGGGGTCGGCACCTTCATCGATCCGTGATTCTCCGCGGAGAGATGGAGAAAACCGTTGGACAGCGCGGTGGAAACGAGCGCCATCCGGGGCACTGTCCGCTGGGTGACGAATCGGCCACTTCCGTCCACCACCAGGAACCGACGGTCCCCCGCGAGGCCAAGAGCATCCACCTCCGCCGATTCCACCGCAATGCCTCGCAAGGATTTCACTGGATAGAGATATAAGCCTGCGACGCGAATCATTTTCCAGACAGGTGAAAGTTGCCGAGGATTCCAATCCCATGCTACCTAACAAACATCATTCTTAGGATATCGTGGGACGGAGGATTCGGACATTGCCCTCAGCGGTCAAAGCTGAATTCGCCGCTCCGATCTCACGGCCACACGGGAGTGTGGTGGGGCACGTTCCTCAGGAACAACCGTCTGCTTCAGAATTTCCAGGTGCTCTCGTTGGCCGATGGTGGCAGCGGCGAGCCCAGCTTCGCGCGGTTGGTCTCTTCGAGGTCCTCGGACGGAGCGATGCGCTGCTGGCGGATTTTCGTCGCCTGATCGGCGGGAACTTCCGGGCCAGTCGAAGCGCAGGATGGAAAGAACGAGGCAAGGACGGCGCAGCAGCAGAGAGCAAGTTTCTTCATTGCGATGATCTTACTGATTCTTGGCGGACCTTGTAAACGGCTTTCCCGCGCCATCCAAAATCATGGATCTTCAAGGGAACGTTTCAGGGCTCCGCCAATATTAGCGCCGCGTTCCCGCGCCAACCGGTATCCGTGTCGTTGAGGGTCTTGGTTTGGCCGTCTCGGGTTTCCTTCAGGATGGTGTGGAAGTGGCCGCCGCCGAAGTCGATCTCGCAGAAACTGAACCGGGCGCGGGCATCTTCCACGATGAACATCGGGGTGGTGAGTCCCTGGCCGGAGGAGTAGGCCATACCGCCGAGGATTTCCGTGACGCCACCACGGGTGGTCTGGTGCAAGGTGCCGCCGCCTTCGGTCTTGTAGCCAAGAATCCACTGCCTGCCGCCCTCGTTTGAAACATGCACCCCGCCGCCTTCGACGTTGAACTGCCGCGCCCACAGCGTTTCATTGGTGAAGCGGAAGTTGTGCCCGACGACATCCTCGATGAACACTTCCCCGCCACCACCCGTGCTCCGGTAGGCGTCGGCTCCCTGATAGTTGATGGCCAGCCGCTGGAGGACCAGGGTGCGTTTGGCGTGGTTTTCGATGAAGCAATGCTTTCCTCCAGAGAAGTCGGTGCTCATGCCCTCGATGAACACAACGGGTGCCGCGCCTTCTTCAAGACGGAATGCAGGTTTGCCGGAAGCTCTCAACTCGTCAGTCATATTGAGCCATGCTCGACAACCAATGATGTGGCGCACCTTGCCGCGAATGAAGATGGTGCCACCGATCTGATAGCTACCGCGCGGCAGATAGACAGTGGTGGCTCCGGAATCGATCGCCTCCTGGATGGCCGCGCTGTCGTCCCCGGCGTCGTCTGTTTTTCCTCCGAAAGCCTGTGGAGCCTTCCAATCCTCCAAGGTATCCCATGGCGCGACGGGCGTCTCTTTCACGGGAAGCGGCGGTGATTCCGAAGAGCCGGGGAGCAGACTGACCGGGGTTTTGGAAACGAAAAGATCGACGTTCGCACCGACGACTCCGTTTTTGTCGCCGATATGATTCACGAGAGCCTGCTTGTATCCCGAGGTTCTGATGTTGCGGGCCAGCATCGTCCCTTCCGACAGAATCGCAGGTTCGTTCGCGGCGTTGCCGGTTCCCTTGAATTCGCAATCGATGAGCACATTGAGGCCTCCAAGCGCTAGAAAGGCCGGCACGTCGTTGAGGCTCTTCAGGCCGCGGGCGGTGAAGGGCTGGCCGTCGTTGCGGAATCCAGCCTTGTTCTGATGCTCGACGGTGACGTGTTCCAGCGTCTCGCCGTTCACGGTGGTGGCGGTTTTCACTCCGTAATCAAAGCCCTGGATCCGCACGTTTTTGATGAGGCACGGGCCCTGCTCGTCGCTGAATCCCAGGTCGAGACCGTTCACGCCCTGGCCATCGCCGGAGGTGATAGAAACATTGTAAACCCCGCCCTGATTGTTGGCGATGAACTGGATGCCGCACGCGCCGGGGTTGCCGGATCCGGTGTCCACCGTGAGCGTGTGGATCTCGTTTGAGAAGCGCTGAGCGGGTGCCTTGCCGGTCCAGATCACGGCTTTGGGTTTGCGTGGATTTCCGTAATTCGGGCACGAGTCCTTCAGGTGGATGACGGTGCCCTCGCGGCTCTGGCCCATCAGCACGGTGTTTTTCTGGTTTTCACCCCAGCGCAGCGTGTCGCTGACGAGGTAGATGCCGTTGGGAAGATAGAGGATCGCGCCTTTTGACGGATGATCGTCGAGCGCCTTCTGGATGGCGGCGGTATCATCGGCCACACCATCGCCCTTGGCCTGATAGGGCGGCCGGGTCACATCGATGACCCCGGCGTCAGCAGGAAAGATCGCGCCGGGCGTGAGGCGCGGATGAATCGGGGGCGGATACTTCGGTTTCCAGACGATGTGGCGCGGCGCGGGTGGTTTTTCGTCGGCGTTCAGGAAGCGGATCTCCGCGAGACCGCTTTGTTCGCCACCGCGATGGTTGGATTTAATCTGCAGCTTGAAATAACGGGCGCTAACAGGTTTTGAAAACGTGACCGACTGCCCCTTGTCGTCCTCCTTTCCAGGAGCTTCCAACAGACTGAAATCACCGATAGTCGTAAAGGTCTCACCGTCCTCGGATGCGGAAACCGTCACCTCCTTGATGCCGCGGTTGGTCCATCCGGGCTCGTTGTAGTTCCACGCGTGGAATCCCATGACATGGAAAGGTTTGCCGAGATCGAACCGCAGCCAGGAATTCCAATCCCCATTCCACATGTTGTTGCCGTCCCAGATGTTTGAGCTGTGGACCCAGACCGCGCTGCCGGGTGCGCTTTCATCCCAACCGGATCCGTCGATGAGCTTCCGCGGCGTGCGTCCGGCTCCGGCCTGGGAACTCGATGCGGTGGCCTCCACCGGTGTGATGAAGGCACCGGGTGCATCAATCTGGACCACTGCCTCTTCCCCGCGGGCCGACAACAGGCTGAACAGTGCGATGACATGAAGGAAAATGACCGAACGAAGGCAAAAGGAGCGGGTTTTCATGGTGGCGGAGAAGTGGAATCATACGTGCCGATTTCCCGAGAAATCTCGCAACGTTGTTCTCAGGGATGACCGGTGCCGTTCCCTGTCTCCGGGAATTCAAGAGCCACGGACAAAAAAGCCGGACGGGGCGAACCCGTCCGGCTTTGGTGTGTAGCGGTGGCCTTCCCTTTGTTTCTGAATTCGTGTCCTCACGGCCGACTTTATTTACGCTACAACGATCAGTTGGCGGGATTGGTGTAGGGAGCCCGTAGGGCGACCGTAACCATTCCCGCCAACTTGCGGCTCAAATAGACCCCACCCCACCCATGAGC
>CANJZW010000180.1 GCA_947479475.1 Chthoniobacteraceae bacterium
AGAAGGAGGAGAAGTAGACGATCTGTGAGGAAGGTGGGAAGAAAAAGAAGAAGCCCCCCGCGCCGGAGTCCGTTCTCGGCAGCACTTTCAAACCGGCAGGATCACGCCACTTTCATATCGGCCCCCGCAGGTGCGAGGGAATGTCAAAACAGGGCACGTTTTGGAAATCCAGAACACCGGAGGAACCTGGTGGACCACCACCTCAAACTGTTTGGGAGCCCCTGGTGCGGTTACCTCCAGCGTCACGGCAACGGCGGCTCCGGAGAGGAATAACTCGATTGGGCAGTCCGCGTGACTATCGCAATCAGGGTGCATTGTTTGGTGCAGTCCAGGATTGGCGACAAGCGCATAAACCCAGAGCAGGCAGACCAGAAGAACGCATGCAATAAGATGGTGTTGACTGTAATGTCTGTTGTTCTGGGGGTGGATCATGAAGGTATAACAGAAATGAGGCCGTAAGTCTTGGTTGTCAATTGCAATTAAATTGCATTAATTTAATGTCGATTGATCGCGCTTCCAGACTCCGGATGGGCCGGATTGATCGCTCCAGATTTGTGCCGCAAAAGGCGGAGCAGGGTTGGCAGTGACTGCGTTGGGATTCGTTTCCCTGACCGCCGTGCACGTGGCTCTCGGCCGCAGCCTGGTCGAGCCCCGACCGAAGTTCTGCGCCGTGAGTAACATCAGGCGCCCGCCCAGCCACGAAGGGAGTTTTTGAACCCCTTAACTGATCGCATTTGCTTTTAGCCCCATCCCGCAGTTCCCGCGCGGCATTGCATTGTTGAGTGTCGTGCTAAGGTTCTGATGAGAATGTGGTAATGATTTCCCATAAGAACCCACGCCCAGACTTGGAATCCGGTGCGCCCGCAGCTAGAGATGGGTGCTGTTTGCGATCCAGTGCTTGGATCCTTTGGTATCCAATAAAAGGACGTTTCAGGCGTCTCCTTGTCCGCGAGCATAGCTCTCCTTCTACTCCATCACCGCCATCGCTGGTCGCGGCCCCCGGTTCTCCCGCTTCACCAGCAGCCGCGCTTCGCCTCCACCCACCAGTAGGTACTGCAACGACTCCGCCACGTGCAAATAGTTGTTCTTACCCGGCATATCCCGGTACTTCGCCGTACCGCTCACTTGCACCCGCTTGAGTGTTTGGCCACCGGCCATTGCTTTTCGCAAGACTGCGCACTGCGGATACACGGGCTTTCCATCCCTCACAGAGCCGTATTCTCCGTGAACGCACACCTTCACCCAGTTCTGATCCTTCCCAGCAACCTGCCGTTCGTAGGACTGGCCAGGTAAATGCGCACGATTCTCTGCGTGTTCGTTGAGGCCGCCGGGATGTTTAAAGAAGCACCATCCCATCGGATTGTCTTTTTCCGCCATTCGGAAGGCGACGTCACTTCCCTTGCGCCTGGCACGAAGCCGGTCGCAAGAAACAGCGCGCAGCGGCATGCAGCACAGCCAGTTGATGGCCATCGGGACTCCAATCGAGGCGCTGAGGCCGCAACGAAAAGAAACCGAACTCCTCGACCAATTGTCCCGTTTCCATGTTCCAGATCCTGACCCTGGAGTCTTCGGCAGCCGTTGCCAGAAAGGGCAGCGTCGGATGCCATGCGAGGTCGTTCACCGGGCCATCGTGCACGCGAAGTGTCTGTTTGGCTTCAAGCGTTTTCGGGTCTCGCAGGCGGATTTTTCCGTCTTTGCCTCCTTCAGCAATCCATGAACTGTCGGGGCTCGCCGCCAGTGCGGTGGAGCTTGAAGCTGGAACGGAAATTAAGGGAGTGGGTCTATCGGAACTCCATAGGACGAGTGAGCGCTCGGTATTCGAATCACCCGAGGCAGGGTCTCTTGCGAGGGCGATCTCGACGGCATGAATGTTGTCCAGCCAGCACCACCGAAAGTGGTCTTCATAAGACAACATGCCAATGCCGGTCCTGTCGTGTTTCTGGAGTGTATTTCCGGAGAGTGTGTCTCTTACGCCGCTGAAGGTGATGATCTTTTCACCATCCGGACTGATTTTTATGCTTTTGTAGCGGTCGGGGTGGGAGGCTGAATGGACGGCTACGGCTCCGTCGACCCCAAAACGGTAGGTCCTGAGCAGTGCCTCCTCTCCTTTCATCGCCAGCGTTGCGATAACGCTGCCATTCCCGCTTGCGGAAAAGTTTGACTGGGAGTTTTTCGAAAAAATCAGGTCATCCACGCGCTGTTTGACCTCGATTCCTGAGTCCTTGATTTGGCAAACGTTGAGAGTGAATGCCTGTGGATCATCGGTGGCGATCTTGGGGCGCGAAATCTGGAGGATTTCATTCGACGAATTCAGGAACGCAAATCCAGTGGAACCGTTTGGATAAGGAAAGGTCTCGAGCGTGGCTTTTTCGACGAAGCGCGAAATGTTCCAAACCTTCATTGTCCTGCCCCGGAACACGGCGTATTGACCCGTTTCGGGATGGCCTGAGAGCCTCCAAGCTGAAACATCCCGGCTGTTTATAACAATTGGGACCGTCTGAACAATACCGCCGTCTTCGAGCCTCCGGACTTGGAGAACCGCTGAGTTGTCACCGGCTTCGCACAAGGCGGCGAGATACTGATCCTTTCTGGATACCATGAGATTTGACCGCCAATTGATTGAACCTGGCAATGTGACTTCGAAGTGGGCTTTTCCTGCGGCATAGTGCTGTAGTTTTGGGCCTCTAATTTTAAAAAGATTGAGCGCCCTTACCGCGATGGAAGTGTCGCCAACAAATCCTTGAAGGGTTAGCGGTGGCAGGCTCGTTCGGAGTCCGGTCTGCGGGTTTAATTCCACGCTCTCGGTACTCGATGCGTGATAAACTAGTCCGGAGTTTGGAATAAACTCAGTATCATAGACGGTTTCACCCGGAAGCTGCCAAAGCATGGCTCCAGTCTCTGTATCAAACATGGAAGGCCCCGCGTTTTTTTGTCGTTGGTTTTGATAGACCTTCATCACCTGTCGTCCGTCGGGGCTGAACATCAAAAGTCCCCAGCCACAAAACGGTGTTTTAGATAGCGTCTTTTTCTCTCCGGTGGGGAGCGTCCAGACTGCGATTTGATCGGAATCGGGTTTGCCGTCTCTGTTTGAGTACAGCAACTCCATAACCGCAATGCGGCTTGCATCAGGCGAGACCGCCAGAGACATGTTCGAGACAATGCCGTCCAGTTTGAAGAGGTCCTCGGTTTCCCCTGTGTTCAAGTCCAGTGTGCGCAGCCATTGGTCACTCTGCAGGGTGATCAGTACACCGGGCCTCTTGGGATGGGGAACACAATCCGTCCAGACAAAACCCTCCTTGGCCTCGAAGGTGCGCTGGCAGGAATTGAGGGCTTTACTCAGGTAGTTCCACTCTTGGGTGTGGAATTCCGGTTCAACGCTGTTGAGCGCCTCCTCCATTTCTTCGGCGTTAAACCTCTGCTCTGCGTTTTCGGCCAGAGTCATTTGTGCCTTGGCCGCCGAACGCCTTGCCGTCTGTTTTTCCAAAACAGCCTGCCGCTCCTTTTCCTCGGCAATCAGTCTCTGCTCGGCTGCAATGTGAGAGGCTCTTTCTGCGCGCTGCGCGTTGGCGTGTGCACTTTTTTCGCTGGCTGCTAGCCGCATGGTAAACAGCGCCGTTCCGCACAGCAAAAGGAACAGCAGCCCGGACGCCAGCCTGTGCCGCTTCACCAAGAGCGCGACCTGTCTAAACACCGAGGCTTCCTCTGCGCTGGTTGCGAAGCCGTTCTGGTAGGACTCGATGTCAGCAACAAATGCCGAAACGCTTTGGTAACGCTGGTCCCGCTCAAGCGAAAGCGCCTTGAGCGTGACCGCTCGCAGGGCCTCCGGCAAGGCCCGCTCCATACGGACTGGCGCGCCGCCCACGCTGACGCTTCCGCGCGGCAAAACCGTCGTTGTGACTTCCCCCTTCCGGACGTTCTCGAGAACCTCAGCTACGGAGCGGCCGCTGACAGGCGGACGCAGTGTTAAAATCGCGTATAGGATTCCGCCCAAAGAATAAATGTCCGAACGTTCATCCAGTCCGCCGTACACACCGTTGGCCTGCTCCGGAGACATGTACTGCGGGGAGCCCTCGATATAGGGGAGCGTGTCCGGTTCGGCTTCGTTGGGAACGTCGCCTGCCGGGTTCGGCTTGCGAATTGGCTTCGCAAGCCCCCAGTCCATGACGAGCACTTCTCCGAATGCGCCGACCATGATATTCTCAGGTTTAAGATCGCGGTGCAGATACCCCTTGTCGTGGGCAAAGGCGACGGCATCGCAAACCTTGCGGAAGACACCCAGCAACCGCTGGCGTGTGTATGCGGCTTCCGTTTCGCGATCTCCGGCTGCAAGCTGTCTGATGATCCATTGCAGCGTGCGCCCTTGGATCAGCTTCATTGAGTAAAAAGGCCGCCCTTTGGCATCGACCCCCAGATGGTGGATCGGGACAATGTTGGGATGCTCGAGTGCGGCGAGTACCTCAGCTTCGACCGAAAACTTCGCGTCCTGCGTTCTGTCTCCAATCGTGCTTACCTTTAGCGCAACGACCCGCTTGAGCAGCGGGTCTTCCGCGGAGTAGATTTTTCCCATCCCGCCCCGGGCGATTTCGGCCTTCAGAGAATAGTCCGTGCGCACGGGGACTTTGTCATCCATCGCGAAGTCCAGAGCGTCCATGGAAAATGCCATGGTGTTTTCTAGCGAAGACGAGGCGTCAGCGAGGGGGGGGGACCCGAGGTCGTCCGCAGGAACGAAGGGACGCGATGCGTCGTCGTCTGCCTCTGGCAGGCGGTGGACAATGCGCCCCGTAACATCCAGGTTGTCGGGCGCGCGGGGCTTAAGAGCGCCGGGGTGCTCCAGATGGACAAGGCGCCCCGTCATATCCGAGTTTAGTTGCGCTGGCTCAGGACTGGCGGCCTCTTTTATCAAAATGCGCAGTGGGCCGATTTCGAGGCTTGCCGGACAGGGCACCTCCACCAGTCCGTGGACGGGTAAGCCGTTGAGCAGGGTGCCGGGCGCGCCGTCCAGGCAGCGCAGTTGCAGCTTTCCCTCGCAGCCCAGAAATTCGACGTGTCGAGGTGCAACGCCGCCTGACTCGCTGTGAATCTCGCATTCCCGTGAGGAGCCGAGCAGGAGAACCCCTTCCTGAAGCTTGAACGTGCGTTCGGGGAAGGGGGCTTCTGCCACGGTTATTTGCCAGTTCATCATAGAGGGGCGCTGAATTCAAAGTGAGGGTGCCCACAAAAATGCAAACGCACCAACTCTTAAAAAGAGGATGGCAAATTGCCTCTTCCGTTTAGTTTTATTCAGCCTTGACATGCGGGGTGTCAAATCGAGTGCCCTACCGGGAAGGAAGTTTTTGACCCCCTTGTTTTTTACGCACTGGGACTTCCGTGGTTTCGGGCTAAAAGTCTTCCTTGTTGAGGGCCCCGAAGAGCGGTCGGCCCGATCGGAAGCGGAGGCAGAAGCCGTGCCGGTTGTCGTTGGAGTCGGGATAGGCGTCAAACTCGGCGCCACGTCCCAAAAGACGAGGGTCCTCCCGGGCCGCACGTGGGCCCGAAAAGTGCCTGTCCCCTGTGCCTCACTCAACCTTCGCAATCGCATGATCTTCCGTGTCGCTGATGCAGACGGAGCGTTGGATAGTGCTGATTTCCTCGGTGCGAGGGCCGGCGTGAACGTGGATGGATGTCGGCGGGTTGAAAGTGGAGTGAAAAAACGGTATGAAAGTTGTTTCAGGCCGCTGCATCTTTTCCTTGTTACAGAGAAAAAGAAAAAGATCTGTGTGGAAGGGGTGAAGAAAAACCGCCCGCAAACCGAAAAAACCGCCGCTTTCAAAGCGGCCGGA
>CANJZW010000181.1 GCA_947479475.1 Chthoniobacteraceae bacterium
AAAACTTTCCCAACGCCGCCGACGCTGGGAGGCTAACAGCAGAGAGAAGACCGGCACTTCAACCAAACCAAACAAAACCACAATGGCCGCCTCTCGTGTAGCGTAATTAAACCGCTCGTGAAGTCATTGATTCAGAAACGCGCCGCCTGTGAAGTCCACATGGGATTTGTCTCCCTGCCGCCGCTCACAGCGACATTAACCGTATTTGGTCGTGTTTTCGTGATTCTGGCATTTGTTGGGACCATCGACGAAGGATCCGAGGGAGAGGCACAGCCACCAACGAAAATTGAAAAGATGCAAGTGATTAGTGCGACAATGCTCGCAAATTGCTTCATAAGACTATTGCAGTGCATCTCCCGCCAAGCGTCAAGTGCTTCAGTCGCGATCGGCATTTACCCGAGCCCTGAGGTATTGTTTTAATACTCATTAACGAGCAGGGCCCTCTTCGATCTTTAGCGCCCCGCGACGAAACCGCGCGCGCGAGCTGCGGAAACGGAGCTAAAAGGAAACTCCTGCCAATTTTAGCGATAAGCACTGTTGCGCAAGCTTTTATAGCCTCCCCCAGGACCGATTTGTTTTTAAGCGCCTGTTTTGTGAACATGTGCTATCCTCAGGACGTAATGGACCCCCATCACCTCCAAAAGATTTCCGACCCCGACTCTCAAAGATGGGTGAATACTTGGGTTCGAGCAGGCGCAGAGCTTGAAAAAATCCGACAAAATGATGTGAGGTCGGCGGACACCGCCGCGGCCATGCGTTCGTTTACTGGAGGCGTCCTGCACGCGGTCCGAACGCGTCCCCCCGCTCAAACATCTGGGCTGGTTGAACAGCAACGGCTCTTCCGCAAATTCCGAGCAGCATGAACGAACTCTGTCGCGTAGCGCTTGACGTTCAGAGGGAATGCGAGAAGCACCTTTGGAAGTTTTGCTTTATCGGCGGCTTGGCCGTTCAACACTGGGGGGAGCCACGGTTCACTCGCGATGTGGATTTGACTCTCCTTACCGGCTTCGGGAATGAGGAGGCCTATATTGACCCATTTTTAGAGGCGTTCGCTCCTCGAATTGAAGGCTGTCGAGATTTCGCGTTACAGAATCGTGTTCTTCTTCTGAAAAGCGGTGAGGGCATTGGAATAGATATCGCCCTCGGCGCGTTGCCGTTTGAGGAACACGCTGTCAACCGTTCTCAGCTAATTGAAATAGAACCCGGCGCGGTTCTCAGGCTCTGCTCGGCCGAAGACCTCGTTGTGATGAAAGCTTTTGCGGACCGCCTGCAGGACCAGTTGGATGTTCAACGCATTTTGACAAGACAGGGTGCTAGCAATCTTGACTGGGATTACATCACGAGCCACCTAGCTCCTCTATGTGAGTTAAAGAACGCTCCCGAAATCCTCACGCGGCTGAGCAATCTCAAGAAAAGCCTCACAGAGAACGGCCAGTAGAGCCCTTGGAGCGCGCCCCGCGACCATACCGCGCGCGCTGCGGAAACGGGTCGAAAAGAAAAACAGTTATCATTTGGATCGCTGCCGAGCAGGTCTTTCGCACGTAAAAACCGGAACGTCTTGTTGCTTTGCCTTCGAAATACCCGCGGCCCGCCCAACCCCATTTGCGCCTATGACCTCTCAGGGTTTCAGTTCTTTGCCAAAACGTGGGGGGCCGAAAACCCATTAAATTCCAGCATACACCCGAAGGTCAGGTCCTCCGGAATTATGGTCACGAACGCTTTTCCCTGTGGAGAAGCGCAGTTCCAAGTCGTCTTTGATGCGATCCGGATTCCGGCGTTCCCCGCCAGACAGTATGGCTCGCCGGGCATGTCCGATTGCTTCCAGAAAACTTCGGTGAGGAAGGCCGCCTTTTTCGACAACCGCCATTCCTGTGCGCAGCTTGCTTTCCATGTGTCACGTCTGGATTCCGGACCCGTGTTGCCATGCACCTCGGGGACCAGCGTGTATCCGAGGTTCACGATGGGAGTGAACCACCCGAATGTTTTCTGCGAACGCAGCAGAAAGCCGTGCTCATCTCCGCCGCTCCCGAGGCCGCGCGCGGCATCGCCATTGTGCATTTTCCACTCATAACTTCCGGCAACCCCGGGACGGACCCCCGTTTCAGGCAAGAGAACCACCTTGGATCCAATCGCAAAATCTCCGACGCCCTGCGCACCAACCTTATTCAAATACGGCGTTTCAGGTGAGAACTCGCTCCGCTCGCACAATCTGTAGACGAGTTCTGAGGCTGGAATCTGGCGCTCGATTCGTATTCTCCCAGCCAACGGCATCTCCCCGGGCGCAGCGTGCTGTGACAATGTGAACGGGTGTGCCACACGATCACAAATAGCTGCCATAGATTGCGAAACAGTATAAATATCCAATCAGTAATCCCCCCAGCTCTGCTGGGGAGACTCTCAGCGTTTGACTGAGGAGGCAGTCCTTTAGCGAGCCCCGCTACAATGAATGCCAAGCGCGGGCATCGGAAACGGGGCACCTCAATAATTCAATGAATCATTCTCCTCCCCCGACTTCTATCTCCCAAACGACGGCTCCCCGCCTTATCTCGTTGGACGCCTACAGAGGCTTGGTAATGCTTTTCATGGCGTCTAGTGCATTAGGTTTTGGCAAGATTGCACACGCCCATCCTGACTCCGCCTTTTGGCAAATTGTCGCATTTCACACCTCACACGCCGTCTGGATTGGGGGCGGGGCGTGGGATATGATTCAGCCGTCCTTTATGCTAATGGTAGGGATGGCGCTGCCCTACTCGCTTTCGCGGCGATTGCGTGATGGCGAGGCATTGGGCCGAATTTTTGTGCACACGCTTTGGCGCTCGGTCGTCCTCATTGCTCTGGCGATTTTTCTAACCACTGGCACGAAAAAGCAGCCGGATTTCACGTTTCCAAACGTTCTTGCGCAGATCGGCCTTGGATACACCTTTGTGTTTTTGCTCGCGAATCGGGGGCTGAAAATTCAGCTTGTCGCCATCGCCACCATCGCTCTCGGCACCTGGGCGGCCTTTGCCATGTATCCGATCGCATCGGACTTAACAAATCTGGCAGCGGTGGGCGTGAGTGGGGATGTTGCCACGCAGGCGGTGCTTCCCGGCTTCTTTGGGCATTGGAGTATGAATGTCAATTTCGCCGCCAATTTCGACCGCTGGTTTCTGAATCTTTTTCCGAGAGAGAGTGCCTTTGTTTTCAACACCGGCGGTTACCAGACGCTCAATTTCATCCCGGCGATCATCACGATGAGCCTCGGATTGCTGGCGGGTGAAGCTTTGCGCAGCGAACGCAGTGAGATGCAAAAGTTAAAGTGGTTGCTCGTTTCGGGAGGCGTTTGCATTGGCCTGGGACTGCTGGCCGGCGCCACCGTATGTCCTATCATCAAACGGATTTGGACACCGTCCTGGGCTCTTTACAGCGGCGGGATCGTTCTCTGGGTACTCGCATTTTTTTACTGGGTGATCGATATTCGGGGATGGAAAGCATGGACCAAGCCGTTGGTAATCGTAGGCATGAACTCGATCGCCATCTATGTCGCCCACGGTCTACTCGGAGGCTGGCTGCGTTCCATCGGCCGAACCTATCTTGGCGGAGAAATATTTGATGGGGCCTACGGGCCATTCTGGTCCAGCCTCTTTGTTTCGGCAGCGCTCTGGCTCATGTGTCTCTGGCTTTATCGTCGCAAGATCTTCCTCAAAATCTGAGTTCGGCTCCATCGGGTTCCTGAACCAGCTTGCGGGCGAGCTCCGTTTATCTTTTTCCACCTCGATCGCCTTTCCTTTAGCGCGCCCCGCGACAATTGATGTTCCCCATATGGGTGCAAACCCTGCCAAAGGAAATTGCTTTTCACACACCCGGCACGATTTCTTCATGCGTGGTCATCAACCGGATGGAGAGCGAGCGCGGGATCTGAGACGCGCACTTCATGAAATCGGGATGTACGTGCTGCCGCGTTCGGACTGGTTTCGTAACGGGCGAACGCCAGGCGACAAGCACACAGAGCAGTTGTTTGACTCGACCGCGACTCTGGCGCAGGCGATGGCTGGAGCGGTGCCTTCCCAGCAGGTGCCTAATATTTTTGGAGGCGGCGGACAATGATCAAGGATGTCTGGCGCAGGCTGTTTAACTGCAGGGATTCCTAAAGGCGCACGTTTCTGGATGGCTAAGGAAACCCAAGCGTCTCCGGCAAGGTGGTGCCTACGGATCTGGCGCGGTTTTGCAAAGCGCGGTCGTCGACGGTGTATGTAAGCCCGATCACCAAACAGATTGATCCGATGGCGGAAGGCCGCAGGGAGGTGTGGAACCGCCTGCAATCGTTTTTACAAATCAGTGACAAAGAGTTGAGCCAATTCAACGAAATAGAATGAGCGAACTACAAACGACAGAGGGACAGGGAACGGAAACGCAGCAGACGGCCGGAGCGACACCGCTAAGCGTGGTGGGAGCTTTGCTGGGAACGAAGCCAGGAGAAGCGGCTGCGGCGGGTGAACCGCCTGCTCCGTCAGGAACGCAGGCATTACCCGAGAAACAGGCGGGCAACGAGAAGTGGTACAACAGTGTGTTCCAGCGCGACGAGAACAAGGGACTGGCCGAACTCAAGGCGTGGAATACGGCGGATAATATGCTGGATTCCCACCGGAACTTGGAAAAGCTGGTGGGTGTAGACAAGCTGCCCCTGCCCAAGAACGAAGCTGACAAGGAAGGCTGGGATAGGGTCTACACGCGGCTGGGACGCCCCCGAGAAACCCGAGGACTACAAGCTGCCTGTACCAGGGCGCCGACCCTGTGTTTGCGGGGGAGGCCAGCAAACAGATGCACGCGCTGGGACTGACGTCAAAGCAGGCGCAGGGGATTGCGGAGTGGAACAACACTCAGATTGCGCAGGCGGCTCAGGCGAAGCAGATCGAGCGACAAAGGGAGCAGGCCGCGTCGGCGCTGAAGCGTGAGTGGGGCAACGAGTACGACCGGAACTTGACTCTGGGGGATCGTGCGGCTCAGGAGTTTGGGTTTACAGAAGACATGGTCCGCGCGATGGCGCACGGCATGGGTCACAAGCCGACGCTGGAGATTCTGGCGCGCATCGGGCGGGGGCTCACGGAGCACTCGTATGAAGGGGGGGCAGACCACGCGCGGCTTTGGCGCAGGCACTCCGGCGGCGGCGAAGGAGCAGATTTCTATTTTGCGTGGCGACAGGGAGTTTACCTCACGGCTGGTGTCCGAGGATGCGAAGGCGCAGGGCGAGTGGACGCGGCTGCATGAGACAGCGTATCCGGTAGGGCAGGGCGGGGCTTGGGAGAGGTGGCGAATGACGGGAATGCGCTTTCGCCCCGTTTCCGTGCGCGCGCGATTGGACTTGATCTGAAAACTGCAATATAGCATATTGCTCGCTAGGAGATGAAAAGGCTGAAGTTCGAATGGGATCCAGAGAAGGCGGCTTCAAACCTCGCCAAGCATCACGTCTCATTCGACGAAGCCAAGGCTGTCTTCCTTGATCCAGAAGCTCTCGTTATTCCAGACCCAGAACACTCCTCCACCGAAGAACGTTTTGTAATACTCGGTATGAGCGGAAAAAACAGGGCATTGGTGGTGATTCACTGCTTCAGAAAGGAAGAGACAATTATTCGCATTATTTCGGCAAGAAGAGCAGGAACAAAGGAACAAGCACCGTACTGGACTAAAATAATATGAAGATTGAATACGACTTCTCAAAAGGTGTTCGAAACCCTTATGTAAAAAA
>CANJZW010000182.1 GCA_947479475.1 Chthoniobacteraceae bacterium
GCTCACGGAGCACTCGTATGAAGGGGGGGCAGACCACGCGCGGCTTTGGCGCAGGCACTCCGGCGGCGGCGAAGGAGCAGATTTCTATTTTGCGTGGCGACAGGGAGTTTACCTCACGGCTGGTGTCCGGGGATGCGAAGGCGCAGGCCGAGTGGACGCGGCTGCATGAGACGGCGTATCCGGTAGGGCAGGGCGGGGCTTGGGAGAGGTGGCGAATGACGGGAATGCGCTTTCGCCCCGTTTCCGTGCGCGGCATCATCGCGGGGCGCGCTTAATACTCCGCGCCATGTCGGAACTTCAGCGGACGCAAATGACATCTGTAATTTATGGCTGAAAGAAAATGAACACTGACCCCGAGTTCCCCCTCTGCCAATTGGCACATCGTCCATATGCGATTCCAATTCCCCAGACGGTGAAAGCGGGCGGAGTCGTTTTTTGAATTTGCAATACCAGTTGGTTTGGCTGGAGTTGTTGCCTTTGAGGCCGTCAGCGTCAAAGCGGCTGCCACCCCCAACGAACCGCATGCGATCCAGCCCCTTTTTTCCGAAATTCAGCGTCCGAGAGATGCAATGCATGCTGGCACACATTGCTGTCTTGCTGCCGGCAGCCGCATCTCTTCCGCTCGCGGCAGAGCCGGCCCGCGGAATGGACGCCGGGGCGTTCACGGCAAACTTCACAAGCGGCTCGCTAAGCTGCACGAAGCTCAAGGGCGCCTGGGAGAGGAAGGACCGACAGGTGGTGGTGATGGCCGCCGCGCCAGGGGGCGGCAACGAGCGAGGCGCAGGCAGTGGCGCAATCCTCCTGGCGGGCGATCCGGCACTCCGGGACGCCAGGATTGTGCTGGAGAAAACCACGCGGGATGGCGACGTTTACAACCTGCTGGTCCGCGCAAAGGATGAGGGCAATGGTCTCCAGTTCGGACGCAGGGGCGGCTGGATTGAACTTTCAACGGTGCGCGACGGAAGGGTCAAGGTTGTGGGACGTGTGGCTGTTCCGCAAGAGGCGCCGGAAAAGCTGGCACTCCGCATCGTCGGAACCTCCGTCCGGGCCTATCGCAACGAAGTACTTCTCTTCGCGCATGTCTTCGAACGGGGCGAAATCCCCCCCAGCGGGCGGTTCGGCATTCAGGCGAATCATGTGAATGCGAAATTTGGATCCCTTGCGATGGAACCCGTGGTGGCGGAGCCGGAGCCGAATGCGCCCGGCATGCTGCGGTTTGTCAACACCCTGCAAGGCTCAGACTCGGAGGAGAAGTTCAGCCACGGCAACACTCTGCCGCTAGTGGGCTCTCCGTGGGGCATGACCGACTGGTGTCCGCAGACCTACGGCGACAACAACACAAGGTGGTTTTACCGGCCGCAGGTGCACAAGATTCTCGGGTTCCGCGCAACGCATCAACCCAGCCCCTTCATGGGCGACTATGGCAATGTTTTGTTCATGCCCGAAACCGGACCGCTCGTGGTGGCCCCCGGCGAACGGACGTCCGACTACGATCCCAAGGCCGGCATTTATCGTCCGGACTACATGCGCATCGAGTTGCCGCGTTATGGCGTAACAGCCGAGTTGACGGCATCGGAACGCTGTGGAGTCATGCGGATTGCCTACGAAGGCACAAAGGAAGGACGGCTGGTCATTGATCCCGCAGGCGAATCTTTTGTGGAGATTGTGGGACGGCGCTTTCAGGGTTTCACGCGGTTTCATTCCAATCCGGCGCCGCAAAATTACGCGATGTACTTCGTGGGCGAACTGGATCGCGACATCGTGCGACACGGCACCTTCAGCGGCGGCACTGCAAATGAATCGGACCGCCCCACAAGCGGCGAGCGCATCGGCGGCTATGTTGAATTCGACACGGGCTCCAACCGCGTGGTCGAGGTGCGCATCGCCACGTCGCACATCAGCATCGAGCAGGCGCTGCTGAATTTGCAGAATGAAACCAGCGGCGGTTTCGACGCGGTCCGGGCGCGCACGGCGGCAGCGTGGGAGGAAAACCTGGGGCGCATCGAGATTGAAGCCGAGCCGGAGGAGATGAAGACTTTCTACAGCTGTCTCTACCGCGCTCTCAAGTTTCCGCATCGCTTCCACGAGGTCGACGCCGAGGGCAGGACGGTCCACTACAGCCCGTTTGACGGGAAGGTCCATGGCGGACCGGCCTATGTGGACAGCGGTTTGTGGGATACGTTTCGCACGCAGTTTCCGTTCCTGTCGGTCGTCTTTCCGGAACGTCTGGGCGAGATCGTCGAGGGCTGGTGCAACGCGTACCGTGAAGGCGGCTGGCTGCCCCAGTGGCCCAGCCCGGGCGGCGTGGGCGGCATGGTGGGAACGCACGCCGATGCGATGATCGCGGATGCCATCGTTAAAGGCATCCGGGGATTCGATGTAACCACGGCATATGCAGCGATACGCCGCGATGCCTTCGACATCCGAACCGATCCTTCCGGCGGCGGACGCAACAGCATGAGGGAGTATCTGGCGCTGGGTTACGTGCCGGCCCATTCCAGCCGCGACTGGGTCTCTGCCACGCTGGACTTTGCTTATGACGACTGGTGCGTCGCCCAGGCGGCCACGGTACTTGGCAGGGAGGAGGACTACGGCATTCTCATGCGGCGCGCCCAGAACTACCGGAATCTTTGGGATCCAAGTGCTGGGTTCATGCGCTCGAAGAACGCCGATGGCTCGTGGGATGGCGACTTGGATGAATTCGCGTGGGGCCGCGGGTTCTGCGAATGCAGCCCGTGGCAGGGCAGCTGGGCGGTGCAACATGATGCGGAAGGCCTGTCTCGGTTGCTCGGTGGCAGGGCAGCGCTGGCGTCCAAACTCGACAAGCTGTTCGACCAACGGCCGGTGTTCCACCTCGGCGACCACGGCGGAGTGATCCACGAGATGAGGGAAATGGAGGCTATTAAATTCGGGCAGTGGGCACAAAATAACCAACCGAGCTTTCACCTTCCCTACCTGTATGCCGCGGCCGGACAGCCGTGGAAAATGGAATATTGGACGCGCAAAGCCTGTTCCGAACTTTACGGATCAGAGCCGCAGCACGGTTACCCTGGCGACGAAGACAACGGTTCGTCCTCCGCTTGGTACCTGCTCTCCGCACTGGGGTTCTATCCCCTGACCCCGGGCCATCCAAGCTATGTCCTCACCAGCCCCGTGGTGCGCAAGGCGACCATGCGTTTCCCAAACGGTAAACCCTTTGTCATCTCTGCACCCCAAAATGGCGGCAAAACGGTTTTTGTTCAAAAGCGCCGCCTCAACGCCCGGGAGCACACCAAGACGTGGATTAGTCACAGTGACATCGTCAACGGCGGTTCGCTCGAAGTGGAACTTGGAGAGAAACCCAAGGAGCGCATGCTGGCAGAGGATGAACTTCCATACTCTGCCTCGTCCGGACAGTAGCGCAATCCCTCCCCGCGCCCCTGCGCGGAAATCGGCCCGCGCTCACTTTCCGTACGGTAACATACGGCGGTTACCATAATGAAGGAGGCTGGCGCACCGGAAGCCGCTGTGATGGAGTTAGTTGGTCATGACAGCGAGCAAATAAGCGCTCTCTACACTCATGTAGGTCAGGATGCCCTAAAAAAGCTGCATCGATGCTGCCTGTGATCTAATTGAAAGCGCGCCGCAGGAAAACGGTTAGGTCTTACAGCTGCTCTCTCCAAACATTGAGCATTAAAACCGAACGGCTGAGCCCTTGCTTTGCAAGGGTGCCCAAATACTCCTCCGGAGTTCTACTCGGGTTTTTCAACAGCGGCCGCAATCAAGGCCTACGAAACCCTGGCTGGAATCACTCACAACACAGGCTTTGCTGTGCCGCAGGCCCGCAGGCCCGCGCCAAAAACCCTTCCTCTTTCGACGCAAAAAAAACTCCTCCTTCCTGACGATCTCCATAACGGCTCGCCAAACGAGCTCGCCGCCGTCGCCCGACTCCGTTCCGTTCCCGTCTATTCCGTCGAGGCAATGCAGGCCAAAGGCCTTTTGAAATTTGGAACCGTGGTTGGATTTCCCTCATGGATCGTACTCGATGCACAAAACCTGCTTGCCGAGGGCAGACGCCTCAACGGACGCCAGTACCCTCAAATGGGCACGCTAGCCCAGCGCAAGACGCACACCCTCAGAGGCTCCACCAAAGATTGGCCTCTCGGCCTTACCGCCTCCCGTCTTCCCATTCTCCTGGTCGAGGGCTCGGGAGACTTTGTCGCCGCCTGTCATTATTGCTTCGACATCCCTCTTGAAGACTGGGAACCCGTCGCCTTTCTGGGAGCCGCCGTCAAAACCATCCATCCCGACGCGCTACCGCTACTCAAAGGCCGTTGGGTTCGGATCATTCCCCAGCTCGACGAAGCTGGCCGCAGCGCGTTTTCCATATGGGCCAACCTCCTGCTCAAGCTCGGCTGCACCGTCCAGCTATTCAAACTCGACGGCCTGATTCGCGCCAACGGCCAGCCCGTCAACGACCTTAACGACTGCACCAATCTCCGCCCCGAAGACCGCAACGCGATGCACGAAATCCTAGCCTTGCCATGATCTCCCGCATCACAACCCTGCCGCCGTTGCCCGCACGTGACTCCATTTTTAGCGACGAACTCGAACCCGAACAGTCCACCTTCTACTATCGCAACAGCAACGGCCGTCCTTTTTTGCAAGTGTACCCCAACGGCACAACGGTAACCATCAACAAGGACGACTTGCGCGGCGTGCTTGAAGCCGAGGAAAACGCCGAAGCCCTGCAAAACTTCAGCCGTTTCCTCTACGAAATCCGCTACCACCACTCCATCGACTACGACGGCCCGCTCTCAGGCTACGCCAAGGGACTACACACCATCGCAGGCCGCAACTACTACTGCACCAGCGCCCCCGTTTTGATCACGCCCAAACAAGGCGGCTGGGACACGATCAAAGCGTTTCTTTCCCGCCTTTTGTTCACGGATGAATCACGCGACATCCAGATCCAGACGCTGCTCGCCCACCTCAAGCTCAGCTTCCTAAACTTGCAGCAATGCCTTGCTGCAACTTCCGATGAAACCCGCAACGTCAGGCCTGCCCAAGCGATGGTGCTCTGCGGCCCTGTCAACTGCGGGAAGTCCTTCTTATTTGAACACATCATCACCCCGCTTCTGGGTGGGCGCTCCGTGGACGCCTACAGTGCGTTCAGCGCAGGGACGGACGGGTTCAACTCCGAGCTTCTCTATGGCGAGGTCCTTAAAATCGACGACAAGGCTGGCAGTAAAAAAGGCGACCTGCGTTCTGTTTTTTCCTCCAACCTCAAAAGCCTACTCTTTTCGGGAGCGGTCAGCATCCATGGAAAATACATGACTCGAATGACGCTCAAGCCTTTCGGGCGTCTCTTCATCATGTGCAACGACCAGGACAAAGACATGGCGACAATCCCCGACCTCACACCGGACATCAAAGACAAACTGATCGTGCTCCGGTGCAAATGGAGTGAAAGCGTCATGCCAACAAACGCGCCGCCCTTTGTTTCTGAATTCGTGTCCTCACGGCCGACTTTATTTACGCTACAACGATCAGTTGGCGGGATTGGTGTAGGGAGCCCGTAGGGCGACCGTAACCATTCCCGCCAACTTGCGGCTCAAATAGACCCCACCCCACCCATGAGCA
>CANJZW010000183.1 GCA_947479475.1 Chthoniobacteraceae bacterium
AGTGTAAATCTCATGGGACAGCAGCCACACAGAAAAAGAAAAAGACGGTCGTAAAAGTTGCAAATGCCTCTGTTCAGAATCCGCCTCCGTTACTCTGTACCATTCTTCTAAATCCCACGTTTTCGCCAGGCTGTGGGATGGCTGTGAAAGCGCTTCTCTTCCCCCCGAGTGCCTGGCAGCGATGATTGACCCATCGTGGAAACGCGCTGCCAATTTGAATTTCTTCCGAAGCACGGATAAAAATCCGCGCGATCTCGGAATTTATCTTGGCCCAATTCACGTAGGTCGGAGCCATCTAGTCAGATGCCCGCTTCTCTTGTGCGAGCATTAAGGGCGTCACGGGGTCTCCTGGAGGGGCATTCATGCCAGAAGCTCCTTGATGACGCGGCGCTCCTCGACGCCCGTTAGGCGCTGGTCAAGGCCTTGGAATTTGTAAGTGAAGCGGGTGTGATCAATTCCCATCAGATGCAGGACGGTCGCGTTAATTTCGTTAAGGTGGACGGGGTCCTGGATGACGTTGTAACTGAAATCATCGGTCTCGCCGAAACTAAAGCCACCCTTGATGCCCGCGCCTGCCATCCACATTGTGAAACAACGCGGGTGATGATCACGGCCGTAGTTGGTCTGTGTGAGTGTACCCTGGGAGTAGACGGTGCGGCCAAACTCGCCGCCCCAAATAACGAGCGTGTCTTCAAGCAACCCTCGAGACTTCAAATCCAGAATAAGACCGGCGCAGGCCCTGTCCGTCTGCTGGCACTGGCGCGCAATGTCTTTTGGAAGGTTGTTATGTTGATCCCAGCCCCGGTGAAGAATCTGCACCGCGCGCACACCTCGCTCAACCATGCGCCGCGCGAGCAACGCGCTGTGGGCGAAGGTGCCTGGTTCTTTGGCCTCCGGACCGTACAGTTCGAGGGTTGCAGGAGTCTCTTTGGCAAGGTCAACAAGATCCGGCACGCTCGACTGCATGCGGAACGCCATCTCATACTGAGTCGTTCGTGCAAGTGTTTCCGGGTCGCCCAAAATGCGGTGGTTGGCTGCGTTGAGTTTTTCGAGGGCGTCAAGCATGGCGCGGCGGTCTGCCGCGTCCACACCCGGCGGGTTCTGAATATACAGAACCGGGTCACCTCCGGCCCGGAGCGCCACGCCGGAATGGCGTGTCGGAAGGAAGCCGCTTGACCACATTCGGGTAAAGAGCGCTTGTCCGCCCGCGCTTCGCGGTGTGAGTACAACGAAGGAGGGCAGGTCGTCGTTCGCACTGCCCAGCCCGTAGCTCAGCCATGAGCCGATACTCGGTTTGCCGGGAATTTCGCTACCAGTCATCACGAAGGTGCATGCGGGGTCGTGGTTGATCGCGCTCGTACTCACGGATTTGATCACCGAGAGTTCGTCCACAACCTGAGCCGTGTAAGGCAACAGTTCGCTCACCCACCGGCCGCACTGACCGTGCTGGGCGAACTTGAAGAGGCTTGGCGCGACTGGGAAACGCGCCTGACCGGAGGTCATCGTGGTAATGCGCTGCCCTTTGCGGATGCTGTCTGGAAGGTCCTTGTCGTAATGCGCCTGCAGTTGAGGCTTGTAATCCCAGAGATCCAGCTGGGACGGGGCACCGTTCATGTGCAGGTAAATGATGTGCTTCGCCTTTGCGGCATGATGGGGAAAACCGGGCAGTGCCGGGTGGACGGCGGGTCCACCGGCTGCGGAGGCCGAGGTGCGCCCGAGCAATCCCGCGAGGGCAACGCCGCCCAAACCCAGGCCGGATTCACCAAGGAAGTGGCGACGCGTCTGGCGGCGTAGCAAGTCGAGAATTGGGTCCATGGTGTTTACTTATTGAGGGTCTCATCGAGGTTGAGCACGAGGTTCGCCACAAGCGTCCAAGGTGCGAGATCTTCGGGCCTGATGGAGGCGTCGGGTTTGCTCTCTCCAAAAGTGATCAGGCTGGCGGCCGCTTCGGGAGAGTGGCTGTAGCGGGCCGTATGCTTTTCAAGAACGGCTTCGACAACGGATGTCTCCTCCGCTGTGGGGCGCCGTGCAAGCACACTGCGCCACGCAAAGTCCACCCGTTCCCGTCTTGTGGCTCCGCCTTCCTTGAGAATGCGCTGGGCAAAAGCACGCGCAGCCTCGACGTGCTGAACATCGTTCATCAACACAAGAGCTTGGAGGGGAGTGTTGCTGCGATCGCGTCTCAGACAGGAGCTCTCGCGCGCAGGAGCGTCGAACGTCGCCATGGAGGGAGGCGGCGCAGTGCGCTTCCAAAAAGTGTAAAGGCTGCGGCGGTAGAGTGCCTCGCCTTTGTCTCGCGTGTAACGCGCGGTGTTACTGCCGGAAAAACCAACAGGCTCCCAAATGTTGTCGGGTTGGTATGTGCGCACGGCCTTGCCTCCAATTTGGGGATTAAGCAGGCCGGAAACAAACAGTGCGTTGTCGCGAATCACCTCGGCATCAAGACGGAAGCGTGGTCCGCGGGCCAACAACCGGTTCTCGGGATCTATCGCCTGAAGTTCGGGAGACACGGCGGCGCTCTGGCGGTAAGCGGCGCTCTTGGTGAGTAACCCTACCAGCTGCTTGGTGTTCCAGCCGCTTTCGCGAAAGGTCCCTGCAAGCCAGTCTAATAATTCAGGATGACTCGGAGGGTCTCCTTGAGTTCCAAAGTCATTGGTGGACTTCACGATTCCCGTGCCAAAAAACTGCTGCCAGAGGCGGTTGACCGTAACCCTCGCAGTCAGCGGATTTTCAGGAGCCAGAAGCCACCGCGCAAGGTCAAGCCGCGTCGGCTCGCCCTGCGCCTGAAGCGGAGGGAAAACCGCAGGTGTAGTGCGGGACACCTTTTCACCGGGCTTGTCGTACTGCCCGCGGATCATGAGGTGCGCCTCGCGCGGTTGCGGCAGGTCAGCCATAACCAAAGTGGAAGGAATTTTTTCGGAAAGCGTTTTCTTCTTTGCCTCCAGCGCCAATTTCTCGGCCTTGACGTGTTCAACCACTCCGCGGGCGCCTTGGTATTCGTTTTCCAGCCACCATTCCTTGAGACGGGATACTTCGTCAGGAGACCACTCCACAGCCTTTTTGCCACGGACGAGGGTCTGAAGATCAGCAGGCAGTTCCGCGACACGCGTCCCCTGGCTTTTTTCGGACCACACTTTCCAAGACCATTGCGCATCCTTGCCAGGCTCTATGCGGTGCTCTACACTGAGGCGGTCCCAGTGAACAGTGCCGTCGAACTGCGTGAAAGCGTAGCCGTCCACCTTCATCCCGGGTTTCAGCCCAAGCTTCTCTGCCGGCACCTTGAGCTGCACCCAGTGGCCCGCCTCGGGCAACTTGCCCATGGTCACCTTTTCCGGTGTGCGCACCTTGCCAAACGGGATGGCGCCTTCTTCGCCCCAAACAGCGCGGTGATTCCACCCTCCCACGTGAAATTGGAGCATGATCGCTTTTGGCTGGTCGGCGGGATCGAGGTGACACCAGACGGAAATAACTCCGTTGGGTGGGATGGTGAAAGAAGCCCCATTGGTGAAGAAGTCCTGTGCGACGCCTTTGGCATGCCTACGCAGAGAGGCTTTTCCGCTGTGGACCAGAGCTTCTGGACCGGTGACTATCATCGTGGGCGCCCCAGAAGATTCGACTTTTGCCCCGACGGGAAAGGCGTCCTCAAACCAGATAACCTCGCCCGTCTGCACCGGTGGAGCAGGCTGGACGGACGCCGGATCGATATATTCAAGTTTGGTGATCGCCTCACGAATGGCATTCTTTGCCGTAGTGATTTTGGCGTCGAATTCCGCAAGCTCGGTTTCCTGCTCTGGCGTGGCCAACTGCAGCACGGGAGGAGTCAGAAGAATGTTGCCATCCATCGCCGGATCGGCCGCGCTGTTGAAAAACGCGAACATCGAATAGAAATCTTTGGCGGTAATTGGATCAAATTTATGGTCGTGGCAAACCGCGCAGCCCCCAGTCAGCCCCATCCAGACGGCCATCGTCGTCTCAGTCCGATCGACGGCGTAGCGGAACAGCCATTCCTCAGCAATGGAACCACCCTCGCCGGTGGTGACGTTGCAGCGGTTGAAGCCGCTTGCGATACGTTGATCGCGAGTGGGTTGAGGGAGAATATCTCCCGCGAGCTGCCAGGTTGTAAACTGGTCAAAAGGCAGATTTTCATTGAAGGCTCTAACCACCCAGTCCCTATAGGGCCACATGCTGCGTTCATTATCGAGGTGCAGGCCGTGCGTGTCCGCATAACGCGCGGCGTCAAGCCAGGTGCGCGCCATGTGCTCACCGTAACGTGGCGATTCAAGAAGCTGGTCGACGAGGCGCTCGTAAGCGCCGGGCAATTCATCTGCTAAAAAGGAAGCCACCTCAGCGGGCGTGGGTGGCAGACCCGTGAGATCGAGTGTTGCCCGGCGAATCAGTTGTTCTTTGGAAGCCTCTGGAGAAGGACTCAGGCCATGAGTCTTGAGCGCGTCGCGCAGAAATGCGTCCACCGGTGAAAGCGCCGGCAGGCCCGAGGGAATCGGCGGTTTTTTGAGAGGCTCAAAGCTCCAGTGGCGCTGGTATGTCGCGCCCTCGGCTATCCATTGGCGCAAGATGTCTACTTGCTTCGGCGTGATTTTTTTGTGGGCTTTGCGCGGAGGCATCACGTCGTCCGGATCCTGAGTGAGAATCCGCCGCAACGCCTCGCTCTCCAAAGGAGCACCGGGTTTGATCGCCTGGGTTCCATCGGGGAGCCCGTACGCTCCCTCCGGCGTATCAAGCCTAAGATCTGCCTCACGTTTTTTGGCGTCGAAGCCGTGGCAGGAAAAACAATTTTCGGAAAGGATGGGGCGAACGTCCCGGTTGAATTCAATCTTTCGCGACGCGCCCTTGGCGGGTTGGACGGCGGCAAGCAGCAGGAGAAGGGGGAATAAAAAAGGGGGTCGCATCGGGGGGGCCTCAGCAGGGAACTGGCGGGTTCCAGAAATTGGTCGGTCGGTGGGGGAACTAGGCTTTAGAGACCATGATGTTGTAGGCTGAAAGGGAATCTCGCAATTTCAAAGACGATCCCAATCTAAAATCGATCACGAGCCACAATCTCCTAAGCTTCGGTAAAACTCCGCGCCGGCTTTTGCCCAAACTAATTCCCGTCTGGCAGCAAGATCCCAGGCGAATTTGAACTTGAATAAGGAATTCAAAATTTCATTTCCCTTTGTTTCTGAATTCGTGTCCTCACGGCCGACTTTATTTACGCTACAACGATCAGTTGGCGGGATTGGTGTAGGGAGCCCGTAGGGCGACCGTAACCATTCCC
>CANJZW010000184.1 GCA_947479475.1 Chthoniobacteraceae bacterium
AAGCGGCGTTGCCGGTTGGATGGGGAACCACGGTTCCCCAAACCCCTCCTCTGGGGGGAACAAGCCGCGAAACCGCGGCCGACGATCAAGAGCACTTGCAAAAATGAATCAAATCCCGTAACCAAAAACATCCCTCAAGTGGTGCACTCGGATTCGAACATTGGTGGTGCACTTTGAAGTGTTCAGCGACAGTAGGGGTGAAACAGCTCTAGGAGGCAGTTGCGTGGGAATAATTTGTGGTTGTCGTTGATTTTAAGATCGCGGGATATCGCGCCGCTCGACAACCTCATGTCATCATTTTAACTTTGGAACCTGCACCGAAGCGCGATTTCTAACACCGATCGCCGACTATCGGGGACCGTATAAACAGCGCACAAGTCGAGAGTGAGAAAAGCTGGCACTAAGGCTTTGCTGAATTAGGGGACCTCACTGCTGATATCGCGTCCACTTACACGGAGAACGTGTTTGATGGGGATCATTCTCCTTCATCAGATGCACCGACATTTCGCCAGCGAACGCCGTTAGAGGCAATGGGCGAGAAGCAAAAAAGTTGTGGTACACGATTAAGGATCCGGGGGTGCAATACCCCATCACGAGAACAGCTGAGACATGGCAACGCTTGTCACAACGCAGTGACCGTTCGCCACCATTTGAGTCAGCAGCCCCGGAAAGATAAACCGTCCATCCGCCGTACATCGCGGCATCGATATGTTCCATCGACAGGTGTCCGAACTGAGATTGAAGAGAGATCCCGTCCTCTTGGATGTTATCGTAGAGCACAATTACGGCCGGCTTGTTCTCGTGGATATGGGACTTTAACTGCTTCGCCCCATCTTTGATCATGCCGCGAGCTCGACCCCCAACTTTTCCACCAACCGCAAACGAGCCGTGCCGTTTTAAATTCTGAATCTGCGCTTTGTCTTCCTGATTGGGGCTTAACTCTTTTATTTCCGCAATAATTTCGCCGTAGGGCGTAACTATCCTGAAGTCAGCGGTTTTTTGAGACGCGCTGCAAGGGATGTTGATTAAAGCGTACCCATGTTGCGTGCAGATTTCTGAGAAGAGCGCTTCAGAGGTCGTTTGTTTCGTGGCCACGGTGATTTTATACTGAAACCTAAGCGGGAATAATGTGATGAGGCATTTCTATTTGTTGCGTCTCTTGGTGTCTGTACCCAACCAATCGGCCCACCCAGACCAACCTTTACTTGCGTAAACGTGAGATGGCGAAGCTGGAATATCCCCAGGCAAAGTCCCTTTTTCTGATAGGATACCTTTGCAGAAGTTTCGCCATTCACCGTTATTTTTGAGTCCAAGCGTGCGGACGAAGTCCTGTGCATCGTCGAATTTTCGATATTGCATCGATCTGGTCGCCACAGAGCCAGTTCCAAGCCAGTTGCCCCAGCCATTCCATCCAGCATTAGCGTACACTTTTTCGGGGGTCGCAGGGATATCAAGTGGCAGAGTCCCTTTATCTGGTAATGCCCCTTTGCAATAAGATCTCCATTCAAGGACACACTTGATGCCAAGTTCGAGAGCGAAAGCCCGTGCTTCGCTAAAATTACGATACACACGATCGCGATTGAGAACAGCTCCAGTTCCGAGCCAGTCGCCCAAACTAGTCCATCCTTTCTTTGCGTATGTGTTGGCGGGCTTAGCGGGGATATCGCTCGGAAGCTTTCCTCTTTCAGGCATCCCCCCTTTGCAGAAAATCCTCCACTCCGATCCATTTTTAAGGCCAAGGCTACGTGCAAACGAACGTGCCTCGTCAAAGGATCTGTAAGCTTTTAAATGATCCGCTATTCTTCCTGTACCAAGCCAGTCACCAATGCTGATCCAGCCTTTGTCCGCGTAGGATCTTCGAGAATCCTTGGGTATATCAGATGGAAGCGATCCTTTCTCTGGCAGCTTACCTTGGCAAAACTGTATCCACTCGCTCCAACTTTTGAGGCCAAGCCCGCGAGCGAAGTCACGAGCTTGTGCAAACGGCCGGTACGATTTCAAGTGACTCGCTACGCGGCCAGTTCCCAGCCAATCCCCGTAACCAGACCACCCTTCGTTTGCATATACTTGCTGCGGCGCGCTTGGAATATCTGATGGCAATCGTCCTTTTTCAGGGAAGTTGCCTTTGCAAAATTGCCCCCACTCGCCTTGGGATTTTAGATCCAAGGAGCGGGCAAACGTCCGTGCTTCTGAAAAGTATCGATAATTATTCCCGAGCCAGTCGTCCCACCCTTTCCATCCTTCATTCCGATACACACTATCGGGGCACGTAGGGATATCTAATGGAATCAGCCCCTTTTCAGGGAGCTCTCCTTTGCAGAAGTTTTTCCATTCAATGATACCGCGAAGTCGGATTGACCTCGCGTACTCACGAGCTTCATGGAACTTACGGGCAACACTCGAAACTTTTCGTCTCCGACCGTTACCCAACCAATCGGCCCAGCCTCCCCAGCCACTATTCTCATAAACACCCTGCGGCCGTTTGGGGATGTTAGAAGGCAAAATTCCTTTCTCTGGAAGCTTACCATCTTTGAATTGTTTCCAGTCGATTTCTCGCTTCAAGCCAAGGGAGTGTACAAAATTTCGTGCGTCATGGTATGTGAGGTAATGGGTTTCCCTCGTTGCTATACTTCCCGTACCTAACCAATCCCCCCATCCCAGCCAGCCGCAAAAGCGATAGACTAATTGAGGAGCTAATGGAATGTCGGCAGGCAGGCTCTTTACCTTAACAAAATCAGCCCATTTCCCGGCGCTTCTAACGTCAAGCGCCCGTGCGAACTCGCGAGCTTGATGAAAGGGGCGCCACGCTAATTGAGCTAGTCTATCCCACACCTTCAGTTCAATCCCGTGCACGAACTCCCCGAGGTTGATCCTTAGCGCGAGATTTTCGTTTATCGGGAACTCGACGATTGAACTCTCCTTACGTTGGCGGCCCTCGGCTTTGTCTCGGAACTCCTCAATGATGCGGTCGTCGTTAGCAGCCAAGGCTCGTAAGGTTGATATGACGGTCTTGAAAGCACCCGTGGCGCTGAGTTCCACAGAAGCCGTGTCTGCGTCCTCCAGAACTGGAAGGATCACATACCCTGCCTTCTTACCATTTAGCGGACGTAATGCCCGACCAACAGCCTGTACGATGTCGATTTTGCTCTGTCGCGGGTCAGCAAACAGAACGCAGTCGATCTTGGGTACATCCACGCCTTCCGTAAGGCATCGCGCATTCGTGATGAGCCCACGCTCGGAATTGGCAAAGTCCGTAATTGTTCTCGAGCGTTCACCAGTGGCCGCTCTCCCCGAGACGTGGAAGGTATCAAGGTCGCCATATTCAGGGAATGTGGACGTGAATGACTTATTGTGATCCACGAACCATTCCGCCCGTTGAATGCTGGAATGGAAAGAAACAGCATGTCGGATCGGGTAGAGCTGCATCGCTTTCCTGAGAGCAATAACCGAGGCGAGCATGTCCGCTTCAACCTCCTCGTTCCAATGCTTGTGATCCGGCCGCACAAACGAGTTTTTACGGACTAATTCGGCAACCTCATTCCGAGACACCAGCATCGTGATGATCTTGTAATCACTGAGAATGGGTGGATCACACTCCATTGCTTTCCGAAAGGACAGCAGATGGAAGGTGTCCCCATAAACGGCAGGGTCGTGCATGCTCAGAACGTTGTCACTTTTGCCACTGTAACGACGTTCGGTTGCTGTCATGAAGACGCGCCGTTTGATCGCTATATTCTCCTCATGCAGCAGATGGGAGAATAATTTATCGCCGTCACCCACGGTCTTGTGCGCCTCATCCAGAATCCCCAGATCAAACTCGAAGCCTGCAGCGCGCGCGCCTTCAGACAGTGTTGAGCCGCTCTGATAGGTCGTGAACACCACAGTCAGGCCGGTGCGCTTTTTTCTGAGCCAGTCAGCGATCCTGTCGGGGTTGGTATGGCACTCAATTCCCAGATCCTGACGATGAACCGCAGTGTCGTCGTTGTCTGTCTTGCCGGCCGTGTTGTCACTACACACGCAGATCCAGTTGGCTTGAATCCCGTGAGCGGCGGTTTCACGCAACCAGTCTTTGAGTGTTTGGCGGATCAGGGAAAGGCTGGGAACAGCGATAACGATGCGCTTGGATTTCAGTGCTTGAGCCAAAAACCATGCTGTCAGGCTTTTGCCCGTACCACAGGGCATGATGAGTTTGCCCCGGGTTTCTTTCCCTTTGATAAAATGAGCGATGCCGTCCTGTACTGCCGCTTGTTGATGTGGGCGCGGTTTGCGCGGCGGTTCAGACGTCGTTTTGCCAACCAACGAGTTGCGGACTGAGTCAAAGAAGGAGGGCGGAAGATCGAGCCACACATCCAGAGCTGCAAAAGCTATATCGTCCGTGTTTTGGAAGATTCTGGTGAAGCGCTCTGTAGTGGAACAGACCAGTCCGAATGAGAAGCCCCGGCAGACGTCTTTCCTGAGAGATGAGAAAGTGGAGAGTTCCTCGTACGTTAGGGACTGGTTGGTGGTCTGGCGGTACTTACATTGGATCGCCCAGAATTCGCCATCCTTGGTCTCGGCCACCAGATCGATGCCCATGTCCTTGGTCGGCAGATTGAGAGCCATTCGAACCTTTGCTGGCACTTCAGTGTGATGCCAGACGTGCTTGAGTTTGGATGTGTATTCTGGAGCGAGCCGGAGGTAAGCATGGACAAAATCTTCAAACAGGTCGCCTTTCTGTTTTTCCGAGAAATGCCTCCAGTTAGACTGGGTCTGCTGCCACGACGTGCATCCAGCGATGGATTCTAAGAGCGAAGATGGGCGGCTGGGGCTTGTCGACATGGATGACTCGTTTCTATTCACTATAGGGGAATGGACGCGGGATATCACGGCAGATGCCTGAAAATACTTCGGAGGCCACCACTTCTTCCACTAGTTTCCGTCGACAGTGGGAACATCAGCCAATTCACTAGATTCAGTCCCTAATCTATCTTTACCAAGATTTCCCCCCAGCGGCCGCATTATAGTAGTAAGTATTACCTGCGTCCTATCCGTGGGGCACATTATTTGAAATAGACAGGAATTTATCTTTCGGCTGCTTTCAATCCCATTGACTCACAGAGACATGCCGCAAGTTACTTAGAGTCTGTCCGTGAATAGCCGTTTTTCACAAACGTTCGATCCGCGCGGTTTGGAATCCGCGTTTTTTTCGAGATTTGGGCGCTTATCTCCGGCCTCAAATACAATACCAGGCGAAAATACGCGAAAATCGGCT
>CANJZW010000185.1 GCA_947479475.1 Chthoniobacteraceae bacterium
CGGGAATGGTTACGGTCGCCCTACGGGCTCCCTACACCAATCCCGCCAACTGATCGTTGTAGCGTAAATAAAGTCGGCCGTGAGGACACGAATTCAGAAACAAAGGGCACCTGAAACAGTCGTGGCCCGGATCAATGAGCGGGTACGCGGCTGGATCGGGTACTTTGACTACGCGCAAAGGGATGAGGTGTTTGGGAAGATGCAGATGCAGGTGTGTAATCGATGAGGGGGAGATGAGGACAAGGAGTGGTTGTGGCCGCAAACCATCCTCGTCTCCCTACTCTATTAACCCGCGAATAATGGCTGAACTTGGCTGGATGAGGAGGAAGTCGGTAAAAGCATGGCTCCGTTAACACCCGCCCCTTTAGGCCGAAAAAAGGGTGCCAAGAAGCAATTCAAGTTATTCTTTAAGCGCATTGGTTTATGACGTGCATTCTTGTTGTGGAATTAAAGCATAAGTTTTTAATCCTCATTTTTTCAGGTTAAAAAACCCGCCGTGCAGTGGGGTGAATTATCTTTTAAACACACTTGGATACAGCTTGCCTTGTACTGTTGGACTGCAAGAATACTACTTTCATTTTTAATTTTGATCGAATCATGAATGCTCCAAACCCATTAAGGAGAATGTTTGTTCGCGGCCAGGGGAAGCGATTCCTGTATCCGAGCTTTGTTGCACTAATGGCCTGCCATTTCATGGTGCTTCCCCTCTGTGCCGCGACGACCCCCGCAGGGATGCAGGCGGCGTCAAAGAGTGTCGCGCTCACGGTGAAAGCCGCTGACAAGAACGTGGATGTGGTTGTCCCTTCGGGGTGCACCTCTGTTCTGGTTGAAGTTCGGGTTAAAAACTCCGCGCGGTGGGTCCGGTGGAGCAGCACCAATCTTTCCGGAAAACCAACCCTTCTGAATGTCGCTAAAACTTACTCCCCGCAGATCGTGGAGTGGCGCGCCACGGGGCAGGTCAATCGGGATAAGGCGCTTGCGTTTGCGGCGAAAAGCAAGTTTCCAGATCGATTTTACCAAGGATCCCGGGCATTCGCAAAGACACCGGCGCTTGGATACAAGCCGGCAGGTTCCACCGCGGCGACGGACGCCAACCGCTTAACGGCCGTCCCCTTGACTGTGGCGAGTTCGGTCTCTTCAAATAAGCTTGCCAACTCCAGTGTCGCCGTTGCCGACTCAACCACCGTATCCTTGAGCAGTCAGGTCGTCGAGGCAGACATCTGGAAAACGGATGGGAACACGGTTTATTTCTTCAACCAGCTCCGCGGCCTTCAAGTGCTGGATATTTCCGATCCTTCCAATCCTTTGTTGATCGCCACCCTGCGCATGCCCGCAATCGGGCAGGACCTTTATCTGCTACCGGAAAACATATCAGGCTCGGGCGAGCGAGACTTGGTGCTTCTCACAAGAGATCCGGACGGCAGCTACAACAGTACAAACGTAGTGGTCGTGCGTGTTTCCGGAAGGTCTGTGCAAGAGGTTTCGCGCACTAGCATTAGAGGCTGCATCACAGATAGCCGCATGGCCGGCGGCCGCCTGTTTGTTGTGACCACAGACTGGAACATGAACGGCGACTCTGCCTACAACACATTGCTTTCCGAAGTGCTGGTCGAGGAAACCGGCATGCAGACGCTTGGTGCCGTTCATCACATCGCGTCCAACGCTTACTCTGGAGTAATCTCGGCGGGCACTGACTGGTTGAGTGTGGCCTCCACTAGTTACATTGACGGAGGCAACCACTCACAAATCACGCTCTTCAGTCTGGACAACTCCGGAGCCACCTGCCTGACCCAAAATGCAATTGCGACACGCGGCTGCATCTACGACAAGTACAACGTCTCCTACCAGAATGGGACGCTTACTGCGGTCTCCATCAGTTGGGGTAACGGAACTCTGTGGAAGCCGGTCAGCGTGCTCGAAAATTTTACGGTTTCTGGCACCAAGCTGGCGTCCTTGGAGATCATGCCGGGCGAGACACTCCGCGCCACGCGCTTCATCGATGGAAAAGTGTACGTCGTCACAGCCCAAACTACGGATCCGCTTTGGATTGTCGATATTTCCGATCCTGACGCTCCAAGCATTACCGGCAGTGTTGAAGTTCCGGGTTTCTCCACCTACATCGAGCCCATGGGGGATTTTGGTCAGTTTCTGTTCACGATCGGCTTGGACGGGGGCAAAGTGGCGGCGTCCCTCTTCAATGTGGAGGATGTCACCAGTCCAACTCTCGTAGACCGTGTGTTTATCAATGAAAACCAGTGGGGCTACAGCGAGGCCGTCTATGACGAAAAAGCGCTGAAGGTGCTGCATGAGGAAGGACTCGCTTTGATTCCCTTTAGCGCGAGTTTCTGGAGCCGTGCCGCGTCAAAATCCGAGAAGACTTCCTTCGTCCGGTTGATTGACATCAGTTTAGAGAATGGCGGCAAACTCAATCTCCGTGGTCGTTTGGACCACGACTTCACCCCGCGTCGCGCGACTCTCATCAACGGAATTCTAACCTCTATTTCTCAAAAGGAACTCATCACCGCGAACGTGGATGACCGCGATAAACCGAAGGTTCTCGCGGATGTCGCCCTTGCCTGGCCTGTGAACCAGGTCATTCAATCAGGAGAGTATCTCATTCAAATCAGCGATGGTTCCAGTTCGGTCTGGTCCGGAGATAAGGCAGCGATCCGCGTGTCAAAAGCGGCCTCCGAGTCCTCCATTTTAACAGACATTGATCTGAATGACGGGATCGTACAGGAAGCCGTCCTGAAGTCCTCCAAACTATACGTCCTCCGCAAGAACTGGAATCCGAACAATGGGTTTGGACTGATGGCCTGCTTCGTCGGAATGCCATCGAACGTTCCAACCTCTGCCGAACTTGCATTGGATGTTTACGACGCCTCTACCCTACCTGCTCTGAAGCTTTTGGGGACAACCTCTGTAAGAATGGGCAGCACGGATACCAATTGCGAAATCAGTGGGCTTCTTTGGGCCAAGGACACGCTCCCTCTGGTGATCACCCAGATCAAGCCCCCGCGGTTTTGCTACCCAATGGTAGCTTATGACATGGTGAAAACGACGGATTCACCCCTCCCGATGGTGTCTCAAACGGTCCGTTATTCTACAAGCCCCAATTTCAAGGCACAGCCCGCCTATGTTAGGGCCTTTGACGTCAGCAATCCAGCCGCCCCAGTAGCGCTCAAACCTTATCCTCTTGTGACAACGACAACCACCCTTGTGTCTGGTTGCGCAGCTGGAGATGGATTGTTGGTGTTCGGCTACGGCCAGAACCCGTCCCCATGGAATTCCGCGAGGTGGAGGTCCAAATTGGAGATTCCACAGTCCTATGACAATCGTTTGGGGATTCTCGACTTAACAAACCAAAAGTCCCCGCTTCTGCGTAGTCCCGTATCACTCCCCGGTCGTCTTCTAGCCCTGGGAGAAATTTCGAAAGCTGGATTTCTCGCGTATACCGAAAGCATACAGGACACGGCCGTCGGAGCCGTTCGCCAATTGCAGGCCAGCTTAGTCGACGAGGTCCAAGCTTCGTTGTTTAGCTCAACGACGATCGGGAATGAAGCGGTTCTCTCGATCGACGGAAGAACGGTGTACGTCTCGGATTCTCAGAAAATGACGCGTCTCCTTTTGGATGATTCCGCGAATTTCATTCAAGCAGGCGATTCCGCTAGCCTAGGGTTTGCCCCCGTCGAACTTCTTTCTCGTGGGCAGGCCGTTTTTGGAACAAACGGTTTTCAAGTCCTGCGCGTCTCTTGGCCGGGGCTCAGCCCAGTTTTGGAGTCGTGGAAAGTCAGGGAGTGGTTCCCTCTTTCCCGTATTTCCATCGGATTGGACAGGAGCATTTACGCGCCCGTGGGGGATTACGGTGTGAACATCCTTAACAGTTCGAATGCAAATGTCCCGGATACAACGAGCTCCACGCCGAAACCCGATGGAAATGCGACCGAGAGCACGACTGCGGCCTTGAGTGGCTCTTTTAACACAGTTAACTCGCCTTTAGGCACGAGTCTGAGTGGCGGTGCCATTACGATTGGCGGTGCCATTACGATTGGCGGTGCCATTACGATTGGCGGTGCCAATTCTGGAAGCTTTGTTCTAACCGGAACCAGCACCACCATGGCTAACACCGCGGGTAGTACTATCATTGCCGGGGGAACACTTGTCACAAATGGATTAGTCTTGAGCGGAGCGAACACGTACACCGCGACTTCAGGGATGAGTCTGAATGCCGGGATCCTTACCATTGGCGTCGCCAATTCTGGAAGCCTCATTTCAACGGGAACCATCGCATTCATCGGCACCAGCACTTTGACCGTTGGCGCTGGCAACACGATCGTCACTGGGGGAACACTCGTTTTAAGCGGCACTAGCACTTTAGTGCTAAACAATACCTCGAGCAATGGGGGCTCTGTTAGGGATGTTTCAGGGGGCTTGTTGACTCTGGGTAATCCAGACGCTGCCACAGGCATTTCCACGTTCACCTCTGGGACGGTTATGGTTCAAACGCCTCCGCCAGCACTTAAATAGTTCGAGCGAAATATCGTGCTGTGAAACGACACCTGTCGACGGTTGTTAAACTTTGCCCAGTCCCCCCCTCCGGCCGCAGGATTTGAAACATGGCGGCATCGAGAAAGTCGTTTTTAACGCCTTTGCCGCGTTCGTCGAGGTCCTGTGGATGGATGACGTCGTTCTTAATGCCGAGTTGCTCAAACTTGCAGTGCATGTGGACTCCGAATGTTCCGGTATCGTGGCCGGCTCACATGATTTTTCTTTGGAGTGTGTTTTTGTTGTTTGACGACGAAGCGCAGGAGGGCGGTCATCTTTTTGGACCGGTTGTGCCATGAGACGTGCCACGCACGTCTCGAGCAGTACGGGCTTTCTCTGGCCGAAGAACTTCGGCTTTTGAGGATCAAAAAATACGGCGCCGTCCAGTTCACCCTTTTGGAACTCGAGCCCGGGGTATGTGGCGCCGAGGTGGCCGCCGAGACAAAGGTGCCGCAGCTTGCCTGACGGGAGACGCTCCCCGAGTTGCGCGACCTGAAGACGGTTGCCGATCTGACTCCGGAAGCATGGTTGCTCGCCCGCCCCGCGCTGGTCCAGTAGCCCTACTTCGCGAACTGGCGGGGTAAAAAACATCTAACCGCCTCATTTTCAGCAGTCATTGTAAAAAGGTCGGCACTACACGATTTTTCAATTCGAGCTTTTTGCAGGACTGTAGATTTTAGGAGGAGCCTGCTCCGGAAGCGTCA
>CANJZW010000186.1 GCA_947479475.1 Chthoniobacteraceae bacterium
GTTTCAGTTAGTAGCGGTCTAGCAAACGAAACGCGCAAAATCAGACGACACACCGCATCTCGCGCTGGTCCGCAGGAGAGGCTCACTCATTCCCGTTGCTTCGGGCACATTCGCGTTATTTTGCGTTACTTTACGCTAATCCCTGCAAATTAACGATTTAAAAAGACAAACAGCGGCGCCTTGGGAGGCAACAAGAAGAGGGGTGCGGGGGAACGGAAATCCATGAGCTCGGGAGTTCATCGAATTCAATGGCGGGGGAATTGAAAGGAAGTCCAGAGGAGGCATCAAGACCGGGGCTAGGCTGCCCCAAACACTTTGAAAATGCGGTTCACAAAGGGGCTTTCAAACCTTTGTGAATCCCGTCACCGCGGCCCTTCTTTCCGTCCCACGCCAGAATCCCTGCCGCGAATCTTCCACCTAAAAATCAACGCTTTGAGCTTTGAAAAAAAACATCTTACCCCTGCTCGGGATCCCTTTCATGGTGGGCTCCCTGACTCTTTTCCACGCGCCCGCGCAGGAAGACGGGCCCGTTCTAAACACTCCCCTCACGGCCGACCCACAACACGCCGCAAACACACCGCAAACACGCCTCCCCACCTCTCTTTCACCTCCCGGCCCGGAACCGGAGGGGCCGCTTCTTTTCAAAACAACCCTGCCTCAACGCGCGCCCGAACGCCTTCCTCCAACCGCTGTGCAGGACGCTGCATTTTTGAACGCCGAGGAAAACCTGCCTCCCACACCCCCCTCAGGAATCCTTCTCTTCAACCAATCAGACTTCTTTAACACGCCCATCCCGCCGGAGCTTCCCCAGAGCTTCCCCTTCACCGAACCGTCCCTTCCTTTTGGCGAGCGCGGAGACGCGGCAACAATCGAACAACTCCGGAGCAAAGGTCCGTTTATGGGCAGCCTGCGAATCAACACTGCGGCGGTTTACGACGACAGTCTCTCCTCCAAACCAAACGGTAAAAAGGGGGACATCCAAATCGGCATCGGACCGTCGGCGCGTCTCCATTTGGGCTCGGCGGAATCCGATCTGCTCCTTGGCGCCACCTACTCAGGGAGCGCTTCCTGGCTGATGAGCTCGCCCAAACAACGCGCCTACGAACAAAATATCGGCGGGGGCGGCGAGTGGACCACGGGCCGGTTGAAAACGGCCCTGCGACTGGGCTTCCAGAGCAACCGCAACGGTTCCCTTGACGCCGGCGCCAGAGTTGGCAGCAGGGTCTCCTACGCAGGCGGCAAGGTCTCCTACCAAATCAGCGCCAAAACCAATGCCGAACTAGGCGCCGACGTTACAAAGGCCAATTTCAACGGCCTCCTCGAATCCAGAGAATACCGGACTGAGCAGTATTTAAACTATCAGTACTCTCCAAAACTCCAAATCGGCCTGGGAAGCACTCAGGGACTTGCCGAGGCCGGATCCAGCCGTCCTCAGACCTATGTCCAGGGGGGCCTCCGAGCCGTCGCGCAACCCACCGCCAAACTTGGGTTCATGGTGTCCGTTGGAAATGAATGGCGCCATTTTGATTCAGGGCAACCGGGAACCACGGCGCCCGTCTTCAGCACAGGTGTCGGTTGGCAGGCTACGGGAAAGACCTCTTTTTCCATTGAAGCCCGGCGGCGCACCTTCGCCTCGGTGGCTCTCGCCTCCCAAAATTACCAGTCCACAAACGTCGCACTCGCCGTTCACGAGACGCTCACGGCAACCCTGGACGCCTCCTTATCCTTGGGCCTCGAAGACGCCAAATACTCCGCCTCCAGCCCGGGCGTCCAATCCAACCGCAGCGATCAATACGTTTTTTCACGCCTTGGATTGAACTGGCTGATCCGTCGCAACTGCAGCTTGGGAACCTTTTACGAGTGGAGTCAAAACGACTCCAAAGGCGATCAAAGCCAGCCCTTTCACAGAAACCGCATCGGCGTCTCCCTTAGCGTCAGCTTCTAAATTTTTAGCCCTCAGATTCCCTTGAATTCCAACGCGTCAAATTTATGAAAAACGTGCCTTCCCTCTTTGCCCTTCAGTCCCCCGCCACAGTGCTCCTCGGCTTTCTAACCGCCGTCACGCCAGCCCTCGCACAGAACACGCCACCCGCCCAAAAACCCTTCTCCACCACCGCCCCGCAAAAAACGGACCCCGCCCGCTCCCCGACTGCCGGATATCGGCTCGCCTCCAACGACACCGTCAACATTCAGGTTTTTCAGGAAGACGAACTCCAAACCACCGCACGGATCGGAAAGGACGGCAGCATCCCCTTCCCTCTGGTGGGAACGATCTCCTTGGGGGGGCGAACCGTCCCAGAAGCCGCCTCCGCCGTCTCCCAAGCCCTCAAAGACTACCTGGTTCACCCACAGGTCGCGCTCCGAATCGTGGACTATAGCAAAAAGCGCTTCACCGTGCTAGGCCAGGTCAACCGTCCGGGAACGTTTGATCTGCCCGATGAATCCCCTCTGAGCCTGCTCGAAGGCATCGGGATGGCCGGAGGATACAGCAGAATCGCCAACCCCTCCAAGGTCATCGTCAAAAGACGGGGCCTAGGCGGCGAACAGGTTTTCCACCTCAACGCCAAACAAATGGCCAAGGGAAGCGCCGTCCCCTCCTTCCAAATCCTACCCGGCGACACCGTCGTCGTGGAGGAAAGCCTCTTTTAAACAAATCCTCTTTTTAAAGACACGACTCTCATCGCCCTTTCGTAAACGCCCGCAGCGCCAGCCATCGCCAACGATATGCACACAAATCCCTCGCTTGAATCTGCTCCAAATCAACTTCCCCAAGCCGGACCGGACCTCCAACAAATCGCCATCGTCCTGCGCGAGCGCGGTTGGATTATCGGAGTCTGCGCCTCCGCCGGCCTGCTCGCCGCCGGCATTTACACCAAACGCCTCCCCTTGATGTACGAAACCCTTTCCGTGCTCCAAATCGAACCCCGGGGACGGGTTCTTGGCTTTGAATTGGATAACACCGCGCCCTCAGGGAGCGAGCAAGGAGTACAAACCATCTTGGAAACCTTCCGAAGCCGGGCCCTTCTCGACCGAGTCAGCACCGATCTAAATCTCGCCGAAAACCCCGACTTCTCCCCCGTACCGCTCTCTCAAGAACAAACCCTGAACGTCTTGCGTGGCTGCATTGATGTGCGCCAACGCAGGGGCTCACAGCTCCTCGACATCACCGCACACCACCCAAATGCAAAAATCACCCAAAGCCTCGCCAATGGCGTAGCCAAGGCTTTCATCCAGTTGCAACTCGACCAGAGATCCAGCGGCGCCCGCTCGGTGCTGGAGTTTTTAATGACAGAAGCCGACCGGCTAAAAAAACGACTCAAAAAAAGCGAAGAAGCGCTCCAGTCTTATAAGGAAACCAATCAGGCCGCCTCTCTCGAAGACCGCCAGGACACCGTTATCACCACCCTCAAGTCTCAGGGCAACAACCTGGCAACAGCCCGCGGAACAAGGATCCGTCTCGAAACAGATGTCGCAGACATGGAGCGTTTTACCGGAAACACAGAGGCCCTTCTCCAGATCGTCAGCGTGGCCCAAAACCCCAGGATCGCAACCACTCGCGCCCAAATCGCGGACCTTCAAAGCCAGATCTCAACCCTCCGCCTCCGCTATACAGACAAACACCCAAAACTCATTCAGACCGCAAACCAGCTCAGGGAAGCCGAGGGCTCCCTCCAAAAACTCGTCCTCCAAATCCCAGCCACTCTGCGCGCGGAACTGGAACGTGCCATCGCCACGGAAATCAACTTTGAGGGCGCCCTCAAAGACCAGGAAAAACAGGCTCTCGCCCTCAACAGGCAGTCGATCGACTACAAGGTCCTTGCCCGCGACGTGGACACGGACCGGGCGGTTTATGAATCCATCCTCCGCAAACTCAAGGAAACGGACGTGGCCCGAGGCGTTCAACTCAGCGACCTCCGCATCTTTGAATCAGCCGCCCTGCCCATCAGCCCCTCAAGAGGCTCTGCCCTGAAGTTCCTGGCCATCGGCCTGTTCTCGGGAGGCGTGTTGGGAGGAGCCGCCGTCCTTGGCGGTTGTCTGGTGGAATCCGCCTGGCGCTCGGCTGAAGAAATTGAGGCAGCCACCGATCTGAGCGTGCTCAGCACCGTTCCCCGCCTTTCTTCGCGGAGATCGGGCTCCTCGATTCTCGATCGCATGAGCGACCCCTCCCAGCCGATCCTGGAGGCGTTTCGCTCGTTGAGAACCTCCCTCCACTTGAGCGCTCGAAAACAGGGCAAAAACTGCTTCCTTTTTACCAGCGCGCAGCCTGACGACGGAAAAAGCTTCTGCTCGATGGGTTACGCCTTAACCCTCGCACGGCAGGGCGTCAAAACCCTGCTCATCGACGCCGACCTGCGATCCCCCTCTCTGGAACAGTCCATTTTCAACAGCCACTCCCTTCCGGGCCTTACGGAAGTCCTCGAAGGCACCCTCAAGCTCGCCGACGCCATCATTCCCACATCCATCCCAGGGCTCGACTTTCTACCAGCCGGAAGGATTCTCCCCGAGGCCTCCGAACTGCTCACCCGCAAAGGCGTGCACGCCACCCTCAACAGCGCACGCCAGCGCTACGACTGCCTCGTCCTAGACTCCGCCCCAGTCCACTCGGTCAGCGACTCCCTACTCCTCGCTCAAGCCGTGGATTCCGTCCTTCTCGTAGTCCGCTATGCCAGCACCCCCAGAAAAGCAGCCATGCGCGCCATCCATCTTTTCCAGGACCAGGGCACACCGGTGGAAGGAATCGTCTTCAACAGCGCCAACCCAACGTCCATGTACGGCTACTACTCGGGCGAAAAAGCAGAGCTGCAACATTGAAAGCGGGCCCTGCGCCTCGAAGTAAAGAACCTCGGCGCAAGCCCCAAGGCATTGAAGAATCTGACGAAACAGTGAGGATTCAAAGTCGAAGCAAGCTTCGAGGTATTAGCCTAAAAACGGCAATGGAGGAGCGCAACGCGCCTCGACGAGGGCAGCGGGAAGGTCAAACCGGCGGCGACTTCCGCCAAATCTGATGCCCCTGCAAGGGGCAATTCACTTTCAGCCCATGGCAACGCCATGGGAAAATGGTTCCAAACAA
>CANJZW010000187.1 GCA_947479475.1 Chthoniobacteraceae bacterium
AATATTGTTATAAATTAATACACAAAAGAAATATAAATCAATTAAGGGCAACTCTGCCAATCGTGAAGGATTTTTTGCTTTATTCCTCCTTTTCTAATTTTCTTTTATCAACATCATCCATTCTTTTTTCTTAAGTTGGCTTTATAATTGCATTTTTAACTTGCGACATCATATCTTTATCATAATTAGCAGCAAGCTTGGCCTGGTTTGCAATCTCTTCAATATACAATTTGTTTTTAAAGTGAAGATAATAGGTTGAGTCTTTTGAGCATTTCTACCAGTCAGGAATCTTAGCTTCTTTAATATATTCCATTGTTTTAAAGTTGTATTCAAGAACACTTAAAGCTTTTTTCAAATCTTCTAATTTATTTCTATCGTCTTCTTTCTTTTGGTGCTTCGTTTGGCCTTTTAATTTATTTTTTAGCGATTCAAATTCTGTTCTTTTATTTTCAAAAAGTTCTCTCGCCCTGAAAATTAGAACTAATAATTCCTCTACTGTTTTTTACTGCCATTCATCTGTTTGAGAATGTTCTCCTGCCTTCACAGTTACTTTCTGATTAGCTAAAGATTGCTCATCTTAAAATTAGGCATGCTTTTGTGGGGAAATAGATTCTTTCCTTTATCCTGCATAAGATTTACTATCTGAAAAACCACCAGCTGATGTAGCTCTATCAAAATCTAAATTTTCTCCCCCCCTCCTGGCTTTGGAAGGATCCTTCAATGCCGATTCCAAATCTGCGCCGGCTTGCTGCGGAAGGCGCCCTTGGAGAAGCGATGACGGTATCCAACCCATCAATCACATGGATCAATCACACAACTCTTGTCACTGGAGTTTCACCCGCTAAACACGGCGTACTCTACAACGGGCTTCTTGTGCGCCAGGGGCCCACACTGCCGCCTAAAATTGAGCAATGGGCGGAGCGCGACCGGATGGTTTTTGCACCGACCGTCTATGATCGGGCTTTTCAGTCAGGATTGAAGACCGCGGAGGTAGACTGGGTTGCAATCACGAAAGCGCCGACCATTCATTGGAGTTATCCGGAGCTTCCCAATCCCGAGGGCGTCATCGAGCAGGAAATGAAGGCCAGCTCCAAGCTGTGGGATGCCAGTCTTGCCGACATCGACACCGTTCGTTCCAAAAATATAGCGTGGAAGGATCTGCAATGGACGCAGGCCGCCGTGCATATCATTCAGGAACACCGGCCGAACTTTCTACTCTTCCACTTGTTAAGCACCGACGCTTCAAACCATAGTTATGGCCCAGGCAGCACCGCAAGTTATGTTGCATACGGCTACGTAGACCAGCTTGTGGGTCGCCTTTTAGAGGGGATCAAGGCGGCAGGCTTGCAGGATAAAACAACGCTGATCGTGTCAACAGACCACGGCTTTAAAAAGGTTTCAAAGATCACCTTTCCCAACGTAGCACTCCGCAAAGCCGGTCTTCTTCAAACGATAGGAGCGCGTGTGACCCGATGCGATGCATGGGTGCAGGTTCAGGGAGGAATGGCCTTTGCTTTTGTGACCGACCCTGCCCGCAAGATTGAATTGCTGCCACGGCTTCGCGAAACACTCGCCTCTTTAGAGGGGGTCGACAGAGTCCTCAACGGCTCAGAAGGCCCCACGCTCGGAATGCCAACACCCGAGCAAAATACGGGTATGGGCGATCTCATTTTGTTCGCGAAAAAGGGGTATGCATTTCAAGCCCCGGCTGTGGGTGAGAATGATGTCAGCGACTCAACGGGGTACTTGGGGACCCACGGCTATCCTGCTTCAGACCCAGAACTTGACGGCATTCTAATTGCCTCTGGTTATGGCATACGCAAGGGCGTCAAATTAGAACGCGTCAGTAATTTGGACGTGGCGCCCACCTTGAGCAGGCTTTTGGAGATTGAGTCCCCCGGGAATGAAGGACGCGCTCTGCAGGAGTTTTTTGAAGGCGGGCAATAAGTGATTTCTTAGCTGCTGTAACTCAGGCCTAACTCTTTTTTTATGAACAACCGCCGTCACTTCTTGGCAGGGCTTTCTTCCGCCGCACTTGGCCTCTGGAGCCAGAAGCTCCTGGCCGCCCCTCAAAAGGGAGACCAAATCATCGGCCACGGGCTGCATCGTTATCGGGTCCGCAAGGACTGGGTTCCCTCGGGACAAGGACGCAATCACCCCATCCTGAACTGTCACGAGATGATTCAGGTGCGGGACGGACGCCTATTCATGATTGGCGACCACTCGCATAACCAGATGCTCGTTTTTAAAACGGACGGCACGATTTTGGAGTCGTGGGGCACCGTATGGCCAGGTGGCCACGGGCTCACGAAGGTAGATGAGAACGGCGAAGAATTTCTTTTCGTGACAGACTCCGGCTTGTGGAAGTCGGGCGCCGGCGCCTTCCGCCAAACGGGCCGAGTGACAAAAATTGATTTGAATGGTCGCGAGATTTTCTCAATCAGCCATCCGATGTCCGTTGGTGCCTACGAGGCGCATATGCCATTCAACCCAACGGAAGTTGCGGTTGCTCCGAATGGCGATATCTACGTGGCCGACGGCTATGGATCCAACCACGTGTTGCGTTATGACCAGCATGGGAAGTTCCTTGCACGTTTCGGAGGGAAGGAGGGCGTGCCCCTTTCCGAACGGCTCAATAGTCCCCACGGAATTGCCATCGATTCCCGGAAGGGGGCGGAAAACGCAACGCTTGTTGTGACGTCCCGAGGAGACAATTGTTTCCAACGTTTCACTCTTGAAGGAAAACACATGGAAACCATGCCGACACCAGGCGCTTTTGTATGTCGGCCAGTTTTCTCGGGGGAAGAGTTTTACGCGGGCGCGTGCTGGTCTAAGGATGCTTCCGGTAAGTTTCTCGCGATGGCGGCTGGTTTCGTGGTGGTGATTGGGGCTGATGACAAGGTCATTGCCGCCCCGGGAGCTTTAGCGCCTGAATATGAGGCGGGTAAACTTAAGCCCCTAGTGCGGAGCGAGGATATATTCGAGCACGCCCACGATGTGTGTGTATTGGCCAACGGGGATCTGATTATTTGCCAGTGGAATGCCTTCCAAACGTATCCGATCAAGCTGGAGCGAGTGGTTGGATGAAATAGAATAAACAGGAGTTGAACTTATGAGAGCCCAAGGGGGAGGCCCGAGGAAAAACCTCATAATGGACCGCGGAAGGTGGGCCGTCTGCTGGTGGGGTGGAGATGCAGGGATGGGAAAATTGATTAGGAGAGAAGAATCCAGCTTGCCACGGCGGACCGAATCCGTTCATTCTTAAGAGGTCGGGCCACTTTCGATTTGCGGGTATAGCTTAGTGGTAAAGCTCCAGCCTTCCAAGCTGGCTATGAGGGTTCGATTCCCTCTACCCGCTCCAACTCTTCTGCGACAGAGACTTAGAACGGACATCCGTTCGAGAATCGGTGATTCTAGAACAAAACCTAGAACACACCCCCCGAAGTGCGTGGTGTTTCCAGACGTTCTCGATGCCTCCAATTCGGAGCCTTGACCGTCACCTCTGGAACGCCAACTCTAACGGACTTTCATTATAGTGATGGGAAACATGGACTCCAACGCGCAAGCCTCAAGCTCTTCTTCGCTATCCAAAGGCAGACGCAAGGAGCCGGCTTTGCTACCCCAAGAGGAATGGGACTTTGAATCGCTCGAAAATGATGATGTCCCGACTTGTTGGCTCTGGGAGTATTGGCGTGAAGCGTACAGGCGGAATCCTGAAGTGCGTGCGGCGTTGGCGAATGCCCAACAAGAAGTTCAGGCCAACGACACCGAGATTCAACGCCACGACCAGCAGGAACTGCTCCTCTACCGGGTAATCGCGCAGAAAATTGAGTTACCGAGCGAACATGGGGCTACGCCAAAGGCTGTGGAATATTCACGCATGCTGGCGGTTTACGGGAAGTTTTACCTTTATTTGTGGTCCATGGTGAATCCGCTGTCTTCTGAAATGGACGGTCTCGCCAACATTAGCCCGGGCTATTTTCCAAAGCGTTCTTTTTTGTCACTGGATCCCGACTTGCGGAAAATATGCGGTGCTAGCGTTAAACCGAGAAATTCACCGAGTGGGACAACGCCTCTTCAGGAAATTTCGCCACCCACAAAAATTTCAGAGAGATCCCCATCTGAGCGCGGTCCGGCTCATCCGTCGCCAGAAGGTAGCTCGGTTGCTTCTTTCGCAATCAACTGGGACTACGCGAACCACTTTATCGAAGAGGCCTTCCGCGTTTGGCTTGTGCAGAATCGGGGAGACAGATCGGCTACAGTATCTCGAGGGCTTGGGCGTGGTAAGAGCTCGCACAAAAAGCTGCGAAGGGATCTCAAAGCGCTTGCTGCATTGCGATTGCTTGAACACTACGGATCCCATGAGTCTGCATCCGAAGCCGTAAAACGAGCGGAGAGACTTTCGCTATATGCCGATAAAGCCGATTGGTCTAAAAGTAAAGCGCATGCTTTGAGTATATTAGGTGATTTTTGTGTGATTTCATAGTTGGGCTCAAACAGGGGTACGGTTTGCCCCCCGTAACAAACAGGGTCCCGAGAGGTTTCTACTTACAGCGGCGAGCCATGAGAAACCGGCGCCGTAGTAGAAACCAATGCATAGACCCAAAATAAACCGCTCCAGCCCGGCAAAGGTTGGAACCACAACGACGCAACCCGTAATCGCAGACGGCAATCTAAACCCCGAGTTCGCAGGCCACGCCAAAATCCGCGAACTCTTCGACCTGTCACGGACTCACCTTCACCGGTTGTCTACCGCCGGTAAGATCCGTTCCGTGTGCCTTCGTGAGCGGGGCAAGCTCCGTGGCAGACGCCTGTACGACGTCGAGTCCGTAAGGGCACTCCTAATCGCCAATCTGGATATGGAGGTGGCCAATTGATCGCCTCCAGCAACCTATCCCCTACTGCCGATTCCCAGGCAGTGCGCCCCGACCCATGTGCCCCCGGCGCTCCAATGTTAATCAAAAAAAACAACGACACCCGCGGGCTCCAAGCAGCGTCGTTGCAATC
>CANJZW010000188.1 GCA_947479475.1 Chthoniobacteraceae bacterium
CGGCTTACCCAGTAATACTGGGCGTGGGCGTCAATCCCGAGTTTGATGGAGTCGTAGGAGGCGGTTGATTGGGATGGTTTGATGGTTGTCATGGCCTTTAAGATCGCGGGATCTCGCGCCGCTCGACAACCTCATGTCATCTATCCTTCCGCTCGGGCCTGAACCCCGCTTCATCACCTCAAAAAGGCGCCCACTCGGGCGCCTTTTTTATTTGGGAAATTTTGTCGCGCGTTCCCGCAAGCCGTAGGCCCGCAGGTTCAGCTCCGTCATGGCGTCGACGAGAGGCGCATACGTGGTGCACGCCCCCCGTAAGGGGGGACAGACACTTTTGCGCACCCCTGCCACCCCCGTAAGGGGGGACAGACACTTTTGCGCACTTTTGCGCAGACACCCCGGGGGGACAGACACTTTTGCGCAGTCCCTGCGCCTCTGCCACTCTCAACTATGCAGTCTTTTGTGCACCTCCTACTTTTTCTCCGGCTTAGACTTCTGCTGTAAGATATACTCCTGAAGTGAAAGTGCCCCGTCTTGATCCACATCCCACCGATTAAAACGGAGCTTTGCGGTATCATCGGCTGGGGACCCGGCATATTCTTCGAGACTGAGTTTGCCGTCGCCATTTTTGTCTTTGCGCTCAAACTGTTTTTTGCGCTCGGCGATCTCCTCTTCGCTCGGACCATTAAGCTTTTTTTCGTGCCCCGGTTGGCGCGCGTAAGCCTCGGCCTCGCTTTTCACCGGCTCGTCCCCCTGTTGTTTCAGCCATGCCTCGAGTCGTGCGCGGAGCCGTGTAATCACATCATTGTGTTCACCCTGATCCGCGACATTTTTAAGTTCCCACGGATCCGTTTGCAGATCGTATAGTTCGAATTCGGGCCGCTTCGCGACGCGTGCGGCTTGTACCGCCGCGAACGCATTGCCTTTCTCACCTTCCAACTTCCAGTTCTTAGCCAATCCGAACTCAGCGTGCGGGTACCTGTCGCTGGCATGATAATTCACGATCAACTTCCAACGCCCGTCGCACACCATCCGCGAAGCGTACGGTGTGGTGACTCCATTAATCCCCAGCATGGTATTCTGCCCAAACACGTAGTCGCGAAAATGCTCGGTCTTGCCCAGCAACACATCAAGCGCGCTGCGCCCGTCGAAACCCACTCCCCCATTGGCATCAGGGCAGCCCGTGTTCATTTGTTGAGGATCGACACCGGCTGCAGCAAGGATGGTCGGCAACAGATCTTCGTATTGTAGGAGCGCGGCATTGGAGCTTCCCGGCTTTATATGGCTGGGCCAGCGGGCAATGGCGGCAGCGCGAATCCCGGGATTATAGAGGTTCCATTTCGAAAACGGCCAGCCGCCGCCCTGCTCACTCACGAAGATCACGAGCGTGTTCGCGGCCTTGCCAGTGCGTTCCAGAATGCGCATCACTTCACCGATCTGCGCGTCCATCACGTCAATCTCTGCGTAGTAACCCTGTAGCTGCTGCCGCGTTACTGCGGTATCAGGAAAATAAGGCGGCAACACAAAGGTTTTGGGATCATGCTTCTCCGGCCTCCCTTTTGTAAAAGGACCATGCGGCTCATGCGTCGCCAAATACGCACAGAACGGCGTTTCTCCTTTCGCCGCGAATTCCTCAAATGCGGCCAGATTGATGTCGCCGTCATCCGACTCTCCCCCAGCACCCGGGCTTTCAGCGCGTTGTTTGTCCTCTCGGGCAATCGCCTTCACGTCAAAAGGATAACTTTCAGGGGGCCCAAAGTGCTCCTTACCAATACAGGCAGTCCGGTAACCCAGCGGCTTTAGGTAGCTTGGCATACTCTGGGTGCCCTTTCTAACGACAGAATGATTAGGGTATGCACCACTACGGACGGGATACATGCCCGTCAACAGCGCTTGCCTAGTCGGCGCACAAACAGTCGCGGAGTTGTAACAGCCAGTCAGCATCATCCCTTCACGGGCGAGCCGGTCTAGATTAGGCGTCCGCGCACTCGTCGGCCCGCCGAAACAAGCCACGTCATACCAGCAAAGGTCATCCGCGATAAAGACCACGATGTTAGGCTTCGCCGGTTCCTTCGCACCACCTGATGCAAGAAGTCCCTTTAAAGGAACGAACATTAATACAATCAGAGCACCAAAATATCGCTGAAGACGTCTGTCACAGATTTGATTCATACACTAAGTTGATACTTTCACCGCTTTTCCGATCGAATCAGGGGCTCCCTCTGCAAATGCTTTTTTACCCCTTGGCTCGCTTTCTTCAGCCTAGGCGCGGGGGCGTTGAAAAGCAATTCTCCGAGGTGGCGCGCCCCTCGGACAATACCGCGCGCACGGACTGCGTAAATGGGGCGAAAAACGGTTCGCGGAATGAGGTTAATGGAGCTTGGGCTCGGAATTTCCTGCTTGGGTTTGTGGGTTTTAGTGGTTGGTTGTTGCTGCATCCGTTATTTCGATAAAACAACATTTTTGATGGGTTCGAAGTTGATTCGAAATGTCCGTCTCTCGGGTTTTAACGAGCGCATACCGCTATCCACAAAGAGGCACCTCAGGCTCAGCACCGCCACTGCATTGAAAAAATGAATCCCACTCTCCACTCAATTCTCCTACTCGCACTCAGTCTGTCGTCGGTAGTTGCCGTCTATGCCCGAGACAACCTCTCGCCCCATCAGCGTGTGATTCTCGAATCGAAGTCGCCGTCACCCATTGATGCGACGTTCAGCTTCGATGCACCAGCCGGGCCGCAGTTCACGGAGGCGGAAAAGGAGGCACAGCGCGAGCGCGGGAAGGGCGTTTAACGCTCCCGCGTCCAGGCTGAAGAAATCGTGCCGGGGGGTGAAAAATAGTTTTCGAACGTATCTTGCATGGAATGGATTCTTGGGCAAGCTTAGTTGTTATGCGAATCGCGCTTAAGTTTCTGATGTGTGGTCTCTTCACCGTCGTCTTCGTCGGGTGTGGAGGCAATGCCGTACCTAATACCTACAAATTTGCAACCGTTCCTGGAGGGAAATACGAGATTGGGAACGTGATCGGGGACAAAGATATAGAGAATAATCCGGCTAGGTCGGTGACATTGAGTCCGTATTCTATGGCAGTCAACGATGTGACGAAGGCTGAGTGGGATACGGTGAGGACGTGGGCGTTGACTCACGGGTACACCGATCTAGCGGTTGGAAGGGGTAAGGCGGCGAACCATCCGGTGATAAATGTTACCTGGCATGACGTGATAAAGTGGGCGAACGCGGCCAGCGAAAAAAACGGCTTAAAACCGTGTTATAAGGTGAACGGTGCCGTATATCGGACGGGGGAGAATGGTGCTGTTAACTGTGATTGGGCCGCCAAGGGGTACAGATTACCGACCGAAGCGGAGTGGGAGGTGGCAGCGCGAGGGGGACTCAAAGGGAAGCGGTTTCCGTGGGGGGATACTATCTCTCACAACCAGGCGAACTACTGGTCGGGGGCTCTTAATATAGTTTTACCGAAACCCTTTTGGGACGTTAACAAGGATGCGGGCTTCCACCCAAAATATAGAACCAGTGAGAGACCTTCGACCAGCCCCGTTGAAAGTTTTGCAGCGAACGGGTATGGGTTACAAGATATGGCAGGGAATGTTTTTCAGTGGTGTTGGGATTGGTACGCTGAAAACTATAAAGTGGATGCAACTAATCCCAAAGGGCCTGCTACTGGCTCGGAACGTGTCTTGCGCGGTGGCGAATGGTGCGGCGATGCAGGCCACCCGCGGTGCGCACAGCGCGGTTTCACCGACCCGACCAACGCACAGGACTTCATTGGTTTCCGTGTTTCTCGAGGGTTTCCTTAAGGGAGCAGAGCGGGACTGGAGGCCGAGAAGCTAGCTAACAGATGCATGGGGAAGGCGCAGGGGACAGACACTCCCCCGCACTCAAAGCCAAACTCGCACATAATGGCCGGATTTCGCTGTACGCCACGCGTGGAATCGGAGAAAAGCAATTCTCCCTTAACGCTCCCGCGTCCAGGCTGAAGAATTCGTGACGGGGGGTGAAAAGCTATTTCTTATCCCTCCGCAATCTCCTGTCGCCCGCTCGGAGCTGCTGCGATGAACTTCATGCGCGACCTGCTCGATGGACAACGTTGAGCAAAAGCACTGGCACTGGTGGCCGCGGCTTAAATGGTTGACTTGAAAACTAGTCTTGGTTGCATGAGGTAATCATGCTACCGTGAATTAGGCCACTATCCGCCAATCATCCCCTTACAAATGTAGCCTATGGACCCCACAACACCTCCTCAAAAAATTAAATCGAAACTGTTGCCATTTATCCTTGGTACTGCTTTCGGAATCGTCCTTTTTACTGGTTGTTTAATTGGATTTATAAACAAAACAGTACAAAGAGATACAAGAGTTTATTTTGATGTTAGTTTCAAAGCGGCGTCTCCAAAAGGAATGTGGTACGGAAGTATCTGGAGTGAAAGAAATATGGTAAAAGCTATCGTGGATTTTGGAGAGGAACTTAAATTAGCCGCTGGTGACAAGCTAGAAGGATCTTATGTGGCTACAAATGAAACAGGTTTAGCGTGGAAAAACGATGAAACTCCAATCAGAATATATAAATTACAAGGCAAAGCTAGGATGTTAGATGTTAAAAAAAATTAACGCTCCCGCGTCCAGGCTGAAGAAATCGTGCCGGGGGGTGAAGCGCATAGTGTTCTCTTTGGACAACATCATAGCTGGTGTCCGTGTTTGGCCTTTAAAGGCGGAAGCGTTCAGGGCCCTTTGTGGAGGGGGTCTGAACTCTAAAGCGGCATGGGTTCGGTCAGGGTGCCAATTTGGCACCGACCCTTTAACACAACGATAATCCCGAGTGGTCCACTTTTCGGCCGCCGTTTGCACAGGGATTCTACCTGGACGATTTATTCTGGAAGGCGCAAGGGAGCGCACCAAAAAGTTGCCAATTGGCAACTCTGCCACAGTGTAGGCCGC
>CANJZW010000189.1 GCA_947479475.1 Chthoniobacteraceae bacterium
CCCACCTCGCCTTCGCCCTCCGGGCTCTGTCGGCTCCGCCGCCACCGGCGACTCCCGCCACCCAGAGCCCTCGCTCCGCTCGCTTGACTGCTTATGGACGCCCTCGGGCCAAGCGGAAGCCGTCGCTGAAGTACGCTGTCGGGGGGTTGAAGTTGCTGCGGTACGCGCACCGCGCGTAGTTCGCGCTGCTGAACCAGTTGCCCCCCCGCAGGACTCGGTTGCCAGTCTTCTCATCCAAACCGTCCCACATATATTCTGCAGCATTCCCTCCGAGATCGTAAAACCCCGGCGCGTTCATTTTGAAACTTCCCACTGGCGCTGTTCCTTTGATCCCGTCCACCCCAACCTGCGCTGGATCAGCTTTCCCATCCTCTGCCACCTTGTAATTCCCATCATTCCCATCATCCCAGTTCGGTGGAAAATACTCGCTCGAAGGATACTTTGTAGTACCCACTGCCGCCTTCGAATCCCGACCGAGCATTCCCGAATATCAACTGGGGCGCCATCTTCAACAGAACATGACTTTACCGGAGTGAAGATGATGAATTTGCTTTTGGCCCCGTTTCCGCAATTCGCGCGCGCGGTATCGTCGCGGGGCGCGCTAAAGAAATGGTATCAATCGTTCTAATCACTTTCTGCTTTCCTGCGGGCCAGTCGCTCCCAGGGAAGCCCTCCACCGACGCGGGGGCAGCCACTTGTCTTGTTGGGCTTTTCCTGCCGCGCCGGTCCGCGGCGCTTTCCAGAGGGAGGCGAGAGGCAGTCAGGCCCGGACTACGCGGCCGATTTAGAGTTTGCAGACGCCTTGACTGCATCATATTACTACCAAATGAAATCGACCCAACCCAGAAGTTTCTTCTACTTATGGGCCCTCTGCACTGGTCTGTGGATCGGCCAGTCGGACCTCCTCCTCTGGGCGGCGAAGGACGCGCCCGTCCGCCGGACAGGCCCCTTGCCGCGCTCCGAGGTGGTGCGGCTCTTGTTTGAGGCGGACGTCCTGCAGAAACTTGAAGCGTTCGAACAGGCGCGGGCCCTCTACCGGAAGGCGGACTCTTCTGGCAGCTGCCCAGAGCAACTCGTCGCCGCTTACGTCGCGAGCTCAGGACAGGGCGAGAGGCTGTTTTTGGACATGGAAGCCGCGCGCAAGGGGGACATGCGGGCGTTGCGCGCCTCACTGGACCGCCTGTACCTGGACAGGAGGGACTCGTTTGGCGACCCGTCGCTTGCTTTAGAGCTTTTCAACGCGGCAAAGAAAGCCAACCCGAAGGGATCCATCGAGGGCGAGGCGGAGGTGGCAGAGCTTTTGAAAATGGCGGTCGCATCCGGGCCCTTCGACATGGAGGCGTTTTTGAACAGCGATAATCTGGCCGACTGGCGTCAGCGCGCCGCGGCGTCCCCGGAGTCCGAGGGCGGGCCCAGCTTTTTTCTATGGGAGTTGGCGGAGGAGGCCTCCGTTGGCGGAAGGTTTGGAAGGCCTGACCCCCAGCTTGCCTTGCAGCTCGCCGCCCGCGCAGCCGGAAGCCTGGGCGAGCGCCTCTCCGCGGTGCGCGCGGCCCACGCGAACTGGAACGGGAACGCGACTGCCAAGTTCGAGTACAGGAAGCACCTTCCGTCTTTGGAGGGAGCTCAACAGGCGGAAAAAGACCGAGCGGGCAGGTCGGAGTGGGAGTATCACCGAGAATTAAAGGAGAGGGAATTCGAAGCGCGTTACAAGCGCACAGAGGCAGTCTTCAAAGATCCACGCGCACTGAACGTGAATCTGAACGCCGCCCCCGGGGTTGTCTCTTCGGAGGACGGGCGCTTGCGCATTATTAGTTGGGACACCGAACTCGGGGGCACAATGCACCTATATTGCACAATGGCTCAGTTCAAATCTCCCGACGGCAGGGCTGGCTTTGCGTTGCTGGGCTATCCGGGGGAATGGGAGAATGCTGACCTCGGGAAGTTGCCGCCGGTTTCCTCCTTGGTGGGGAAGATCGACACGATCACCACCGGTGCGAAGGAGAGCGTTTACCTCGTTTGGTCTCAAGGCCAGGGTTCAACTCGCGGGTTTGGAGAGTGCGTTGCTGCAGTTACCCTCAAAAACGGAAAAGTGGAGAAGGCCCCTTTTTTCAAAACCAAGCGCGCTCTTTTGAGCGACATTCAATTCGCCTACACAGTTTCAGACGACGGCGACTCCCCGAGTTTCCAGTTTAAAAAAGAAAACGGCCCCACTCTTTTGGTGCCCATCATTTCGGACCGGGACGACTTCTCCGGAAAGTTTTTCAAATACGTGTTTGACGGAAAATGGTTCGTCTACAGCGGCGTCGAAGCCAAGTAGGGCGCGCCCGGCTAGGGGTGCTTTTCGCTCGGCTTGCGCGCCTGAACCACGGTGTTCTGGGTGAATTCGGGCAGGTTGGCCGCGGTGTCCGCATGCCTCAACTCAGCAAGAATCGATTCCGCCGAATGCTAGATGCGATGAGGTTGGTCAAGCCTGAGCTGGAAGTTTCCGCTAGCCCTACTTCGCGGACTCGCGTTGAAAAACGGCTGTTTTTGAGCTCTGCGCAATTGTAAGTTGCTAATTTCCAGTATTGATTCTCTCAAAAGTGCTTGTAGTGCCGACCTACCCCCTTGCGAGAGTTTTTTAGACAGTGATTTGATGCAGGCATGTTCCTGCGCTGCAAAAAACGCCGCAAAGACGGCAAAGAACACCTCTACTGGAGTGTCGTTGAAAACCGCCGCATCTCAGCTGGACGCGTGCTTCAGCGGCAGGTGCTTTACCTCGGTGAACTCAACGGCCGCCAGGAGGCCGCTTGGCGCAAGACCGTCGATCTCTTTGGCGAGGATCCCGATCAACCCTCTCAGGTTGCTCTCTTCGATGAAAACCATCTCCCAAGTGTGGTTGCCGAAGGAGAGGTTCCCATCGTGGCGATCCGCCTCTCAAGCATGCGATTGGTGCGACCCAGACAGTGGGGCGCTTGCTGGCTTGGGTGCGAATTGTGGCGGCAGCTTGGTCTGGATGCGTTCTGGCAGCATAAACTTCCCTCAGGCCGACATGCAAAAAAGGTCGCTCACTCATTTGCTTTCTGGAACGGGTATGGAGCGCTCAAGGACAGAGCTCCCAGGATGGTGCAAAATTTTGCACCTTCTAATAGAGAGGGACTGCAATGTCCGGACGTTTCGGACGCTTCTTGTGAAGTCCAGTTCCAGTACACTTGCAAAGGCAATCTTCCGCGATCATGTGGAGACCGGAGACGAATGAACTGAGCGTGAATTGCCGGCAATACTAAACCGGACTTGTAAAATGCCGTCCGAGGTGTCCGAAAACTGCTGCACTTCGTCCAGTCATCAAAGGGAAAGCCACTCTCGCAGCTTCTGGTCTAGGCGCTCGGAATCTGATTGAGAAAGCTTACCCACAACCTGCCGAATAAGGGCTGCATCGATGGTGGCTATCTGCCCCTTGATACCGCTCGGCACATTCAATCCAGCGGCGACCCAATCGCCAAAAACAAGGTCCGTTTGGAAAAGGCGGGACGTTACTGGAACCACAAATACGTCTCCTTCGAACGTTCCGAAACCAATAATGACAGCAGGTCTTACCTTCTGGCTGCTGAGATCAGTGAAAGGTATCGGCAGGAGTATAACGTCATTTCGTGAGCAGTGCATTGTAAACGTCGTCCTCGTCGTTTTCCCAGACCTTCAGCAAGGTTACTTCGCTCTGTCTGTGCCAGTCAGATTTTTCTGAATCTGTGGACTTAGTAGTTTCCCCGAAAGAATGTACCACCAAGCGCACCGCAGCATGTTCTTCAAGCGGAAGTGCAGTCAGGGGGCGAAAAACACCATTTTCGTAAACGGCTTCGACCGTGGTGATCATACCGACATGCTACGATGTTTGCTCCTCGAAAGCAATCATGTGGGAGGTTGCTCGAGGGGAGACGTACCTGGGTGCGGCTGAATCCGGACACGCTGATCTACGAACTGGACGAGGATTTTAGTCTGGAGCAGTGGGAAGCCAGGCTGAATGGCGGAGCCGAGAAACTAAATCCTAGAGCCGTTGCCAAGATCGTTGCCAAGGGTCCTGTTTTAAAAAAGGACCTCGCAGCAAAGGTCATGGACAGGTTTGGGTGCCAAAAGACCGTCGCCTACGTGGCGATAGGAAAAGCAAACGGAGACACCATCGAGTTGAATTTCGAAAAAAAGTATCAGCTCAAGAAGGCAGTTGCTTAGGCGCCTTCACCAGCAGGATAGCCCTCCGGGTTCGATTAGTAGATGTCCGCAGGCAAGTGATTGATTCGTGCCTGCGGCATCTACCCCGGAAAGTCGAAAACCGGAAAGTCGGACGACGTACGGCACCGCCCTCGGACAGGTTTGAGCTTCCACTCGCTGCGCCACACCACTGTCTCTATGATGAAGGAAGCCGGTATACCCGAAGCCGCAGTCATGGAACTTGTTGGTCACGACAGCGAGCAAATGAGCGCCCACTATACGCATGTTGGCTTGGACTCTTTGAAAAAGGCAGCAGCATCGCTACCTGCACTGTAATTTACCCCCCAGAAAGGACAATTCACCCAGATCAGCAAAATTTCTCTGCTAACTCTGGCATCACTCAAACTGAATAATTCGCCCCCCGCTACGGCAGCCTGCCGCCCGCAGCTAAGAACTCGGCCTCTCCGGAACCCCGGCCACCGGATTCACGCCGCCTTCATTGTTTGCCCTGAAGGATCGGGTAGAAGGCAAAGGTGCTTCCACCCATGCGTCTGCCGCCCTTCAGGGGTTCTGATGTCATGCCGGAGACCAAGCTGGAACTTTTCCAAGACGAGATCCTTCGCCACCCGCTTAAACTCTGTGAATTCGACCCGAGTCAGGTTCCCCATCTGGCAGTAGCCAAGGAATTTCTGGTAGGCCTCGCTGAC
>CANJZW010000190.1 GCA_947479475.1 Chthoniobacteraceae bacterium
CAATGGAGGAGCGCAACGCGCCTCGACGAGGGCAGCGGGAAGGTAAAACCGGCGGCGACTTCCGCCAAATCTGATGCCCCTGCAAGGGGCAATTCACTTTCAGCCCATGGCAACGCCATGGGAAAATGGTCCCAGAAAAATACGCCCTGTAAGGGCACTCTAGCCTGCCCGGTCCATTCCAATTGGTGGCGTCATCATGGGGCGCCCCTTGTAGGTTTTATAACGGATCAAACCCATGGCGTTGCCATGGGCTGCGAGTGGACTGCCCCTTCGGGGCGCCTGAATGCAGCGCCATCGATGCGCCTGCATGGAAGACCCATGGAAGACCCATGGAAGACCCATGGAAGACCCATGGAAGGCCCACGGTTCCCTGCATGGAGCGCCAAAGGCGCGCCCCACGCTAGCCCGGGGCAACGCCCCGGGAAAATGGCCCCCAATTCATCCCCAGCCCTTGTAGGGCGTCCCATCGTATGATGCTCAGACATCCTCAGGTCACGGGAATTGAGATGATCTGTTCCTGATCTCGCTCGGCTTTTTCCGTTTCTGTAAACTTGCGGAGAGAAAAAATTAGATCAACAAGATTCCTTTTCCAACGAGATGGTTTAGGGAGACGTCAGATGTCTGAGTCTCCTTTTTGAGAAGGAGGTCGCAGCGGGAGTGGATTCCCCGTCGGCCCGCCCGCGTGCAGTGCTTGTGGGTGAGACACGTTTAGGGAAACACGGACGGCGGCAAAGGCCCGGCTTCGGCCATGGGGCTCGTCGGTGCTTCCTCCAATGCGGGGGAGGGCGCCTCGGGGGAGGCCAACACGAACCATTCGGGATTGGGTCTGGGACGGGCCGCGATCATCTCCTCAAGCCGCTGGTTCTCGGAAGCTACCTGGAGGCTGAATTCAACGAATTCCAGATAGGCGTTGTTGCTCGGTGGGGGGGCGGCTGTGCGTCCGAGAAAGGCAGATTGAGGTCGAGATCCATATTCACAGGAATATGCGTAGGTGTCCTAGTCCATCACGGCCAGCGAAACCAGCTCCAGCACCCGCCGCAGGCCGTCGTCGCCGGAGAAGCTGCCCTCGTTAAAACCCGTGCGGGGGATGGGCTGCCAGTTCTCGCGGGAGTTGTCCTTGAAAGGCGGCTGCGGCAATCCCGTCAGGGCGGGGTCGTACTGCCCGTCCTTGCCCCCTAGCTTGTAGATGACCAAATCCAGAGACGGCACGATAAAGATGCCGAATCCGCCGGCGCCCGATTTGAAGAAGGCATCCCGTGGGGCGGCCAACAGGTGGCCGTCGGCGTTGTTTTCAAACTGCAATACAAAGGGGGTGTGCGGGTTGTAGGGGGACGCCTGCTGGCAGAGACGGATGTAGTCGGCCGGCACGAGTTGTTTGCCTTCCCACTTGCCGCCCTTGGCCAGGCAATATCCGAACCGGAGGGCATCGGTTGCGTGTACGGCGATGCTGCCGGCGCCGTTGGCGTGTGGCATGTCGTAGTCGCCCCGGTGGAGGCAGTACCCCCACGATTCCCAGCCCATCGGGTCTGCCAGCCGGGTGCGGATGTAATCTTGTAGTTCCATCCCCGTGAGATTGCGCAGCACGATGGAGGCGATGTGCGGGGCGGGTGAGGAATACGAGTAGCCTTCGCCGGGGGAGCACCAGAGGGGCACGTCCAGGGAGGATTTGTCCAGGTCGCGGATGTTTTGGCCGGGAACCGGCTTCAGCGGCTGGCTTTTACCCTGCACGTAGCCGGAGGGGCTCTGCCCTTCGCCCCAGTAGCCGGCGGTCATTGAGAGCAGCTGGCCGAGTTTGATGTCCGCCTTGCGAGGGTCGTTTAGGGGGAAGGCCTGGGGGAGGAGCTTTTCGGTGAAGACCTTGGTTTCGAGCCCGGCGGGGATTTTGTCGCGGAATTCGTGCAGCATCACTCCGCAGGCGATGCTCGTGTACGCCTTTCCGGTGGAGGCCATGTCGGGATTCGCATTGCGGCTGGCGCGGCCGAAGTATTTTTCAAAAACGAGGTAACCGTGGCGGACCACCAGGAGGCCGCCGTTGGGCGTGGCGCGTTCGCACACCTGATAGGCGGTTTCGAGCCGTGCGAGATCCAGACCCGCCTTCTCGCGGATTTCTTTCGCTCCCGAGAGCGTGCGCCAGCCTCCCTTGCTGTCGGAGGGCGGATAATAATCGGCGGCCTGAAGCGTGGCGGAAGCAAATAGAAGGCCCGCCTGCAGAAGGGAGCGGAGGGAGTCACGTTTTGAGCTCATAGGGGTGGCTTTCAAAGTGACTGGACCGCGGGCGGAAGGCACCCCTAAAAACAGGCGTTTTTTTCGGAACCGTGGCGGCTTCTTTGCTTTATTCGCCGCCTTCCCCGACAGCGCTTCGTCTGATTCTTCAATGCCTTGGGGCTTGCCCCGAGGTTCTTTACTTGTTCCAGTCACTCCCAGAGGGGCTCCTTCTAAGAAAGGCTCAAGGCGCAATCGATATGGGGATGCTGGCGGAACCGGTCAGGGCGAAGCCGGCGCCTGATCCCTTTTGCGCACCGACTCCCTGAATCAAGACGCCCTGCATGGTTCTGCGCGGGTTGCCTGTTGAGCTCTTATCCACAAAGCTGCCGTCAAAAGTTCCATCGAAGGGGTTGAACTTGAGAAGAGTTCCCGCGCTGGGCGTTGCAAAAGTCGCGGTTGTATTGGTTTTGGATACTTGGAAGGAGGCGTCAGAGGAGCCCTCGATCGAGATTTTGGCGGAAACACTGGCGGTGAAGGGGTTCATGGTTGTTCCAGCCCTTGGCGCAGTCCATGGAGCGATGGAGGGAAGTAGGAAGGCTGAAATTTGACTTTTAACCGCCCCCGTCGTTTGGCCGGCGCGCTGCCAGAAAAAATAACTCGAGATCGTTGGTCCCACGGGAAGGAAACCATCCTTGTTTGGGATCTCCATAACCCCCGTTAGTCGGAAAAGGTAACCGACGTTGGCTAAGTTATTGAGGCTTAGAGCAAATAGTTGGGTCATCTGAGGCGCAGTCAGGGGGATAAGTTCATGAAAAAGAAGGGAAAGAGAGATTCGCCCGCCTTCGTTTGAGACGGGCTGGGAAAACGAGTGGGTCCGGTTGTCAGGCAAGCGTCCATAAACCGTACAGAGCCCGGTCGCGGGGCTCACTCCAAGCGACAGGAAGGCTGAGCCGCGTAATTCTGCGACGGCCAACGACCCCGTGTTGGTTATGGGCGCGGCGAACCGTGCGGTATAACGGGGCGCCAGAGGAAGCGCCGGTTGTGCCAGAGTGGAGGCCGCGATTTCACCGGTGGCGCTCACCAGAGTGGAATCCGCAACATCGGTCCCGTCCGCATTCACCGCACACACGGTGATGGAAACGCTGTTTTTGAAGGACGCCGACTGGCGCACACGCACTCTGACGCGCAAGGGCGTTCCGGCGCTCGCATCCGCGAGAACAAAGACCTCCTTCTCCAATTGCGAGCTGCTTAGGAGGGGGAGTTTGCCCGTAAACGAGCTCTGGCGTCCCCAGTATTGGAAGCGGCCGCTGAATGCGCCGCTGGAATTCAGGGCGATGTTGTATTTTCCCACGGTTGTTCGGTCCGCATTTCTGAGCAGGCCGCCGGCGGAGCCGCTTTGATATTTGGGCACCTCTCCAGAGATTTCGGAGCGGATGCGAATGGAAGTCACAGCAAGGCGGTCATCTGGAACGCTGAGTTCTAGGTTTCCAGCACTCAGATGTATGGACTTCGCCTCAAGGGCGCTGAGTGTCTCTTCGCCATTGACCAAAAACCCCATTGGCGCGTGAAGATTATCCAGGCCAGGAGCGTCGCCAAACATGATGAAGAACTGGCTCCCCCCGGAATTGGGTTGCCCGGTTTTTGCCATGGAAAGCACCCCTCTCACATGTCTTCGGTTTGGATTGGTCGTGGGCTCGTCGGGGATCGTATATTCCGGCCCGCCTTGTCCGTAGTAGCCTGCGTTTAAGCGGCTTGTGTCATTCCGGGTATAGGGGCATCCCCCCTGAACCATGAAACCGGGCATCAACCGGTGAAAGGCTGTTCCATCGTAAAATCTCGTGTCCGCGAGATACTTAAAATTGGCTACGGTTCTCGTGCTGACATCCGTGTAGAGCTCGAATTCCATTGTCCCCGCGCTGGTGGTCACCGTCGCGATTTCGCGCACAGAGGCAAGCAACTGCGTGGCGGTTCCAGAGAGGAGAAAAATGATGAGAACGAGGGCCGTTTTGAAGGGAGGGAACGACATAGATGTGATCAGAGCAGGTTTTATTCCGTCCAACGGCTTTAGTCATTCGATTCTAGGCCAAAAACGCGGTGGCCGCATTTCAAAATAACGCTAAGGACCTCAAGATGTACATAATGCCTATTCATGAGGCAACGGGAGATTCTGCAGGTCTTTAAAGAGGGCTGACTCCTCGTAGGGCTTTCGCAGAGCCTCCCGTAGTCGCTCAAATACGCTAAAATCGCCCCGCTCGCTCGCGGCAGAAATAGCCTGTGCGAGCCGGTGGTTGCGCGGGATCAGGGCTGGATCCACCGTCCCCATGGAGGCGCTCCGCCCCCCGGGGGGAGGTTGTTTCAAGCGCCATTCGCTCCTGCTATTCGGCGGCCCAAAGGCCGTAGGCTTTCGGAGCGCTGAACCCCTTTCGAACTTGCCCTTCAGACTGGGAATCCTCGGCGGCAAGGCAGAGTCGGCGGAAAGTGAGGGTGAAATCAGCGCCGCCCTCCTGCATGAGGTGCAGAAGTTTTTGAACAAGCGCCAGATCTTACG
>CANJZW010000191.1 GCA_947479475.1 Chthoniobacteraceae bacterium
CCGTCGATAGATCCAGATGTGGTACTAGATCCGCTCCAGAGTCAAAGGTGTCATCAAGTTGCTCTGCCTTCATGGTATAAGTCCTCCTCGTTGGTTCTGCTTCTGCGGGCTGAAATAATCCGGATTTTTGAACTTCTCTCTGTAAAAAACACGCTCCAGACCTTCCCCTCCATTCTGGCGATTAGAGCGAATCTGGGCTCGGTGTCACTCTTGGCTCGGATCTGCAGGGCGTAAAGGTCTTTCCAGAGTTCTTGAGCTTGGACGAAGTCGATACCGTGCTTGAGGCGGTTGGCTTTACTCTTGGCTTGATCGAACTCAAATTCCATTTCTATCCTTTATTTATACCTTAATGGATTCGCTTTGACAACCGCGGTCTTCGCAAAATAAGTGCACGCCCCAGCATGGCGTATCAGAAGGCTGGACTTTGAAAATCGCGTCCCACCTGTCCGTGGTGAAGGGCAGGCTGAAAAATCTAGCCGCAAAAGAACTGTTCGGGGCTTCTTCGGTAAATCACTTCACGCTCTGGATCGAAAACACGGCCGACTTGAAGGTATCAAGATCCAGGTGGGTGTAGCCTCTGTGGATGGACTTTGTTTGATGGGCAACCAGTTTCATACGGACGTCTTCCGCCACCCCTGCGTTCGCGAGCCTTGAGATGAAGGTGTCACGGAGGGAGTGCAGGGTTAAGCTGGTGGTCGTCCTGCCCTCGCCCTTACCAGTGCGAAGAACCCGCCCCTGAACCCCGGCACGTTCCATGAGCCGTTTGAACTGCATCGAAATGCCGCTCTTCCCACTTCCATTTTTCCCAGCAAGAGCAGGAAAGACGGGGGCCTTGCCCACACCACGCGTCCTTGCTTCCAGCCATTCACGGAGGTCTGGGTGAATCGGAACGACGATGCTCTTCCCGGTTTTTGAAGTTTTGACCCTGAGAAACCAAGTCTCATCACTACCCGTGTCAATGGAGCCCCAGGTCAGGTTTGTGAGGTCACCCCGTCGCAAGCCGGTATTGATTCCTACAAGAATCGCCCCCTCCCAGTCAGTTCCATTGGCCGCCTGTAAAAGGGCCTTGATCTGTTCGCTGGTGAAGCAGTCTTTTTCCCCCTTTTCATCATCCTTCAGGGACTCCAACCCCAAGCACGGATTGGCCTGAATATACCCAAGGCGGCGGGCCTTCTCAAAAGCGGAGGAGATGATCCGCACTGAGCCGTTGACGGTGGCAGCTGACAATCCCTTTTTCTCAAGCGAGGAACGCCACTGGCGCAGGTCAGTGGGGCCGATTGCAGCCAGGCTGAGCCGTGCTCGCTTCCCAAGGGAACTCAGGAAGGAAGTGGTCAACGGTGCATACTTCTGGGTGGTCCTTGTCTTCTTCGCCCCCTCCTTGTCCTTCAACCAGTCTGTAAAGAAGTCTTTGACTGTAGCAAAGTGCATTGGCTCCCCAGTGGCAGCTTCCAAAATTTCATTGAGCACCTTACGGGTCTGCACCTCCGTGATGGTGCCTGCGCGTCCAGCCATGGCAGCCTTCTCCCACTGGACGGCCATCTCCCGCGCCAGACGCCGGTCGGTGGTTTTGGTACTCTTTTTGAGCCTCCTTCCGTCAGCCCCCCGATACGCTGCAAACCAATAGGGAGAACCTGCAGCGGAGTTCTTGTGGATGCTTGCCATGCCTAGAACAAAACCTAGAACAGCCAGCGGCGTCAAGGATGTTTCACAGCGTCCATTTAGAGAGTTGGCGGGTATTTACAGAGGGGGTGAATCGAAATGAGGGTTCGATTCCCTCTACCCGCTCCATCTTTTTAACTCCCTCTCAGGCCCGCAATTACTCTGGTAACCAGACACTTGCGGGCCTTCTTTATGCCCCGGAACCGCGGGCCACCCCGGAACACCGCGGGCCCCCAAAAGCACCCGAATGACAGAAAAAGCGTGGATGAACGTGGATGGTTTTTAAGGCGCCCAGACCCTTCTTGTGCGATGGATTCGTGTGAAAATCCGTCAGAAACGCTACGCCTTGGGTATCGTCAAACGGGAAGCGGGCGAGTCTGTGCACCGCCACGTGGGAAGGCGTATTTTGATCCGAGGGCTTCGTAATCCGCGCCATCAGCTCCGATTTCGGCGCCATCACCGCGCCATCACGGCATCATCCGGCGCCATCGGCACCATTGAGGTCTAAGTACGTGTAAGAAAATTGGTCCCTTCATCCAAATAGGAGAGAGAAATATATTATATACTCCATACCCAATGGCGCCGATGGCGCATGATGGCGCGCTGATGATGCCGGATGGCGCCGATTCACGCACTGATGGCGCCGGTGCCGTTGTTCGCGGTCTGACTCCGTTCTGGTAATGGCAACCGTGGTGCGGCCTAATGGCCAAACGTTTCCCGCAGCAAACGGTCCAACTGCCCCACCAAATACAGTGGCAACGAGAGCAACTGCACCGACGTTTCAGTTTCGCCTCGCAGCTTTATTTCCTCCAGTACCGGCGGCCCAGTGTGAAATCGCACCGCACATCGGCGTCGCTTCTCGCGTAGAAATTGAAACGCCGAGCGTAACGTCCCGGTTTTCCCCGCCTTGACCTCCACAGGCAGGATTTCCTGTTGGCGATTGATCACAAAATCAACTTCGGCATTCGCGTTGCGAGCCTCGCGCGTCCAGTAGAACAACTGCGGGTCGGCGAAGCTGGGGGCATTACATAGCAACTGCTGCCCTACAAACTGCTCCGCAAGCGCCCCCTCGTTTACCGTGACCAAGTCCTCCGTACCTACCAGGTCCAGGCCGCACAATCGGTTCACCAACCCTATATCGAGAAACAGCACCTTGAAGTGGCGCTCGTCTCGTTCCGCACCTAGTGGCAGGCCGTTGGCTGATGTATGCACGACCGGATAAACCACCCGGCTGAGCGTCAGTAACTCTAGCGCGCGGCGCACATCCGCCGCCCTTTCTTCTCGGCTGATGTTCACAAACTTGATCTTACGGCCCACGTTTTCGGCGATATGACGATACGTGCTGCGCATCAGTTCATGCATCCGTCTTGGGCCGTATTTTGCAAAGTCCACCTGCATCGTCTCCACCAAAGCGGTCTGGATGCGTTGTACTTCCAGTAAATCTTTTCGCGCCGCATAAGCCTGCACCGCTTCCGGCATCCCGCCGACAAAGAAGTAGGATCGCACTGCTTGAAGGAATCGTTTTGCCAGCGCTTCCGAGGGAGGCTGAGCCAGCGTCCATTTTTTCAAATACTCCACTAAAGGTTCGCCCTCCGTTGCAGCCACGAATTCCTCGAAGGACATGGGGTGCAGGTGCAGAAATTCGATCCTGCCTACCGGCATGGAATACTCGAACTCACGCAGCGCAAAATCCAGCAAAGAGCCCGCTGCGATGACATGTAGCTCCGGCATGAGCTCATGAAAATAACGCAGCATCACCAGGGCGGGCGGGCACGCTTGAATCTCATCGAGAAACAGCAACGTTTTGCCGGGTGTCACGTTCTGTCCTCGTAACAATCCGAGTTCAGACAGCATACGTTGCGGATCTTGCTGGGAAAACAGGCTGTGCAAATCACGCTCCCGTTCTAGATCCACCGTCATCACCGACTCGAAATGTTCCGTCCCCCAGTGCTGGACCAAGTACGTTTTCCCGACCTGTCGTGCCCCACGCAAAACCAAGGGTTTACGACCAGGACGAACTCGCCACTCCGACAAAGATATTTGAGCGTTTCTCTTCAATAGGATTGGATTTTGTCACAATAATTGACAAAAGACCACCGTATTTCATGCAAACGTGTCCGGATCCAATCCTGATGAAAGACTGACCCTGTGGGTGAATGCAAAAGCACGTCTTTTGGCGACCAGAAAGCATGGCCGGTGGACACTCCCGGCGGCCGGTATTACGCGGAGTGGGATACGGGTGCACCAGTCACTCGTGAAGGGCAGCTGATCTTCTTCTTTCAGTTTTTGCATGCCGGGGGACGCTGGAAAGAGTTTTTGGCGCGCTGCCCATTGAAGTACACCGGCAACCGTGGCAGTGGAGCAGCGAAGGTGTTTGGAACGGTTCTTTTAAGCGTGCTCAGTGGACACTGGCGCTACGCGCACATCAATGCCGAGCGGGGTGATGGCGTCAATCCGGGGCTGCTTGGCATTGATGGAACTGTGAGTGAGGACGTGGTTCGCCAGGCGATGATGAGAGGTGGCGTGCCGTCGTTGCCATTTTACTTTTTAGGTTTAGGCGCCAAATCGCCACTCCACTCCGAGTGAAACTCAGGATTTCAGCCCGAAAAATTCTGCTTCGATTGGAGTTTGAGCATCCGAGAAGTTGAGAAGCTGCTTGAGAACGATAATATCCGATCGGACCGGTTTTTGGATCATACCCCTACTGAGTGGTAGGGATCCTTTCTCCAGCCCACCTTTTTCCTTATTTTGTCATCTCTGTGGGATGGCTGTGGAAACAATAGAAAGCCGCGTATTGCAAACAATAGAAACACGCGTATCTGAAATAAGAGTACCATCTCGCTATGACACACCATCAACTCCTAGCCAGCCACCTCGATGCTGCGCACAAAATAGCGAGAGAAAGGTATTCGCCTAGCCAACTGCATCTCCCCGGGTGCAGCGGGCTGTGACAATGTGAACGGGTGCGCCACACGACCACTCTCAACCACAGCCCAGCCCCTTCGGAAGTGGGTCCGGCTCCCAAAGGGCGCGCTCTACTGGGCAGGAGC
>CANJZW010000192.1 GCA_947479475.1 Chthoniobacteraceae bacterium
AAAGCCGGTCTTTTCCCGGAAACCAAAGCCAAAGTCGCACATAATGGCCGGATTTCGCTGTACGCCACGCTGGGAATCGGGCAAAAGCAATTCTCCCTTAACGCTCCCGCGTCCAGGCTGAAGAAATCGTGCCGGGGGGCAAAAAGCAAATGCCTATCCGTGACCATCGACGGGGCGTTCGGCGGCTGGACCAAGGCGCACCGCGTGCATTTCGCAGACGGCGGAACGTTTGATCAAATCTACAAGCCGTAACCGGAGCGGTTCCTTTCCGGGCGTTGCCTGTGTCGCTTTAAAGTCTCATGAAATCCACAACCCGATTGAATCCTGCGGCCGGCGGACGCTCAAAACCGCCATCCGCGCCTGAAAAACTGCTGGGTGCGGGAGCCAGCGCACGCGTCCGCCTGGCGGCGGGAGTGGTGCAGGAGCGGCTGGAGACGCTGCGGGTGCTGCGGAGCATTTTAAACCGCCCTTGGATCCGGGCTTTCCTCGCAAAAGGTTCCTTCGCAGTGTTATCTATACAAAAACAGAGTAGTTTAAATAATTGCAGGGCTTGAAATATTTCAACGGCGCCATTCACCTTTTAAAACCCTATGCACCACACCAGACCGCTCCTTCTCTCCACCCTCGCCCTCTCCGCTGCCTTCTCAGGCGTCGGGTAAACCCTCTCCAATGCCGTGGTGTTGAATCTGGCCTACCAAAATGCCTTCAACCTGCGCTCCGAACTCGACAGTAGCACCGCTGTTGGTCCTTGGAACGCGACGGCTAAGAGTCTCGCGGACCGCAACAACGTGCAGATCATCCAGGCGGACATCACGCTCAAATTCTAAGACGGGCAAAGCGCGGTCTTAAAGCAATGAGCAGCTCTCCTGAAGATGGGCAGCCCTTTTTTTGCCAAGGTCCATCGTGTAAAGCAGCCTAATTCGGGGCTCAATATGGGGTTATCTCTTCTGCCAATCCTTGGTTTCCATCCCCATGAAGACTTCACTTTGCCAGAACACGCGGCTGCTTTTTAACCGTAGAGATTTTCTAAGTCGCTCGGGGCTGGGGATCGGGGGCCTTGGTCTCGCCGCACTCCTTGGGCAGGCGCAAGGAGCGGCGCCGCAGCTCGACCCGACGCAACCCCTCGCACCGCGCGCTCCTCACTTTCCAGGGAAGGCCAAACGGATCATCCAAATCTTCTGCGAGGGCGGCCCCTCCCAAATGGACACCTTCGACCCCAAGCCCGCCTTGGACAAATATCACGGCCGCATCGCCGACGAGGTGGTTCAGGATTATCAAAAAAATGCGGGCATCGCTGCGTCTGGAATGGGGCGCTTGAGTGGCAAGCTGCAACGATCGGCCTTTAAGTTTGCCCAACACGGACAAAGCGGACTGGAGATCAGCGAACTGTTTCCGAAGCTCGCAACCCATGCAGACGACTTGTGTGTGGTGCGCTCCATGCACACTAAAAATTCGGTGCACGAGCTCGCCCAGTTCGTGATGAACACGGGCGATTTTGCCAGCACGCGCCCCAGCCTCGGCTCCTGGCTGGTCTACGGTCTTGGCTCGGAAAACCAAAACTTACCCGGCTTTGTTTCTCTCTCGGAAGGTGGCACCGCCGCCGGTGGAGGCAAACAGTGGGGCAACGCCTTTCTCCCTGCCTGGACTTCGGGCACTGGCATCCCAACCAAAGAGCCGCAGATTTCGAAGATGATCGAAAACATTCGCAGCGGGACCACCTCGCTGCAGGAGCAGCGGCGGCAACTGGATTTGATCAAACTTTTCCACGGGGAGTTCTCGCAGAAGCACCCTGGAGACGCCCTTTTGGACGGCCGCCTCAACGCCTTTGAGACGGCCTTCCGAATGCAGGTGGAGGCGACCGACGCTTTTGATATCGAGCGGGAACCCCGGACCGTTCGCGACTTGTATGGAGACACTCCGCAGGGGCGCCGTCTGCTGTTGGCCCGCCGCCTCGTGGAGCGCGGAGTGCGCGTAGTGCAGGTCTGGCACAACGGATGGGACACCCATGACCTCAACGACGAACGCCACCGCGAACTGGCAGCCGCCTGCGATCAACCCCTGTACGCGCTCCTCGAAGACCTCAAGCAGCGCGACATGCTCAAGGACACGCTCATTTTGTGGGGCGGCGAATTCGGCCGGACACCCACCAGCGACGTCAACGATGTCGCAAAAAAGAAGGGGATTGGGCGCGACCACAATGCCGGAGGCTTTACCGTTTGGATGGCCGGCGGGGGAGTCAAGGCCGGGAGTGTCTACGGGGCCACCGACGACTTCGGCGCACTGGCGCAAGAGAACAAGGTCGAGGTCCACGACTTGCACGCCACCATTTTGCATTTGATGGGGTTTGATCACGAAAAACTCACCTACCGCCACGCAAGCCGCGACTACCGACTCACGGATGTTTACGGCCATGTCGTGAAAGAGCTCTGCGCCTAACCCCGGGGTTTTTCCTTCGCCCCATCTTATGGCCTCGAGAACGCCTTCTTTTTGCCAGCCACCGAGGGCCGGCACTCCAGTCCCGCCCCCGGTGCGGAACGCCTCAACGCTAGCGTTCTGGCAACCCGCACGGAGATTGCTTCTGCTTTGGGCTCTGTGCCTTGGCGGGGTGCCACTGGCAAGGAGCCAGGACACCGATTTTTTCGAAACCAAGATCCGGCCGCTGCTTGCCGACAAATGCTACGAGTGCCACAGCTCGGACAAAAAGAGCAAGGGAGGGCTCACGCTGGACACCAAGGACGCGACGCTCAAAGGCGGCGACACGGGCCCTGCGCTCGTTGCGGGCGACCCCGCGAAAAGTCTTTTGATGGAGGCTGTCAGACAGGCGGGAGATCTTAAGATGCCGCCTAAAAGCAAGCTCACCGCCCAGCAGATCTCAGACCTCGAAGACTGGATCAAAATGGGGGCGCCGGATCCTCGGGCCGGCAAAAAAGAGCTGAGCAAAATTGAGCAGCATTTCGAAGCGGCCAAACAACACTGGGCATTTCAAGCAGTGCCTCCGTTGCAGAAAACGTCGCTGGATTCCTTGCTGGGAACACGCACGGGGCCGGCCGCCGACAAGCGCACACTGATCCGGCGAGCGTATTTGGATCTCATCGGACTGCCCCCCAGTTTTGAAGAGGTCAAAGCGTTCGCCGCCGATGCTTCTCCGCAGGCTTACGAAAAGCTGCTGGATCAACTGCTGGCCGATCCCCGCTATGGAGAACGTTGGGGCAGGCACTGGCTCGACGTCGCTCGTTACGCCGACAACATGGGTTCCCTAGGCGGTGCGGACGATCCGTATCCCTTTTCGTACACGTACCGGGACTACGTCATCAAAGCGTTCAATGCGGACAAGCCCTATGACCGTTTTCTGCTCGAACAACTGGCGGCAGACCAGTTGGAAACCAACAAAGATCCCGAGACCCTCGCCGCCATGGGTTTTCTGGGCGTCGGCACCAGAAGGGACCGCCGCATTGATGACGATTTCTACGATGACATCCTCGATGTGGTCGGCCGCGGACTCTTGGGTATGAGCGTCGTTTGTGCGCGCTGCCACGATCACAAACTCGAACCCATCACCACCAAGGACTACTACGGTTTGTACTACACCCTCAAGAGCAGCAAGGAGCCCGAGATCGCGCCGATCATCCCCCAGCCGGATTCCCCGGATTCGAGCGACTATGCGAACCAAAACCAAAAAGCCGTCCAGGAATACATTCGCGTTCATGCCTTTGAGGCCGACCGTTCCATCAGCGTCATCCGCTCCCGACTGGGCGACTATCTTCAGGCCGCGCAGGATTCGCAGTTCAAGACCATGTACGAGGGCAAGACGGTGAAGAGCGATATTCTCGACCCGCGCAAGCTCAACAGCGGCGTCCATTCCCGCATCGTGAAGGGGTGGGAGAAATGGGTGAAAGGCCATCCCGAGGTTTTCAAACCGTGGCTCGAACTGACGGCGCTGAAGGCTGAGGATTTTGCGGCCACGGCCAAGAGCCTGTGCGAGGGATACGCCAAAAACGAAGACAAGAAACTGCTCGTATCCGTCGCGCGCGCCTTCGTTAAAATTGCGCCGAGAGACATGCGGGACATTGTGTCCGTCTACAACCAACTTTATGCGGTGCAGATTGAAGCGCTGTGGGGGGAGAAGTGGCGTGAACCGTTGCTGAAGGCGTGCGTGCCAAGCGAGGAGGAACTGAGCCTGCCGCTGCGCGAGCTCGAAACCCGTGCGATTGACCGGGTGACAAACGTACAACGCGCCACCGCCCTGCCAGAGGCAGACGAACAGGCCTTGCGCGCCGTGTTCATGGAAGAGGGCGCGCCGTTTCAATTCACAGGCAAGGAGTTTCTGACCTACCAATTGTACGGCACACGCGACGTGGCCGACGGGATCCGGCGTAATGCCACCAAGGCCGTGACGGCTCTGACCACCCATCCCGGGGCACCGATGCGGGCGATGGTTTTCGTGGACGCGGACAAACCTGTGGAGGGGAAGGTATTCGTGCGGGGCAATCCAAACACCAAAGGGGCGGACGCACCGCGTCAGTTCTTGAGCGTGCTCAACACCCGGACTCCCGCCCCGTTTCCCACGGACAAAAGCGGCCGCCTTGAACTGGCGCGTGCCATCGCCACCAAGGACAACCCGCTAACTTCCAGGGTCAT
>CANJZW010000193.1 GCA_947479475.1 Chthoniobacteraceae bacterium
GGGGGCGTTCTGGGGGGCGTTCTGGGGGGCGTTCTGGGGGGCGTTCTGGGGGGCGTTCTGGGGGGCGTTCTCGGGCCCCGGGCGGGATTTTGGCCCCGCCCGGGGCGGAGGGGTAAAAATTCTTGGAACCCTCCCTTTGATCCTGGGCGCCTTGTAGTATGTTCTCCTTAGCTGCTGCGATCATGAACTTCCGCACTCTTCTCACGCCTGTTTTGCCCGTTTTACTAATGGGCTTGTCCTTGGGGGCTTGCAAGAAACCCTCCCTGCCAAATTCCGTCAAGGAGGTGGCTTCCACCGCCGCGCCTGCGGCTGCGCCGGAACCACCGCCGGCCCCGGAGCCTCCCCCGCCTAAAATTCACCATGCAGACACGAAGGGGTCGGTGATCGTGTTGTGCTACCACCGGTTTGAGGAAAAACCCAAGGACGGCATGGCCATTACGCCGGCGGCCTTCGAGGCTCAGATGGGGGAGATCACCCAACACGGGTTCAGTGTGATCGGGATGCAGGATTTCCTCGCCTGGCGCCGGGGGGAGAAGTCGGTTCCGGAAAAAAGCTGTTTGATCACGATCGATGATGGCTACCGGTCGGGCTACGACCACGCCTGGCCGATTCTTAAAAAGCATGGGTTCCCGTTTACGATGTTCATCTACACGGCCTTCGTGAAGGGGGGCGCGCTTGCCGGAGGCGGGTCGCTGTCTTGGGCGGAGCTTGCGGAAATGCGGGACGCGGGGGTGGATATCCAGAGCCACACGGTCAACCACCAGAGTTTGAGGGTGAAAAAGGGCAAGTTTCAGAGCCAGTTTAAAACCTACGAAGAGTGGCTTGAGAACGAAATTGCCGGATCCAAGCGCCAGATCCAGGACAAGTTGGGCATCTCCGTGCAGGCGCTCGCTTATCCTTACGGGATTCACGGCGACATTATTCGGGCGATCGCAATGGAGGCAGGCTACGAGGCGGCATTTTCCACTTACGGCCAGAGGCTGACCTACCACAGCCCCGCAGACCAACTCGGGCGTTACGCAGTGGAGTCGACAAAGCCGAAGATTTTCACTGATGCGCTCGCCATGGTGGGGGGGGGCGGGGGAATGGCGGAGTCTGCTTCCTCGGTGTCGGGGCAGTTGGCGGCCGTTTCCATGGTGACGATTCCAAACGAGGGCGAAACGGTGCGCGACGCCAAGCCGGTGATCAAGGCGAACCTGGCCACGCTGGGGGACATTGAGCCGGGAACGGTGGAGATCCGAGTGAGTGGGGTTGGAGCGGTGCCGGTGAAGTACGATCCTGCCACTAAACTCGCTGAGGGAGTTTTGCTGCAACCGCTCAAGGATCGGCAGGTCACGGTATTGCTGTCTGCGCAGGTTCGCGGGCGGAAGGTGGAGACCCGGTGGAGTTTTGTGTGTGACGCAGTGCCAGCGTCTGGGGTGCCAGCGCACGGGACGGCGGTGCCGGCGCACGGGACTGCGGCTCCGGCGCACGGGACTGCGGTGCCGGCGCCTGCGGCGGTGCCGGTTCCGAAGAATCTCCCGGCGGGCAAGCCGGCGGCGTCTGCGGATGGGGCGGCTTCTCCGCCGGCCGTGTCGGGTGGTGCGCTGCCCCCGCGATAGAGGCTGGACTCGTTTCGATTGGGCCCTAGGCTTCTGCAAGGTCATGTTTTCGCTTCTCTCGGATAAACTGCAGGATGTGTTCAAGAACCTGCGTGGGCAGGGGAAGATTTCTGAAACCAATGTTCAGGACGCCATGCGCGAGGTGCGCATGGCTTTGCTGGAGGCTGACGTGGAGTTCAGCGTTGCCAAGGCCTTCATTGCGCGGGTCAGGGAAAAAGCGCTGGGCGAGGAGGTTCTGCGCTCGGTGACGCCTGGCCAGCAGATCGTCAAAATCTTTCACGATGAACTCACCGCGCTGCTTGGCGGCCAGGAGGCTCCCTTGGACCTTGCCGCGCCGGGCCGCATTTTGGTGGTGGGTTTGAATGGAGCGGGAAAAACAACATCCAGCGCCAAGCTTGCAAACTGGCTGAAGAAGCAGGGGCGGCATCCTTTGCTCATCGCGTGCGACTTGTATCGGCCTGCCGCGATAGAGCAGCTCGCAACGCTGGGTAAACAAATCGGCGTCCCCGTGTATCGGCCGGAACCGGGGGAGACGGATGTTTTAAAGGTCGCGCGGGAGGCCCTGGAGTGGGCGAAAGGGCAGGCGGGTAATGTCCAGATTTTCGATACGGCCGGGCGACAGGAGGTGGACGAGGCGCTTTTGGAGGAGGTCCGGCGGCTAAAGGAACTGCTTCAACCGCAGGAGACCTTGCTAGTGGTGGACTCGGCGACGGGCCAGCAGGCCGTGAGCGTGGCCAAGCGTTTTCACGAGGTGCTGGAGGTCAGCGGGATCATTTTAACCAAGTTGGACGGGGACGCCCGGGGTGGAGCGGCCTTGTCCATGCGGGAAGTCACCCAGCGGCCGATCAAGTTCGCGGGGGTGGGGGAGAAGCTCGACCAGTTCGAGACGTTTCATCCCGACCGTCTAGCCGGCCGGATTTTGGGAATGGGCGACATTGTCTCGCTCGTGGAGCGCGCGGCGGAGGCCATCGATGAGGCGGACGCCAAACGGATGGAGGAACGGTTCCGGCGCGCTGAGTTTGATTTCAACGACTTTCTGGAGCAGTTCAAAATGATGCGCCGCTTGGGGCCGCTGGAGAATATCCTTGCGATGCTGCCTGGAATGGGCAACATGAAGGACTTCTCTGTTGATGAAAAACAGCTCAAGCGTACGGAGGCAATCGTGCTTTCGATGACGCGGGAGGAAAGGGGCAACCCGGACCTTCTCAATGCGCGCCGCCGCCAGCGGATAGCGCGGGGGAGCGGTGTTTCAGTGACGGATGTGAATGATCTGGTGCAGCGTTTTGGAATGATGCGCAAGATGATGAAAAACATGGGGCAATTTAAGAAACTGCTGGGTAAAGCCCAGCGTCAGCGCGGCCGCTAGGGCGCACTGGTTTCTCTCTTTGCACGGCCTTTCTTCAATTCTTGCACGCCTTCATTTTTCGTAAAATCTCCAAAACTTTTGCGTTCATTTTATTGTAGTCGAAATCTTCTTTGTCTGTTTTGATCTCTTTCTAGAAACCGTTTTATGGCAGTATCCATCCGTCTCCGCCGCGAAGGCACCACTAATAGCCCCTATTACAAAATTGTAGTAGCTGATTCCCGCAGTCCCCGGGATGGTAAGTTCATCGAAATCATCGGGAACTACGATCCGAAAAAGGCTGATGTTAATTCCAATTTGGACCTTACCCGAGTGGATTATTGGGTGAGCCGCGGCGCACAGCCTTCTGAGACTGTGGCCAGCATCATCCGTCGCACCCGTCGTGCGGAAAAGGCGGCTGTCGCAGTTTAGCTCTTTTGTCTGCCGGGGAAGGGTTCTCTTCCTTTGGTAGAATTTGGGGTCTTTAGTAGGTTTTGGACAACTCCTCAACAAGATGAAGGCCTTTTTAGAATATGTTTTGAGAAATCTGGTGGACGCTCCCGAACAGGTGAGTGTCCACCATTCTTCGTCTCCAGGGGTGACGACTCTCGAAGTCAGAGTTCATCCGAGCGACGTCGGGAAAGTCGTCGGGAAACAGGGGCAGACGATCGCCGCCATCCGAAACATCATGAACTCAGCTGCGGCTCGGTACGGGGGGAGAGTCGAGGTGGAAATACTCGAGGACGCACCTCGTTCGCAGGTCCAGTCCGCGGAGGACTAGCCGCGGGTGGTGAAAACAGCGGGTAGGAAAAAGTCACCGCGACGGCTACCCCGCCGATCATGTGAGACGGAGTTGAAGGCTCCAGACGGAGTTGAAGGCTCCAGACGGAGTTGAAGGCTCCAGAATAAAGGGGCCTCCTTTACGACTCCGTCGTGAAGGGTTCCGTGTCATACGCATCGCACACGGATTGAAACTTTGGATACACAAATTTGCAGGCCGTTGTGCCGTCCTTGCAGACCGCGCGGGCAACGTGGACATCGAGGCTTTTGAGCGTCCGCAGGCTTTCAAGCAACAGGCTCGTCGCCAAACCGCGGCTCCGATATTCGGGTAAAACGCAGGGCCCGCAGTAGAGGTGGTTGTCTGCATCTTCCTCCGTGCTGAAACAGGCGGCGGCGATGACTCGTGGGCCGTGGTGGATGACCAGAGCTGGACTTGCTTGCGAACGGAAGGCTTCGTGAATCCTCTCCTGCAACGAATCGGCGATGCGGCTGTAACTACCCGTCCATTGGGAGTCGGTTGAAAAAGAACGGACGACGAGAGATTGGACGATCGCTTCTTCGCTTTTTGTGGCCAGTCGCAAGACTAGACCGTGAGGTAGTACGGGGGACTCCTCATGAAGGGCCGCTAGATTCCAACTAAATAACTTCCAAAACTCGCGCATCGTTCAATTTGTATCTTAGACCTATACTAGAGCCTGTCCGTGATTTGTGAACCATTTAATAGCCAGAGCCTTACCGTCTAAAAAAAGAGGGCGTGACACACGAATTTCGCTGCCATGCCCAAAATTGGTGGGTTATGATTAAGTTACAACGCTTAACCAGAACCACCAATGAGCAA
>CANJZW010000194.1 GCA_947479475.1 Chthoniobacteraceae bacterium
AGGCGGCATGGGAAAGACAAGGATCCGCCGGTACGGATGTGGAGTTTGGCAACAGCCTGTTTGTGGCTGAGACCCGTGAAGGTTTTATTTTGGATCACGAACTGTTGAAGGATCAGAGTGGAGGGGACGCGAGGTGGTTGCGCGGACGCTTGAAAGAACTGCAGGAGCTCAGTGGCGGACGACTTACGGAAGTAACAGCAGACCATGGCTTTGAGCGTGAATCACTGAAACGTGATTTGCTTGCGGCAGGGCTGGAATGCCACGTGTGTCCGAAGTCGCCGGCAGAACTGGAACGCCGATTGGAGGAGGAGTCATTTCGAAACAATTTACGGCGCCGGGCTCAAACAGAGGGGCGGATCGGGATATTGAAGAACGTATTTCTTGGAGAAATTCCGAAGGCAAAAGGATATGAGCGCCGGCGGCTTGCTGTGGCGTGGGCTGTCCTAACGCACAATTTGTGGTGGGTGGCGCGGAAGAAGTGGAAAGAGGCGGCGCACGATTTACTGCAAGGAGCTTAGCTGAAGCGCTTTAAAATTGAGTCGCGGCGGCTTTCGCCGGAGTCAGAAGGGGCCAGCGTGCCTGCGTAGAGCCGATTTTCGCGTGTTTTCGCCTGGTATTGTATTTGAGGCCGGAGATGAGCGCCCAAATCTCGAAAAAAACGCGGATTCCAAACCGCACGGATCGAACGTTTGTGAAAAACGGCTATTCACGGACAGACTCTAAACAATTGCTCCCTCTGTCTGAACTCTGTGCCCTGCGTAATAAAGAACTGCGATACCGTCGCGGGGGAGGGAACGCGCAAATTCTGTCAATGCCCCCTTCATTTCCTTCAAAGGAGCGTCGTGGCGTTCAATCACTGAAAAACCAAGGATCTTGAGCTTTGAGCTAATTGCTGCGGCATCGTTTCCGGGGTTGGCGAGCGAGCGCGCATGCTCATATGCGCTGTTTCAAATGACAAGAGCGTGGCGGCTCTCTGCCATCAGAGATGAGACGCAAAGAGAAAAACAGCTTAGGGTAAGAAGAATTCGCATTACCGCAACCTCCTAATGAAGCAGTTTGCCTTGCACCCCATCGGAACTTTCGGCGTTCACTAAGATAACCTGTAAAGGCATGCCGCGGGGCCCTACCCCCCCAAAAAGTAATTTACCTTCTGACAATCGAGCGGAGCACGTGAACGAGGAAATATTTTCGCGCCTGTTTTTTTTCCCAAGCAAGGCGGTGCTGTACTCGTGAACCTCCTCTGATTCGTGAAAGTCGATTTTCCAAAAGCCTCCTTCTGAAGAATTCCATGTAAAGTTAACCTGTGTAACCTTCTCGTTGTTTTTCTTTTTGGTGAGTTCGTTCACTCCATATCCCAAGGCCCCAAAACCCACATTGAGGAGTCCGCGGCCTTTCCCAAGTGTGCTTAGCCCAAAGGAGGTCCCGCCCTCGGATTGATATTTAGAAAAGAACCTTGCCACGCCGCCTTCGTTCCCATCGGTTCCGCACAATATTCCGTCTGCCTCGGGAATCCCAGTGTGCTGCGGCCGGAATGCACTCCAAAAAATAAAAATTTTCCCGTCACGGACGTTTCGGACGCTGTTTTGCGAGTGTGTTTTTAGCGGTGCGACTGTGCGCTTTCAGACAACCGACACTCCTGAGGATCCGAGGCATTCCCCCAGTGGCAGAACTTTAATTTTTTCACCGAGTGGATAGCTGCGAGTCCCGGGATAGATTACCCAAAGCTCGTCAAGATCGAGGTCGGCAAGGACAGTTTGCATTGAGCGAGTCAGTTTAGGCGCGTCAGCACGCTTGAACTCGACCCCCACCTTGCGCCCTTGCAGAAACATCAGCAGATCAAGCTCGCATCCGCTATGAACCGCATAGAAATAGGCGTCATCGGGTTGATGACATTGCAAGATTTCCTCCAAGGCAAAGCCCTCCCAAGAGGCTCCAAGTTTGGGGTGCATCAGCAAATCCATGGGGGAACGAATCCCAGCAAGTGCGTGAAAAACACCGGAGTCCCTGAAGTAGATCTTCGGCGTTTTAACCAGACGTTTTCCAAGATTGGTGTGCCATGGAAGCAGTCGACGCACCATGAATGTCTGTTCCAGCGCATCCAAGTAGGAGCGGGCGGTGTTTGGCGCTATGCCCATGGAGGCGGCGATCTCGTTTCCGTTCCAAGTCTGTCCGTGATAGTGGGCGAGCATTGTCCAGAACCGGCCCATCGCTGCTGGAGACATGCCAAATCCGAGGGACGCCAAGTCTCGCTCCAAGAAAGTGCGGATGAAATTCCGACGCCAGTCAAAGCTGTCCGAGTCATTGCCGGCCAGAAAAGAGCGCGGAAATCCCCCACGTTGCCAGAGCGTGTTGGCAGATTGAATTCCGGTTTCGGAAAGGTTCAGCCCTTGCATTTCAATGATCTCAACCCGTCCGGCGAGTGACTCTGCACTTTGGCGAGAGAGTTCGGGAGACGCACTCCCAAGGACCAGAAACGTTGCAGGGTTCTGGGGACGATCAGCGAGGACACGCAGCACAGGGAAGAGTCGTGGCTCTCGCTGGGCTTCATCGATGACCACCAGTCCTTTGAGTCCCTCCAAAAGAGTCTTGGAGTTCTCCATGAGTCCTGCCACCAGAGGGTCTTCGAGGTCAAAATAGTTGAGGTGGTCGGGGGGCAGGATTTGTCGGGCGAGAGTAGTTTTCCCGCACTGCCTTGGCCCTACGAGTGCGACCACAGGGTTGCGACCAAGGGCGCGTTGCAGTGAGCGTTCATAGCCTGGGCGGGGAATCATATCATGAGATCATGCAGTCTTATTGCAGGATTTCAAGATAAGGCATTGCGCCGTCAGAAGGATGGCCTCTGGAGTGTCGCAGGATTCACGGACGTTTCGGACGCAATTTCGAAACTCCATCCACCCCACGACACGGTTAAGCCTGACATGGCGAGCTCACTACGCTCCACCATGATTACACTTTTTCCCATTAGACTGAAAATTTAGCGTCCGAGACGGCCGAGAATCGGATGAGATGATGACCAAACGGAGTCCTACGCGCTTGCCCCCCCCGCAAGATTTCTTCAGCCTCGACGCGGGAGCGTTAATTGAACTCCTGGAATGGTGGAATACCCGGTGTACCCGAACTCGCGCCTGTCCTCACCGCTGCGTTTTTTAACAAACGTTCGATCCGTGCGGTTCGGAATCCGCATTTTTTCGAGATTTGGGCGCTCATCTCCGGCCTCAAATACAATACCAGGCGAAAACACGCGAAAATCGGCTCTACGCAGGCACGCTCGTCCCTTCTGACTCCGGCGAAAGCCGCCGCGACTCATTTTTAAAGTGCTTCAGTTAAGCTGCTTGCAGTAAATCGTGCTCAGCCTCTTTCCACTTCTTCCGCGCCACCCACCACAAATTGTGCGCCAAGACCGCCCATGCCACTGCAACTTGCCGGTTCTCATATCCTTTTGCCTTCGGAATTCCTCCTAGAAATGCGTTCTTCAATATCCCTATCCGTCCCTCGGTTTGTGCCCGGCGCCGTAAATTGCTTCTAAAAGACTCTTCCTCCAATCTACATTCCAGTTCCGCCGGAGATTTCGGGCATACGTGGCATTCCAGCCCCGCATCAAGCAAATCACGTTTCAGTGCTGCACTCTCAAAGCCCCGGTCAGCGGTTACTTCCACAAGTCGCTCTCCACTGAGGTCCTTCAATTCTTTCAAGCGTCCGCGCAACCACTTCGCGTCCCCTCCACTCTGTTCCTTCAAAAGTTCGTGATCCAAAATAAAACCTTCACGGGTCTCAGCCACCAACAGGCTGTTGCCAAACTCCACATCCGCCCCGGCTTTTCCGCGCACGATTATATGCACGTCATTTTCATACAGACTTAAAATCTTCTGCCCACTGGGTACCGCACGTTCTCCAATGATGCGCTCGTGCGCCTGCCTTCTTGCATCAGGCAACTGCATGATTACGTTGTTCATCCGTGCCAGAATCACGTCAGCTTCCGTGGTCAACGCATTGACGCTGGAAATAAAGGCCGCCGGTTCACTGATGCGTTCTCGCAGCCCGTGCCGCCTTATCACGATGATACTTTTGACCAACGTGCGCACCCTGTCACGCAGCAATACCCAGTCCACGGGGAAATGCATATTCGCCTTCAAACAGGTGCTGTCCACAAAAACGCCGGCAGAATCCAATTCGTTTTCCAAACCAATTTGCAAGGCTCGTTCCTCATTCACAAGCGCCTTGGTCAGAGAGGAAAGTACAAGCTCCATTTGCGAAGCGCTCAACCAGTGCGCATAGTCGTGCAGCCGGCTTTTCCCCGGCACTTGCACTGCTGGAAACTCCGGCATTGCACAAAACCAACGATAGAGAGCGCACTCTGCCAGGCGCTGGCTCAACTCGCGAAAATCGCAGAGCAAAAGGTTTTTAAGCACTGTGCATCTGAGAGCTTTGATGCTTTCACGGGCCTGGCGTTGCTGCTCTTTTAATCCCAGCGAA
>CANJZW010000195.1 GCA_947479475.1 Chthoniobacteraceae bacterium
CACCCCGTCACGCAGCAAAACCCAGTCTACGGGGAAATGCATATTCGCCTTCAAACAGGTGCTGTCTACAAAAACGCCAGCAGTATCCAATTCGTTTTCCAAACCAATCTGCAAAGCTCGCTCTTAATATGCAAGTGGCTTTTTCAGAGAGGAAAGCACGAGCTCCATTTGCGAGGCGCTCAACCATTGCGCATAATCATGTAGGCGGCTTTTCCCCGGCACTTGCACTCGTGGAAACTCCGGCAGTGCACAAAACCAACGAGAGAGAGCACACTCTGCTAAGCGCTGGCTAAGCCCGCGAAAATCGCAGAGCAAAAGGTTTTTAAGCACCATGCATCTGAGTGCTTTGATGCTTTCACGGGCTTGGCGGTGCTGCTCTTTTAATCCCAGCGCACGAGTGCGTTTATACGAGCGTTGGAGAAAGTTTTGCAAATGAAGTTCGACGAACAAATTCTCAATGCCACTCGCCCTCAAAATACGGTCGATCTTTTCCAAGAGCCTTTGTTGTTCGTTCTCGTCTTTGCATCCGCGAATGACTGGCAAAACTGGACGAAGCTCGGTTTGGAAGGTAAAACAGTTGGGCATCGGTGGTGCTGGTTAAGTGTCGTAACTCAATTATGACCGACCGATATTGGGCATGGCAGCGAAATTCGTGTGTCATGCCCTCTTTTTTATACGGTAAGGCGCTGGCTATTAAATAGTTCACAAATCACGGACAGGCTCTACATTAACAGATAGAGCCGAGTGAGATCAGGAACAGACCACCTAAATTCCCGTGACCGCAGGATGTCTGAGTCTCAGCAGTGGGGGATGGGTATATCCTCATCAGCACCCCTGCCACGCGAAATTCCCGAACAGTTGCACCAACTCGCTCCCGCTTTTCCCTTTCTTTCGTCGTGTTCTCTTGCACTTTTTTGGCTCCAGCCCCATCCAGTGTTGCAATCGCGTCATTCGGGAGAAATGCCCTTTGGAAAAAGGAAACAGACCCTTTCTTGGGTTGACCAAAAAAAATAATCGCTTTCTCAATTGAGTTTTATCGAGCACACCCTGCTAGATTCAATCGTGCTCACATTCACCAAAATGAACGGTGCCGGAAACGACTTCGTGATGATCGACAATCGTTCCAGCAGTTTCACCTACGATCAAAGCCTGATCACCCTCCTTTGCGACCGACACCGCGGCGTCGGTGCCGACGGCCTCATCGCCGCCGAACTTCCCTCAGGACCCGGCGCCCACCTTAAAATGCGCTACTTCAACGCCGACGGAGGAGAAGCCGACATGTGCGGCAATGGCGCGCGTTGCTTCTCCCGCTTCGGCGCCCGCCTCCTCGATCTCAAGGATGAAATCACCTTTGAGACCCTTGCCGGCAATCTCACGGCACTCCTTCTCGGCTCCCTCGTCCAACTTGGAATGAGCCAACCCCACAGCCTGGCTCTTCACGCCCCGATTTCTGCCGCGAACATCCTGCTCGATGTTCACTTTCTTAACACAGGAGTCCCGCACGCCGTCGTCTTTTGCAACGACCTGCCTGGAACCGATGTCCGCACCCTCGGGGCAGCCCTGCGCCACCACTCGCACTTCGCCCCGAAAGGCACTAATGCCAACTTCGCCTCCGTCCTGGCTCCCGGCTCCTTGTCCGTGAGAACCTACGAACGCGGCGTCGAAGACGAAACCCTGGCCTGCGGCACGGGCGTAGTCGCCTCCGCCCTCCTCCACCACCTCCTGCACGGCGCCCCCTCCCCAGTGGCCGTACGCGTCAAGGGAGGGGACACCCTGCAAGTCGCCTTCAAATACTCAGGAGCCGCATTCGCAGACGTCACGCTCACCGGGCCGGCTGACTTTGCCTTCGAGGGCCGCACCCACGCTTCCTGAGCGGGCACCCCGCGCTTAAAAAGCAGCCCTAAGCCCCACCCGCCGGAGAGGCCCAGCTCAGGCTCCCACGGCGGGACTCGGTTAACGAGTCTCAGGACGCCTTCACTTCGATGGCCTTGGCCGCACTTTCCTTACTCTTGGGCACGTGCACCACCAAGACCCCGTGGTGGAAGTCTGCCTTCGCCTTTTCCCCCTCAGCCCCAGAGGGAAGAGAAAACGAACGGATGAAGCGGCCGTAAAATCGCTCCGCCCTGTGGAAGCGCCTTCCCGTCTCCTCCTTCTCAGCCTTGCGTTCCCCGGATATCTCGAGGATCCCATCCTGGAAGGTGACCTTCACGTCCCCCTTGGCCACCTCGGGTAGATCAGCTTTGATCGTATACTCCTTTTCGTCTTCGAGGATATCCACCTGCGGAGCCCATTCCTGCGTCCCAAACAGGGGCTCCCGGGTGAAGTGGAACGGGGTCCGCTCAATGAGGGAACCAAGTCGGCGCTCGATGTTTTCAATCTCCCGGAACGGATCCATTGGAGCGACTAGGCCCGTTTGGAAAGGATTCCATTTTGTTAGAGTGCTCATGTTTTGTTTTTTTGGTGTCTTCTGATTTCAAGGCTCTAGGCCCGCAAGCGCTTTTATTGTTTAGCCCTTGAGGCCCTTCCCTGGGCGACCCAGCGGCGCCTCCCGCCCCGGCCCCGCACCCCCGGACAACCTCCCAAGGCGGGCTGAACCAGCCAAGGCACGAAGCTAAACCGGCGGTGCCAACCCGAAGCGGCCGACCCGTTGACTCCCCCACCATCCGCTACGGAAGTGGGCGCTATTTGGTCGTAAGAAAGTGAAAAAAACTCACATCTCTAATTGAGCCCCTGCTCTTGCTAGCGGACACAAAAGGCCCCTATATTTTCAACTTTATGTCTTCTGAAACCGGCTCTATTTACTCCCGAAAGAACCCCTTTCCCGCCAAACACTCCCTCAACCGCCGGCTCAGCGGAGCTGCCTCCGAAAAAGACACCCGCCACCACGAAATCTCCCTTGAAGGCTCGGGCCTCGCGTACGAAGTGGGGGATTCCCTCGGTGTTTTCGCTAGCAACGACCCCCTCTTAGTTCAGGAAATCATCAGTATGCTGGGCGCTACAGGCGAGGAGACCGTCTCAGGCAATGAAGGCTCTCCAAAGTCTCTGAGGGAGGTTTTGTGGAAAGACTACGTCATCACGACGCCTTCCAAGGAGTTTCTAGCCGCCATCATCGCAAAGGCGGGCGACGCCGCTGAGGATATAGCGGCGCTGACCGCTGACCTCTCGCGAAAAAAAGAACTGGAGCACTACCTCTGGGGCCGCGAGGTCATTGATTTTTTGCTGACCCACCCGAAGCTGCAGTGGACACCAGAGGAGTTTGTCAAATGCCTGCGCAAGCTCCAACCACGCCTTTACTCGATCGCCTCCAGCCAAAAGGCAGTGGGAGAAGCCGTTCATCTCACCATCGCAACGGTGCGTTACGAAACGTTCGGGCGCAAACGCAACGGGGTGGCCTCCACGTTTTTTGCTGACCGCACAGGCGGCGGAGTGCGTGTCCCGGTTTTTGTGCACACAGCCAAACATTTCCGCCTTCCAGAGGACCCCGCCACGCCGGTGATCATGGTGGGGCCCGGGACTGGGGTGGCTCCCTTCCGAGCGTTTTTACAGGAACGAAAAGCCTTGGGCGGCGGCGGCAAAAACTGGCTATTTTTCGGCGAACAGCGCAGGGACTCCGACTATTTGTACCAGTCCGAACTGGAAACCCTGCGGCAGGAGGGAATCCTCAGTCACTTGGACCTCGCCTTTTCGCGGGACCAACCGGAGAAATTTTACGTCCAGCACAAGATGAGGGAGGCCTCCGCTGAAATTTTCGCTTGGCTTCAGGCTGGAGCCCATTTTTTCGTCTGCGGAGACGGCGCTCGAATGGCCAAAGATGTGGATACGGAATTGCATGCGATTGTCACGCGTGAAAGCGGCTGTTCGCCCGAACAGGCGGCGGAATACGTCGAGACCCTCAAGAAGGCCAAACGCTATAAGAAGGATGTTTACTAGGAGCCGCTGTGCGCCGGGGAAATGGGCGACCTGGCCTTCGCCCGAGGCGCAGGTTTTTTTCAGGCAGGGCTCCCCCCATTCGAGGGCGAGGCATTCTACCTCTCTCGTCTCTGAGCCTTCAAACGCATGGACTGCTTGATTCGGGATTAGGCCGGAGGTATTTTTGCGTTTCGGTTGTTTTTGGGCAAGGGCTGCGAGGGCCGGCGTGAACGTGGATGGATGTCGGCGGGTTAAAAGTGGAGTCAAAAAAACGGGATGAAAGTTGTTTCAGGCCGCTGCATCTTCTCCTTGTTACAGAGAAAAAGAAAAAGATCTGGGTGGAAGGGGTGAAGAAAAAACGCCCGCAAACCGAAAAAACCTCCGCTTTCAAAGAGGCCGGATCTGACCAGTTTCATATCGGCCCTTGCA
>CANJZW010000196.1 GCA_947479475.1 Chthoniobacteraceae bacterium
AAGGGGCATTCTAGGTTAGCCCAGGGCAACGCCCTGCGGATGAACATTCAAAAACGCAGAAAGCCCTGCAGGGGCGCCCCAATCCACCCGAAACAACAGCCCAGCTTCAGCAGATTTATCCGTCTCTGTAGACTCAGACATCCTGACCTCTATGAAGAGCCCCCCCAAAGACCGGGAATCTTCCTGATCTCAACTTTCTGTTTTCTCCACTGGGTTACACTAGCAGATTGATCCGGGTGAATTCAGGAACGATCATCTCAATTCCCGTGACCTCAGGATGTCTGAGTCTCATTTCACACCGCGCGTGATGCAGGCCCCCCGACCGGCCCACTCCGAGAGCGGGATTCTGGGGAAAGCTGTTGCTCAAACGCCTCCCAGAGGTAAGTGTGGAGCACACTACCCCATGCAAGCACCCTCGCCGTCCGCCCGGAAGAACTTCGTGCTAGATACGAACGTTTTACTGCACGATCCGCAATCTATGTTCTGTTTTCAGGAACACGTTGTTTGGATTCCAGTCGAGGTTCTCGAAGAACTAGACAAGTTCAAATCCGAGAACACCACCCGCGGGGCCAATGCCCGCGAGGTGCATCGCAAACTTAACGAACGCTTTCCCAGCGCCGACCAAATGCGCGACGGCGTCCCCCTCGAAAACGGCGGCAGCCTGCGCGTGTGCGTCAATGCCGCGCTCCACTACGAAGACGGAGCCTGGAAACAGTCAGGCGCCAGCCCGCGAGCGGCAGCCTCCCTCGCCCTGTTCCCAGACCTGACCCGGATGGACAACCGCATCCTGCTCACCGCCGCGCACCTCGCCGACACCGAGCCCACACACGCCATCCTAGTCACCAAGGACTTGAACCTGCAGCTCAAGGCCCGCGCCCTGGGGCTCGAGGCTCAGGATTACCGCACCGACCGCGTCGAGGACGATCAGGACATCCGCCGCACCCAGCGCCAAAGCAGCTCCGAGGAATACGAAACGGTTGAACTCCCCATCCAGCGACTGCAGGCGTTCTCCAGCGAGGGGCATATCCACCTCGAACTGGGGGACCGCCACTTTTTGGACAACCAGTACCTCGTGTTCCACAGCTCGGAAAACCCAAAGCACGGCGTCCCCGCTCGCTACAAGCGAAACGGCAACTTCCAGGCCCTTCAGCGCGAGAACATCAACGTCCGCGGGGGCCGCAGCCTGCAGGCCTTGAACCTGGGGCAGCGCTTCCTGCTGGACGCCCTGTACGACCCCTCCATTTCACTGCTCACTGTTTATGGAAAAGCGGGCACCGGCAAGACGCTCCTGAGCGTTGGCGCGGCACTCGAACAGGTGCAGGAAGGCGAATACGAAAAGATCCTCATCACCCGCGTCATCATGCCCACGGGCAAGGATATTGGATTTCTGCCGGGCCGTGTGGAGGAAAAGATGCAGCCCTGGCTCCAACCTTCCTACGATGCGCTGGAATACCTCATGGCAAAACCCAGGAAGCCCGAGGCGTTTGAAGGCAAGAAGGTAAGCCACCGCAAGACCTCTCCAGGTTCCCCGGGCGGCGGGCCCGACAAACGCGTCAAACCCTACGAACCCCTGCTCCAGTCCGGCCTGCTGGAGGTCGAGGCGATCGCCCACATCCGCGGACGCTCCATCCCCCGCTCGATTTTTATTGTCGATGAGGCCCAGCAACTCACTCCGCACGAGGCGAAAACACTCGTCACCCGCATGGGCAAGGGGAGCAAAATGATCCTGATCGGCGACCTTTCGCAAATCGACAACCCCTACGTCGATGCCCACACCAACGGGCTGGTTTACACCCGCAACCGTCTCCAGGGACAAAACTTCATGGCCCACGTCAACCTTTTCAAGGGTGAACGCAGCGCCATGGCCGAGGTCGCCGCAAACCTCATGTAGTCTCGGGCGGAATCCTCTTTTCATGTCACGTCATACGCCCCGCGCCCTGTGTCAGAAAGCCCTCCTGGAATGGGAGAAAGGGCGCATCTTTTCAGACGAAATCCTCCACGGCCTTCTCGAAAAACACCCCCTCTCCTCCTCCGACCGCGGTCTGCTCACCGAGCTCTTCTATGGCGTCCTCCGCCATATGCGCCGGCTCGACTGCCTCATCGGCTGGCTGCGCGGGGGCGAACTCGATCCGGAAACCAGCAACCTTCTCAGATCCGGCCTCTACCAGATCTTTCACCTCCGCGTCCCCCCTCACGCCGCCGTCTTCGAGACCGTCTCCCTCGCCGGAAGGTCCAGGGGCGTGGTCAACGCCGTGCTGCGCCGCGCCGTGCGCGAACAGGCCGCCCTGGAGGCAAAACTCGAAACCGAACCCCTCGGCGTGCGCGAGTCCCATCCTGATTTCCTCGTCGACCGCTGGACCGCCCAGTTCGGCGCAGCGGCCGCCCTCGAGATCTGCCGCAATAACAACACGCCCTCCGAGAACTTTTTCCGCGTCAACACGCTCAAAACGACGGTCGAAAAAATTCTCGAATCCAATCCAAACGCCGAGTTGATCGATGCGGCGCGAGGCCTTCTCAAATTGCGCAAAATCCCGGCGGAGTGGCTCAGCCAGGGCCTCGGCTACGTGCAGGATCCCAGCACCCTGCTCGCCCCGGACCTGCTCGATCCCCAGCCCGGAGAACGCGTTCTCGACACATGCGCTGCACCCGGCGGAAAGACGACCTATCTCGCCCAAAAAATGGCCGGCAAAGGGGTGATCATCGCATGCGACCTGTACGAATCCCGCATCAGCCGGCTGCGCGACAATGTGGGAAGACTTGGAGCCTCCTCGGTGCGGGTGCATCTCCTCGATTTTTTAATGCCGCCTGAACCTGGCAGCCCGCTCCTGGACATGCCTTTTGACAAAATCCTGCTGGACGTCCCCTGCTCCAACACGGGCGTGATCCGGCGCCGAGTCGACGTCCGCTGGCGTCTCACGGAGGAGGATTTCATCCGCATGCCCGTCCAGCAGCTGGCCCTCGTGCGCCGTGCTGTTCCCCTGTTAAAAAGCGGAGGCAAGCTGGTTTACAGCACGTGCTCCTTGGAAACGGAAGAAAATGCGGAGGTCGTCAGCGCCATCCTGCGCGAGTGTCCCGAGCTTGAACTCGAAGAGACCAAGAGGGCGCTCCCCTTCGAGGCGCATACGGATGGCGCCTTTGCGGCCCGGTTCAAAAAGCGCTGAAGGTGCTGGAAGTTGAGTTTTACGCCGTCGGCGGGTCCCATGGCGGCGGCTCTGGGCCGTGAGGGTAACTTCGTTGAAACTGAGGGCGGTGAAATCGCACCTCGGCGGCAAGCGGTTCGGCCCCTCGCAACCAGCCTCTCCCTCGCAATCCTCTGACACTGAAGCGGCTGCGCGGGAAAAACAAGCGCCCGAACTCCCGCGAGTTTACGTTGTGCAGGGATCGATCGATCAACGGAGCAGCTTACGCAGGGTCATCGTGACGTCATCGCGTGACATTGCGCCGGCAGCTACCGCCAGGGTGAGGTTTTCCCAGTCTTGACTGTCCGGCGCTGGGGTAAATCCATTCAATTGAAGGAACACCAGACACGCACCAAGCGCGGCTCGTTTGTTGCCGTCGAGAAAAGGTTGGTTGCTGCAAAGGTAAAACAAGTATGCGCCGGCAATATCCACAGCGTCGGTGAAAGGCGACTCACCTCCGAAGCTAGCTTGTGGAGCGGCAATGGCAGATTCCAACAGGGCGCGATCACGAAGCCCCTCGGAGCCGCCGAACTGCGCGATCGCCTCGGCGTGGATCTCCAAAACGATATCAACCGTCAAATGAAGACATTGGTTGTCCATAGGGTTCACGCGAGACGCTTCATCGTCGTAGCATATCTGCCCATCGTGTCCTTGATCAGTGCTGTCATTTCATCACGCGGGGGCAGGGTAGCAATCGGCGCGATGGTGATCGTCCCACCAGAATGCACTTCCACGTTCACTTCATCGCCCACCTTCAAACGGGCGAGCTGGAGAAGCGCTGAGTCGAAGATAATTCCCTGCGAGTTGCCAATTTTGGAGATCGTTTTAATCATGCGTAAAACTATGTTTTACGGGCCGGTTTGTCAACTTCCCACCGGTCAAGAACCGCCAAAGAGGACGTACTCAAGAGCCTGTCCGTGAATAGCCGTTTTTCACAAACGTTCGATCCGCGCGGTTTGGAATCCGCGTTTTTTTCGAGATTTGGGCGCTCATCTCCGGCCTCAAATACAATACCAGGCGAAAACACGCGAAAATCGGCTCTGCGCAGGCACGCT
>CANJZW010000197.1 GCA_947479475.1 Chthoniobacteraceae bacterium
AAGGTGCTCAACTGCGCCTACGGCATCTATTCGCTGCCGCCGCTGAAGATCGACAAGCTGGAGCCCAATGTCGTCGTCTCCATCGTCGGCGCGCGAGTCCCGAGGAACAACAAACCGGAGCAGCAGGCGGCGTTTCGACAGTTACGTGAGAGCTGGATGGCGAAGACGCAAAACCCGATCATCAACTTCGAGAACTATCCCTTCATCGACCGCGGTTGGTATCTGCCCGCTTTCACACCACACGCGATGGGCGAGAGCACGAACGCCACCAAAGGCATCTCTCACGGCGAAGACATCTCCCTCACCGTGCCGCAGGAGCCCAGCACGGCGGGCATCGGCTTCAATCACTTCCAGGTCTATTTCACCGCGCAGATGTATTGGGGCGGCAAGGACGCGGACGTGGACGCGATGTTCCGCGAATACTGCCGCCTGTTCTACAGCCCGGCGGAAGTGGAGATGCGCGCCTTCTTTGAATACTGCGAGGCCAACTGGCAGGAGATGGAAAAGGACAAGCTGAAAGCCGACGAAGCGCTCGCCCTTTTCGACAAAGCGAAGGCAAAAGCCGATGCCGCGAGCGTGTATGGCAGGCGCATCGCCCTCATCGACGACTTCCTCAAAGGCCTACGCAACAAAAGCCAGCAGCTCGCCAAAGTGCGAGGCCCGGTGCCCATGCTGCGGCTTGTGGGCAACGCGCCGAGCAAGATTGTGATTGATGGCAAGCTCGACGAGGAAGCGTGGACAAACGCCTTCTCTTCCGCCACCGTCCGACTGCGCGAACTGCAAACGGGACGCCCGCCCACCTTTGGCACCACGGTGAAATCTACCTGGCTTGGTCGCGACCTCTACTTTGCCATCCGCTGCGACGAACGCCTCGACGAGAAGCCCAACATCGGAAGCACCAAGGAGGACGACGGCGCACTCTGGTATGGCGATGCCGTCGAGCTGCTCCTCGAAACCGAATCGCGCTCGTATTATCAAATCGCCATCAGCCCGAGCGGTGCCGTGGTGGACCTCGATCGCGGTGCCTCGCGCGACAAATGGTTCAGTTGGGATTCGAACGCCGAAGTCGCCACGCACATCGCTGATGATCACTGGACCATCGAGATCCGTCTACCGATCACACAGGATGAGAATGATCCGCTGCACCAGGTCATCGGCAGCAGGCCCAACAAGAGCCTGCCCTGGCACATCAACATCTGCCGCCAGCGCATCCGCGAAGATGGCTCGGAATACTCCGCCTTTTCGCCGACAGGCACCGATGGTTTTCACGAGGTGATGAAGTTCGCGACCTTCTACGATGGAAACAGCTTCGAGTTCGATCACGGGCTGCCGGACGCCGATTTCCTCGAAGCCACGCGCCTTGCCGCCGACTTCGCCCGCACCGGCAAACGCGAAGAGGCCCTCGCCGCCTACACCGCTGCCGCCGAGGGCAAGTTCACCGACCTGCAAAAGTCCCACGCGCTGGAACTCGCAGCCCAGCTCGCCATTCACCAGCGCCAGCCGGACCTCGCCGCACAACTCATCGCCCGCATCCCTATCGAGCCCGTGAGGAAGACTGCGCAGATGGATCACCTCCTCAACACTTACAAGGCACCCGAGGTCATCGTGCAGTTCGGCGCGGAAGACCTCTCGAAGTGGCCCTTCTGGCAACGCGGTGCCGGCCTTCATGCCCGAGGCCGAGCCTACTCCATCGCAAAAACCGGTGGCAAAGCCGAAACCGACCTCCGCGCCGCGCTGGAGTTCACCAGCGAACCGCGCATGCGCGACGCGATTTGGGAAGCCATCGGCCACAACCGCGAAAACAACCTCAAGAACGACGAAACCGCCCTCGCAGCCTACAACGCCGTCGTCGAAGCCCGCACTCACATCGGAGGTTCCAGCGAGTTCACTGCACTGCAAGGCATCGCTCGCATCCTGACCCGCCAAGGCAAGTTTAACGAAGCCTTGCAAGCCCTCAGCCGCGCCAAGCCGGAGCAACTGCAAGGCGTGTGGAAGACAAACATCCTCAGATCCATCGAAGAGGTAAACAAGACTCAGAAGAAACCATGAAAGACATTCTCACACGCTTCTTCACCCTTTTGCTTGTGCCGCTGGCGACTGCCCATGCTGCTGAAGATGCGACAACACAGAGCAGCATCAGATTATGCCCACGGCACAGAAAATTGGCCTGCATCGCCTTGGCTGTGGCTGAACTCGCCCAAACCTTGGTTTCTCCAACCTTATTCTTGAGCTCGTCAAAAACTTTTTCGATGTCCCAACGCAAACGGTAAAGATGCGCAATCACCCCGGGCGGCATTCTGTATTCGCTACTCAAAAAACTAAATTCTTCCCCACGAAGCACACACCAATACCGAACACGGCGCACCTGCACTCCTTTGCTCGAAGTCACCATTTCGTCCGCAATCACACCTTGATTCCGTGGGTCCGTTGGATCCCATTCGTTGGCCTTGAAAAAGCGAAGAGCCATATTAGCTTTTTCCCGACTCAGAAAATACAGGCCTCCAGTATTTTTCCAGTATTGCCACTTTGAGAAATCAATCCCGGCGCGATCCCAGACATAAAGCACCTTACGTCCGTTTTTTGCACCCTGCCGTAATTCACTAAGGGAAAGTCTTTTAAGAGCATGCATATCATGTTCTTTTTTTCTGGTGAGCTGGTCGGCGACCGTTAAATGGACAAGTGCGTGTGAACGTAAATTCAGAGCAAAGAAATGTCCTGTGGCGTACTTGATGCCTTTTTCCAGATCAGGTGAATCATGGACTGCGGCCTCCTGGAAGTGCCCGTCACCGGCATAAAGATCCATATTGGAAAGTTCTGGCAGAGACTGCCACGAAGCGGGAAGCAGAGAGGGTAAAGTTTTGGCGAAGGCGTTGGAGACTTTGGTAAGCAGGGCCAGTCGGCGCCCACTTTTGAGGGATTCGAAGAAGTGCGAGAGGCTTGGAGTTGCGCAACCGGAAACGCTCAGAGTTTGAAGGAAAGCGCGACCGCTGGGATGATCTTCGAGAACCCTGCGGAGTCCCAACTGGAGCCACTGCTGATCGGAAAGTTCCGGGCAGGCGCGTTGGTTTTTAGCTTTGGCTAACAGGGAGGAAACTGGAGCAAGAAAGTGCTGCAAACAGAGGGAGGGGACGGTTGAGGGAGAAGTGACTGGATGGAAAAAAGGCATAATTTTTATTTTTTTTCGCCCTGTATTGTCAACATAAATGCATCTAAACGACCGCTTAATACATGTTTTGCGACAGTACAATCATCGCGCACCCGCGCAAATTCAACGCCTGGCAATGGCCCGTTCCGCGCATTCCCAGCCATCAGAAACGCATCAGTTTTCGCCCGATTTTTGGACACCGTTGCTGACCTTGAGTATCGCTGCCATCTTCGCGCTGTGCGTTCTGTGGCAAACTCTGACTTCTTGGTCCAGAACCAAGGCCTATCTGAAAATCACTGCTGGTGATCAGGCAGCAAATGCAGTCATCACGTCTGACCTCCCGCTGTTTAGCGACTCGCGATCATCGGTTGGCGGGCAGGAACACGTGGGCGCTTACATTTCCGAGGCCTTGATCCAAGAGACAAGCCCCAGGGAAGAGAGGCCTGCGGCCGCAGGGGGGCCTTTCCGTGCGAATGCGGGGCAGTTCCTGGGGCTCTGGTAGTAGACAGGACGAAGGGGGCTGATCGACATTTGCCGTTCAACCCCCTTTTTTCATCCAGACACTCCTGAAGCTCTGGTGAGATAAGCCTTGGACCGCTACTTCTTTTTCCTAGTCGGAATCCCAGACTTGAAGAGCTTCTGCTTGCCCTGACCGCCTCCGTCGCCGCACTGCAGTTGGACAAGAGAGTGGAGCGCGTTGACCGTGGGCTTTGTTGAAGCTCACAGGGTCAGTCAACGCGAATTCCCGCTCGTACACGTTAGCAAGGCTGTGAGCCCGCATCATGTAGTAAAGGTAGTTTTTTAAGTCAGCCCATTCTGTCTTTGGATTGTCCAGGTATTTGATCAA
>CANJZW010000198.1 GCA_947479475.1 Chthoniobacteraceae bacterium
AAATCGGAAACACCGGAACTTCAGCCCACGGAATCATGCAGCTTCGCACTCTTTCGCCGGGGAGTCAGGCACAAGGGCAAGATGCTTCCAGCCATGGAGCTGTCTCCCTTCAGGGGTTCTGATGTCATGCCGGAGACCAAGCTGGAAATTTTCCAAAACCAACTCCTTGGCAACCTCTTTGAACCGGGACAACTCCACCCGGGCTATGCTCTCCATCTCACAATAGCGCAGGAATTCGTGGTAGGCTTCGCTGACAATGACAATACCGCCCTCCCTGCGAACAAAAGCCCTGTGGATAACGTCCGCAAGGGAGGATGAGCTCGTAGGCTGAAGCTTCAGCCTTCCTTGTGAGTGCCGGCGAGGGGCACTGGCACCTTCAAAAAAACTAGGCTCCGCCTCGAGTAACGTCTTTGCCCTATTGACGATGCCGGCCAGCACTTGGGGGCGTCTGTGCTCTTTAATGAGGAACTTCGAATCCACATTGCCGCCCATGCTTGCGGCGCACTTCACGAGATAGTTGCTCAAGAGAATTTCAACCTTCTTGTCTGTGGTCGGACAGAACGCATCGAGCCTAGGATCCTTGAACCAGAAGCCGTCAATGGGCAGGTATACCATTCTGTGACCAAGCCGCCGCTCTCCAGAGAGCATCGCAGCCAGGAAGTCCTCGTTAATTTTTACCGATGACGGGCAACTCTGCATCACCGCTGCCGTCAACAAGACCCGTATAAAGCGGTTCACCACGGTCACGCCAACCCTCCAAGCGTGGCTGGACTGGTACAAGGCTCAGGGCGGCGTGAGGGAGGGCCGCATTTTCCCAAGGTCGCAGAGGACCCTGATCCGCATACGCCGGAGAATGGCCGAGATTGCTGGGGTAGAGTGAATCCAGGACGGGGCTAGGAAGACGTTCGCCTCGGCCCACTATAAGATCCACCAGGACGCACTGAAGACGGCCTACGAGCTCGGGCACCGTGGGACAAACATGCTGCACACCCACTACAACCAGAACATGCGCAAGGAGGAAGCGGTTCGGTTCTGGGGTATCTTGCCGCCTCTCAGTGGAGATTAACCGCCCCTGCTCATTGTGCCTGCCTCCCTTCCCCGTTTATGTAGTTGTCGGGCCGTTTCTTTCAGGTAAATCCAACTTGTGAGTGGCTTCCGGCCATTTTCGCCAACTAGCGCACTTAGTTTGGGGAGATTTGTCTCAAAGAGTTTTCACCCACTTGAGGCGGGAGTCGGTGCAGGTGGCACCAAAGCCCTCCAGAAGAGATTACTCTTGGGAGAGAACTAACTGGCGCCTCAGCGCCTCCAACTCACGTTTGAGCGGAACCCAATACTCTCGATCCCTGCGGCGCTCCTCGATTTCTTCCAAAAACAAAGCTTCCTCCACCGCATCAATCCTTCCATCCAGAGCCATCCCAAGCAGGGATCGTTGTCCTTGTTCCCCAATCGCAAGTTCTCGGAAATCGTTGCAAACAGAAATCAACAGCTCAGGCGTACGAAGTTCCCTCAACCAAAACAGTACTCTTGGAGAATCTGGCAGTTGGTCCCGGTTGTTAAAGAAATCGGCCTCCAAAAGACGGCGGATCATCGGCCAGTCCTTGTCTCGCTGCGTCTTTTTCGCCCTCACAAGATCCGCAATCGAAAGCAGGTCGCAGATTGTCCCATCCGGCAACTCGATTGTCGCACGCCTCTGCCAGATCAACTCGAACGGATCGACTCCCCTCATCACCGACATCACATCCACCCGCAACCCATCGCACTCCGGGTGCCGGCATCTGAAATGAATGGCGTGCCCCTTCTCAAGGTAGGCAACATCGAAAGGCGGCACCGCAATGACGCCCGCCTGTAGCTCCATGAGCGCCCCTCTTAATCTATCCAAGTTTTCAGCGTCCGCCAGAATGGCAAAATCAGAGTTCCTACTGAATTCTGCCGCTCCGTAAAATACGCAGGCCTGACCGCCCATCAGAAGGCAACGGACTTTGTGCGCTGCCATCGAAGAAAGGACTTTGAGTATCGGGTTCGGGATCAAGGGAGCCTCCTAGGGTGAGATAGGTCTGCCACAAAAACCCACTCTCCCGCCAACGCTCAATCGGAGACAACCGATACCAAGCCGCCCATTCCTCGCCAACGAGTTCTTCGGGACTTGGATTTGTAGAGACACTACCCATATTTCAAGGTCACACTTAAATCTGTAAATCGTCAAGGCCTACCGACGCGCTAGGCTAGAGATGGCAGTGGACACAGCGCCCCGCGCCCGTGTTCCACTCCGATCGCTTCGCGCTTAAAGGCGGCACTGAAAGCTGTCGGACAAAGGACATGACCGCAAAATCTGGCAGGATGCCTTGAAAAAAGCTGCCGTACCGCTGCCCGTGGTGTAATTTGAATTCACGGGGAGATAAGCCAATGAATCCCTGTTGGCAGCGCCTACTACAGGCTGCCCGTTCAGTTTTGTAAGTGATCGTGGTTCTTGATAAGCTATTTCGAGGCAACGAAATTTTCTTTTATGACGAAAAGTTTGGAAACCAGTAACGCTGTGGCCTCTTCTCATCTCCGCGAGATGGCGACGTCTGCCGTACAGCGGTATCACGCCCAATGCTTTTGGTTTCGTTCTCCTCAAGCGAATATTGAAACGGTCGGGGATGTCATGCTCGTGATTCAGCGGCTACGGCAGCATGGAGATGTGAAGGCATGGAAGACGGCAAGGGAGATTGAAGGATGCCTTTAACCGCCATTCAGTCGGAGGTCTTGAAAACCATCTCGGCAAACCGATCCCCTGAGAGTCACATCGCAGGTGGCATAGCTCTTAATTTCGCACCGGGGTCCCCTCGGTTTAGTGAAGACATCGATATTTTTCACGATGTCGAAGAGGCTGTAGTCAAGGCGAGTGACTTGGATGTGATGTGTCTCGAAACTGCCGGTTTCAACGTGGAACGACAGATATGGACTCCGCTATTTCGCAGAATATCCGCATCCAAGTCGGGAAAATCGGTTAAAGTCGAATGGGCACAGGATTCGGCCTGGCGCTTTTTTCCGATCCAACGGGACGCCGTTCTTTATTGGAAACGGCATCCTTTTGACGCACTCACGAACAAGGCATTGACCATGGCTGCGAGAGCTGAAACGCGTGATTTGGTCGATTTGGTGAGTCACGCCTCAGGGATTGTTCCCCTACACTCAGTCGTGTGGGCGGCGTCCGCCAAAGACGCAGGCTTCACCCCACTGAGTCTGCTCGAATGGATGCGGCGTAACGCAAGGATTGATGCTCCTGTGCTCAAGGAAATGGGGGTCTCGCTAGCTGCTACCGAGTTAAAAAATCGGTGGCTCGAGTTGGCCGAACTTACTGAAGTCCGGATTAACGAGGCTGCCCATGATGGATTGGAGCCGGGTGTGGTCTTCACTGATCTGGACGGTGCGATCAGCTGGTATACGCAAAGCGGGGCAGTTGCCCACCATGCGAAATTAGGCGGCGTTTTCCCCAAAATTGAAGGGGTTCGAGACTAGCGCGGGAAAAGTCGACAAGGGGGGGCAGATTGTTCGAAGGTGCAAAATTTTGGACCGGAGTTCCAATCATTGGAGAGGCGGATGGAACCCCGGCACTCGGAATTACGCAGCCTCTCTCACATTCGTAGAGGGGTCGGGGAGAAGGCAAAGATGCTTCCACCCATGCGTCTGCCGCCCTTCAGGGGTTCTGATGTCATGCCGGAGACTGTCAGTGAACACTCAAAGTGCACCACCAATGTTCGAAATAGGGTAGGTTCAAAGTGCACCACCTTGAGGGGTTTGGCTGTTTCTCGATTGATGCTTGTTTAAGGCATTCTCGGGGATGGCCAACCTCCTCTCCGTGCTTCACCAAAATCAAATCCTCAATCTCCACCAGAAGGGCTTGTCTCAGCGGCGGATTGCCCAGGAACTGGGCATCAACCGACGCAGCGTGTCCCGCTACATCCGGCAGCTTTCAAAGTGCACCACCATTTCGAA
>CANJZW010000199.1 GCA_947479475.1 Chthoniobacteraceae bacterium
GAAGCAGAACCAACGAGGAGGATTTATACCATGAAGGCAGAGCAACTTGATGACATCTTTGACTCTGGAGCGGATCTTTTACCGCATCTGGACCTTTCGTCCGTGAGGAGGCCAAACTTGGAGCAGAGACGGGTAAATGTCGACCTGCCGATCTGGATGATTGAGAACTTGGATACAGAGGCACAAAGGGTGGGAGTTACACGCCAGTCCATCATCAAGGTCTGGCTGGCTGAGCGCTTGAAAATGGAGAGGTCTGCGTAGGGACCTCCGGCAGTCCCAGGGGATATCAGCAGTCTGAAATGTATGAAATTTCGAATTCCGTCTCCGAGATTTCATAAAATAGTCCCTTCCGTTGAACGCGTCATAGCCGATGCATCAAGTTGAAGATTGGCACACTAGATACCCAGGACCGTGCTTCGCCTGTGTATCCGCACCACGAGGCGTCGAAGGTACTCGACTTTTTGCAAGATGTGTATTATCCTAAATTGGTAGCCCGATTGCCTCACCTCCATTTGGAGTCGGGAATTAGGGCCACCAGTATGGATCCTCTCCTTAAAGACCCTGGTTTTCCGTACAATTTCCAAAAAGGGTCGAAATTGTACAGGAGTTGTTCAATCCGCAATCTGTTTATCAAGAGCATTTTGAGGTGCGATCTTGGCGAAGGCCTGTTGTTTCAGAAAAAATAATAATGCTGCGGGACCACCTTGGGAGCTGTCTCATGCTCATACCTTCGTGGAGTGTCAGCCCTCTGATTGCCTCGAGTAGATGGTAGAAGAATGCGTTGGAATGAGTGGGAATCCGTACAATTTCACCCGCAGGCCTGTCCTGCACACTGTGAAATCTACCAAATACATCGCAAAAAAGAAAAATTGTGTGATCGGCTGGAGCCCCCCCGCAAAACTTTTCCGCCTGTACCAAGCGAGTGCCTAGATGCCAACGCCAGCTGCGGACGCCCCGGACGTAAATTCGCAACTCCATCCAGCCCACGGCAGGGCAAAGCCGCGAATAGCGGGCTCACTACCCTCTACAATCATTACGCTTCATCCCATTAGACTGAAAGAATAGCGTCCGAGACGTCCACTTGCCGACCGCCTGGTGAGATGATGGCCGCATTTCCGGTTTTCCAGGCTCAAGCTGCGGCGGTGGCGGTGGCGGTGAAATTGAACCAGCGGGATAGCCAAAGTTTTGACTGCGATATTTTCCGGTCCACGCACTGATCAGTGTCCCCGGAATCGTGGAAAACCGGAAAATGGAAAATCTGAGGGATCCGGTGAGGTTTGCAAACGGCGGCCGGAAAGTGCAGCGTTCTCGGGACAAAGGTCAGGAGAGGCGGCATTCCTCTCTACTCTTAGGGTTTTGGTAAATCGGCCGGCAGCTCATGGAGCCGCTCAATAGAGCGTAGTTCTGTTCGGATACGTTCCTTGCCATCCTTGCCTTCCAGAACACACTTCGATGGCACTCTGGTTCCATCCACTTCGACGGGGTTTGAAAATGTAAAAGTTTGCCCGCGCCAGTCAATGCGCACTAAGTCCTGAGTGCTCGCGTCAAAGAAGGCGGTGATGGAGGGTTCAATGGTGCCACTTACCTTGAGGCCGTGTGCCAGCTTTCCCTCTGTTGTAATATCCGGAACGATTTCGAGCTTTGTGTTCGGGTCGGTGAGTGGAACCAGCGTCCACATCCATATATCCTGGCAGACTGAACCCTTTCCGCTCTTTGAGACCCTCTCAGTCTTGCCGACATACCAGAGAGTCGGCGCTTGAATGATGGAGGTTCTGTCGGTGCCCTTCTTTGTCAGGTCGCCGCCCATGTAGTACGTCTCGGAAAACTTCACGATACGCAGAAGCTTCTCGGCTCCGCCATGACTGGAGACAATTTGCTGTGCATAAGCTTTTGCATCGAGGGATTGCTCCGCAAAAGCTGGGGGCAGAAACGCGATAAATGCCAATGCTGCAATGATGGGAGGGGACTTCATAGAGTGTTCCGTAGTTATGGTTAACATATATTGGGCACCTGCTGCGAACTTCAGGTCCAGAAAGCGGCCTACACCGTGGCAGAGTTGCCAATTGGCAACTTTTTAGTTCGCTCCCTTTCGCCTTCCAGAATAAATCGTCCAGTTAGAATCCCTGTGCAAACTGTGGCCGAAAAGTGGACCGCTCGGGATTATCGTTGTGTTCAACGCGACGCGGTCAATTTGTGGCCGGCAACCGTACCCTTGTCGCTTTACCGTTCAGACCCCTTCCAGAAAGCCCTGACCGCTTCCCCCCGCAAACGCCAACCTCGGACACCAGCTCGGATGATCTCCAAACGGAGTCCTATGCGCTTCTCCATCCACACCAGCCCTTATGGCCATAAACCGATCATTTTTACTCTTCGGCCTTCTAGTCACCTCTGCTTTTTTGCACGCGCAGACTCCCGATCGCTCGGCGTATAAGTCGCCTTATTCGATTGCCCTGTCCTTCGATGTAAAAGATTTGATGGGGGATTTGGTTTCCGGTCCCCGCGCTGACCCCAAGGAGCAATCCAGCGTGGATTTCAAAAACTGGTATGCCGAGGCAAACATCAAACGCTGGGGATACTGGGGCCCACCCTCAAAGCATTACCCTGCGCCAGCCGGACTCAGCGAACGAAAGGCGCAATGGAAGCGCGAGCGCGTCCTAGCCGTTGGAATGTCTCTGGTTGGACGAGGCTACCAGCATCACCACATTCCGGAATGGGATCCGCCGGCCGGATGGCCCACTCAAGCCGATCTCAAACGCCCTGTAGCCAAGGGGCTCGATTGCTCAAATTTTGTATCTTTTGCATTCAACCAGGCACTAGGATTCAAGCTTCCAAGCGCGATTGGCAACCTTGGAGCGATGAAAGACGCACCGGGCCCAGGTGAGGGCCATTCAAATCCAGTACAACGGATCGAGGTTCCCCGCGACTATGCAGCCTTTGGCACCGTGTTGCGCAGCGGCGACATTCTGTTCATGAAAAGCGGCGACGGTACCATCACTCACTGCATCTTGTGGATCGGTGACATTGGTAAGTCTCCAGATAAACAACCTCTGATCCTCGACAGCACCGGCGACAGCGGAGTCGACTCGAATGGCAACAAAATTCCGGACGGCATTTATCTTCGCGCCTTCCGGCCCACGGGATTCTATTTCAAACATTTCAGCCACGCCATTCGTGTCATTCCCGACGATGCATCATAGTGAGCCTCGGACCCACTGCGGTGTGAACGGCTATTCCTGCTAACTTAACGCGCCGCGGCAATGCAGCCTTCCCCTCCATACGTACGTAAAAAGGAAATTCCGTAGAGCTGCGAGGTCGAGGCGATGTGGTCGCCGGCTTCGGCGATGTTCAGGATGGACGCCGTGATGGCGGCCTGTCCGGAGGAATGGGCGAGCGCACCCGAGCCGCCTTCGAGAGCCGCGAGGCGCTGCTCGAGGACGTCCGTCGTCGGGTTCATGATGCGGGTGTAGATATTACCGAGCTCCTTCAGGCCGAGGAGATTCGCGGCATGTTCCGTATCGCGGAACTGGTAGCTCGTGGTCCTTTATCCACGGTGCGTTTGTTCCAAGGGAGGGCGGCATTGTCATTGTTAGCGAAGCCTACCACGAATTTCTGCGCTATTGTGAGATGGAGAGCCTAGCCCGGGTGGAGTTCTCCCGGTTCAAAGAGGTTGCCAAGGAGTTGGTGCACCGCGGTCCACCCACTGATCAGTGCTCCCAGAATCGTGGAAAACCGGAAAATGGAAAATCTGAGGGGGCTAGTCAAAGAGTCGCACTCTCGGGCTTATGGATGTGCTCAAAGGGTCGGTGCCAAATTTGGCACCCTGGC
>CANJZW010000200.1 GCA_947479475.1 Chthoniobacteraceae bacterium
TCGCAGGTTGCACCGAGATCGTGGGCGCCGTGGGTTTGTTTACGGCCAGGACAACGGGAACGGTCGTCACCGTGCCCTTGGTGCCGGTGACTACACAGTCGTAGCTGCCTGCGTCGCTAGTCTGCGCCAGTGCGATGGCATAAGTCGCACTGGTAGCTCCCGCGATAGGCACCCCGCCCTTGCGCCACTGATAAACAATCGGCCCCGCATCGGTGGCTGCCACGCGCAAGGAGGCTGGCATGCCCACAATGACAGCCGTGTTCACGGGAATCGTGGTAAGCGTCGGTGGCGTTTCCACCTTCAAAACAGCGGCGCTGCTGGGGAGGCTCCCGGCGGGGTTTGTCAGGACCACATCGTAGCTGCCCGCGTGGCTTTCCAACAACGAACTGATGCTGTAGGCGGACGCCGTAGCGCCGGAGATGGCGGTGCCGTCCTTGCGCCACTGATAGGTGATGGGGGTCGTGCCGGTGGCCGTGACGCTGAAACTGGCCGTGGCTCCTGTGTTTTTGGTGAGTCCCACGGGCTGGCTCGTAATCGTCAGCGGCGTATTGACCGTCAGCGTGGCTGTGTTGCTTGTGACGCTTCCCACGACGTTGGTGACCACCACGCTGTAGGAGGCCGTATCCCCGGAGGCCGTGCTCGCGATGGAATAGGTGGCCGAAGTTGCGCCCGCGATGGCCACACCGCCTTTGCGCCATTGATAAGTGAGCGGCGCCGTGCCCGTGGCCCCCACGGTGAAGACCGCGCTTGTGCCCACGTTGCGTGTGAGTGCCACCGGCTGTGTGGTGATGGCGACCGGCGTGTTGACCGTGAGTGTCGCAGCAGTGCTGTTGAGAGTGCCGGACGGATTTGTGAGCACCACGTCATAGGACGCCGTATCGCCGCTAACCGTGGCCGGAATGGTGTACGAAGACGCATTTGCACCTGCAATGTTTGCACCGTCTTTGCGCCATTGATAGGTGAGCGGTGCGGTGCCCGTGGCCGTGACGCTGAAGGTCGCGGGTGCGCCCACGGTTTTTATCAACGAAGCCGGCTGCGCAGTGATGGCGACAGGCGCGTTGACGGTGAGCACGGCCGTGTTGCTCGCGAGATTTCCCACTGGGTTGGAGACGACCACGCTGTACGAGGCAGCGTGTGCTGCAGTTGCACTCGGAATGGTGTAGGTCGCGGAAGTGGCGCCTGTAATATTAGCGGTCCCTTTGCGCCACTGGTAGGCGAGCGGTGCCGAGCCCGTGGCAACCACGCTGAACACGGCGCCAGAGCCTACCAAGACGGCGAGCGAGGTGGGCTGCGTGGTGATCGCAACGGGCGTGCTCACATCGAGCATCACGCCGGAGGATACGAGACTCCCAACCACATTGGTAACAATCACATCATAGGACGCAGTATGCCCGGCGTTGACGCTTGGAATGGTGTAGGTGGCCGAGGTTGCGCCGCTGATATTGGAGCCGTCTTTGCGCCATTGATAGACGATCGGCGCCGTGCCTGTGGCCACCACGCTGAAGGTCGCAGAGGCGCCGGCAAGTTTGGAGAGAGCCACCGGCTGTGTGGTGATGACGACGGGCGAATTGACGGTGACCGTAAACGTCCCGCTCGCGATGTTCCCGCCGCTGTCGGTTGCGGTTGCCGTGACCACGGTAGTACCCACCGCGAAAGTGCTGCCGCTCGCCGGCGAATACGTGATCGTGGGCGTGCCAATGTTGTCCGTCGCGCTCGCGCCACTGAACGTAACGATGGCTCCACTCCCGGACGTTGCTACGGCGCTGAAGGAAGCGGGCGGGCTGAGCACGGGTGAAGTGGTGTCCACAACGCCAACAGCCGATAGAGCCCCATTGCCCAAGCCGGATGGCCGCCCACGGGCGAGGCGGAAGCCGATGACATTGTACTCCGCAGAAGCCGTGGCATTGCGGTCCGCGCTCCGCGCGTTGTACGCTTGGTTATTCCAGTCGCCTCCCCGTACAACCCGGAGCGAGCCGATTGCAGCCCCCCGTGGATCGCTGCCTCCAGAATACGTGTCTAGAAACCAGTCCCAGCACCACTGAAACACATTCCCTGCAATATCATACAAACCGTACCCATTCGCTGCAAAACTCCCCACGGGACTCGTGTAGGGATAATCTCCCACCGCGTATTTCGGGTGATGGTTGTTTACTGAACCACTCAGGTCATACGAATAAATATCACTCGCGATATAGTTCGCCTGGCCCTGCAAAATTGTGTCCCCCCATGGAAAACGCTTTCCAGCAAGGCCCCCACGGGCTGCGACTTCCCACTCCGCTTCCGTGGGCAACCGATACCCATTAGCGGTCCACTCACAGATAACGTCGTCACTCTGATCTGTCCTGTAGACAGCCCCGCTTACCGTGTAACACGGCGTCAGCCCTTCCTTCTCGCTCGCAGCGTTTGCGTATTTTATCACGTCCCACCAGGTCACACTCTGCACCGGATGGTTGGCAGCTTTCCCCGCGCCAGCAGCCAAATCCGTATAGCCGTTGGTTAAGGCCCACGTCCGCACCGTATCCCACTGCGCCTTCGTCGTGTCGTTCACCGCCATGTAATACGGGCTCAATGTCACCGCCACTGGCACAGCGTTTGTAATATTGCTGTCTCCAAGCACATCCCCCATCGAATACGTCCCGCCAGGGATGGGCGCGAAGGTCCCGCCGGCCCCTTCCAAAAGCGACGTCACGCGCATCTTCACGTTTGACGAACCCGAATTGGGATAATCTGTCCCCGCGTTCCACACGATGTGCCTGGACGTCCCCGCACTAATAGCCGCGCCCACGTCTCCGGTGACAGACGCCATCGAGCTGAATGTCGTTCCCCCGTCCAGCGAGACACCCAGCGCAACGTTCGCTGTGCCGCCCGTGAGCGTGTAATAGATGTCCACCAGCATTCCTCCTCCCGTGCGCTGCGCGAAGGTCACCGCACTTGGCACGGGCACATTGACCGTGAGCGTTGCAGCCGCGCTGGTGACACTCCCCGCCGCATTGGTGATGATGACATCATAGGAGGCCTCGTCTCCGGCGCTGACACTGGGAATGGCGTACGAAGCGGATGTGGCGCCGGTGATATTCGTGCCGTTCTTGCGCCACTGATAGGTGAACGGTCCAGTCCCGGTGGCCGTGACAGAAAACAAGGATGCAGCGCCTGCCGTTTTCGAGAGCGCCACCGGCTGTGCGGTGATAGCGACCGGCGTGTTGACGGTGAGCGCGGCTGACCCGCTCGTGACGCTGCCGGCGGGGTTGGTGACCATCACACTGTACGAACCGGCGTCAACGGATTGCGCATTTCCGATAGAATACACAGCGCTCGTGCCACCAGAGAGGCTGGAAGCCCCCTTTTTCCACTGGTAGCTCAGCGGTGCCGCGCCGCTCGCAGTCACACTGAACGTGGCGCTTGTGCCAGCGATCACCGTGAGCGCCACGGGTTGAGCGGTGATTGAAGGTGGTCCGCTCACCGTCACGGTAAAAGTCCCGCTCGCGATGTTCCCGACGCTGTCCGTTGCGGTTGCCGTCACCGTAGTCGTTCCGATGGCAAACGTGCCTCCACTTACCGGCGAATACGTGATGGTGGGTGTGCCGATGTTGTCCGTAGCTGTGGCTCCGCTTAACGTCACGCTCGCTCCGCTCCCAGACGTTGCGCTCACGCTCACGCTTCCCCCAACACTCAGCACCGGCGCAGTGGTATCCACCACTCCGCCTCCAGACAGCGTCCCGCTGCTCGCCCCAACCGGACGCCCTCGGGCCAA
>CANJZW010000201.1 GCA_947479475.1 Chthoniobacteraceae bacterium
CATTCGGAGCTTTTTAAGTCGTGAGCCAGGCCCCGCGCATCAACCCATTTTGGAAACTGATCCTGGGTCTGTGAGGGACCAGGGCAATTTCAAAAACAGGGACGCTCGTTACCATTCACTGCATCCGTGTGATCGGAATCCTTGAATCTTGCAGACCCTCGGCTTTTCGGCAAGAGTGAGAAAACAGGCAAAGCGAGGAAACGCAGGAGTCTTTGAGCGCCGTGAAAATAGTTTCACCAACCCTACTTGCCGCGGGTGCCGTGCGCACCGACTGCCGCGCTTTGAATCACTCCAGCGAAGGCGGCTCGGATTTAAAAATGCACTCTGTCTATTCCATAGGCCCCATGCTTATGGTCGCCGGATGTCTACTCTCGAATACGCCATTCGCGAACTGCGGCGAGAGGTTCTCGCCGGCCTCGAGAATGGAGGCCCGCTTCCGAGCAACGTCGCCTGCACTGCGGACCGTATGACGCTTTCGATAGCGGTTCATCTCCATCCAGAGAACGGCTCCGGGGAGCTTGCCCGCTTCAGCGTCGCTACCGAACGCACCGATGCGCTGCATCGTGTGGACATTGAATTTAAGGTGACGCCTGCTGCCCCAGAGCCGCCCGTCGCCGCCCAGCCCGGACATTCGCAGAGCCCACCACCGCGGCCGGATCACAAAATCGAAACCCTTTCTCAGACAACATCTCTTTTGGCGGCCCTTTCAGAAGTGTTCGGAGCACCTGGTTTTGACAGTTCGGCACGCGCGACGGTATTTAGAGACGTTCTGGAAGAACTCGACGCGGAACAACAAAGACACGTTCTATTGTCGTTGGAACTCCCGGCGGAACCGGGCGAAGAGATACCTATCACGCTGGCTCGGCACCGAATGTTGCGTCTTGCCTGTAGTGGGCCGGCCAAAGCGGAACGGGGCCCGGCAGTGCTTCGAGAACTGGTGTTACGCGAACCCATCGACACACTCGTTCAACAGGCTGCAGTTCACTGGCGGACCCCTTCCGAATGGGCAGAGGAAGCATCGCCTTATGCGCCGAGCCGGCCGGGGGAAACGGATCGGGCGAGTTCGTAAGCTGGAAGCGGGGCCGCTCGACGATCCGCGTTCCACCGGTTACTGCCGACTCAGGCAGGCAAAATTTCCGGCTGGCTTATAGCCCTTTTTCATTTTTGCAGATTTTTTGAAAACCCAAGGGGCAGAGTCCCGGTGGTTTTCGGGAGATAGCAGTCAAGGCAGAGTGACTCCGAGGGATTAGGGATCAGGGATCCTCAGTGGGGCGGCGCCGACGTGGCGAGCAAGAATGGTGGGCAGAGCAGGATTCGAACCTGCGAAGTCAGAGACAGCGGATTTACAGTCCACCCCGTTTGGCCACTTCGGTATCTACCCATTCCCTAGAAGGGAGTCGGAGGCTAGGCCGGGCAGCGAGTCTCAGCAAGCCCGTTTTAAAGACACAGTTGAAAAAAACACGCCCTTACTTGCCAGCCTGCGTGATGCCGATCTCCTGAAGCCAGGCCAGCGAGCCCGTCTGCCAGGCATCCCACATGGGGCCCTTGTAGCCATTTAACCCGTGGCCGCCGCTTGGCAGTTCAAGGTATTTGGAGGGAACCCCGGCGGCTTGCATGGCTTTGTAAAAGTTTGCACTGTGCTCCGGTGGCACGACCGTGTCGTCCAGAGCGTGCGCTAAGTAAGCCGGAGGCGTGCGGTCCGTCACCTGTTTTTCATTGGAAAAGTTTTGGATCGCCGACTCAGGCGGATTTTCTCCCAGCAAGTTTTTCTTCGACCCTCCGTGGGTGCCGGCGCCCATCGTCACTACGGGGTAGATCAACACCATAAAATCCGGCCGGCACGAGACTCGCTCCACAGGGTCGGTTGCCGCAGGCTGGCCATCCGAAAAATGCGTGCCCGCCGTGGAGGCGAGATGGCCGCCCGCCGAAAAACCGATAATCCCGATTTTCTCGGGATGGATGTTCCACCCGCCCGCCCGGGCGCGCGTGATCCGCAGCGCGCGTTGCGCATCCGCGAGTGGCACAAACGAGTTCCCCTTGGGCAGGCGGTACTCCAGGACGATCCCCGCAATGCCATGGGTGTTCAACCACGCCGCGATGCCATGCCCTTCGGCACCCGTGACCAGCCCTCCGTAGCCGCCTCCGGGGCAAATGACCATGGCAGCGCCATTGGGGTGCCTAGGCAGATGCACCGTGATCGAGGTGGTTGAGGGTGCTGTCGCTCCGCCCCCAATCGGCGCTTCCCCTGGCCAGAGCGGAAGCTTTTCCGGAGGCTCGGGGAGAGCCGCACAAAAGACGTGGGAAGGAAGTAAAAGCATGTGGGCGACAAGTAAAATTATGGTGCGACGGGATAGGGCAAGGACGAGAGTTAACATACGCTAGAGGTTCGGGGAGTTTGATCGGATGAGAAACATCAACTCAACGAGGAAGTCACCATTTCACAGAGCTTTGTCACGAGCGGGTCCCGCAGGCTATAGACTACCTGCCGCCCCGCCTTTCGACGGCCCAAAATTCCGGCATGTACCAAAAGGCTGAGATGTTTGGAGACGTTGGGCTGCGTTGCGCCTGTGCAGGCGACAATGTCTCCCGCGCAGCGGGGGCCATGGCAAACGCTTTGGAGGATCCGGAGCCGCATCGGTTCGCCGAGCACTTTAAAAAGAGCCGCTACGTTGTCCAACTGGGTTGGTGTGAGGGCTTGGGGGGGGACGTCGTCACTCATGAGCTTATGCTCATATATTTATCCCTTGAATGCGACGCCAGCTCTTTCTCGGCGGGCCTCTTTTTTGCGGGGTTGACCAACGCCAGGGGCCTCACCCTTTCTCCTGTCCCGCACGCCTTGGAACCGGCGTTCTTAAGCTGCTGAGACAAAAGCGGGCCTCTTTTGCTTCGCCCCTGAGGTAAACCGGCCTGAGGCCGACGGCACCGTATCGGTGGTCGAGCCTTCCTGCATCGGTGAAGACCGTTGAGGGGGCGAGGTTTCATTCTCAGCCCGCCTTTCTTTGGCTGTATACTTCATGAGAGGGTCACTGGGGGGTGGGGCAACCTATGTCGCCACCTTCCAAAGCGAAATCATAAAACTGGGGATCAAGGGGCTTTGCGGACAATACCCGCCCGGCGCTATAGGGGTGATTTCCCTTGGGCACCGTCTTCCGTCTGACGTTCAGGGTTTTCACCAACATCCTGATTCTTCGCCGCATCCGAAATGTTCTTGGGCGCCATTTTCCCGCGCCCGCACATGCCCGAGGACGACATTCATCAACCGCACGACAAACTCTTTCGCGCCGCCTTTTCCAATCCGGAGACGGCCGCCGCCTTCCTGCAGGCATACCTCGATGCCGAACTGGTAGCGCTTGTGGACTGGGCAAGCCTCCATATTGAACCCGGCACCTTCATTGATACCCAGATGAAGTCCAGCATCGCAGACCTGCTTTTCACGGCGAAGCTCCACGGGGAGGACGCTCACTTTTATTTTCTATGCGAACACCAGAGTAGCGAGGATTGCCTCATGCCGTTGCGCGTGCTTTCGTACATGGTGAATATCTGGACCGAGGAGGCCAAATTCCTGCCGGGGCCGGTCCGGCTTACACCCATCATTCCGGTGGTGGTGGCCCAGGACAACAAGGTGTGGAAGACCTCCACAAAGTTCCACGACTTGTTTCGTTTGCCGCCGGAGAAATGGGAGGAGGTCCGTTCGTTTATGCCGGACTTTCATTTCCGGCTGCTA
>CANJZW010000202.1 GCA_947479475.1 Chthoniobacteraceae bacterium
AGGCTGTCCAATGCGTTACTCGCCTTTGTCGCCTTCGTCCAGTAGACCCACCACGCGGTCGGGGTGAACGCCGTGCCCGGGGCTCCTGCGTTCGAGGTTTCAGGCAACGTCCCACTCGTGAGGACATTCAGTTTTGCACTCGTTTCCACACTTCCGTCGCTATTGCTCACCCGCACCCTGTACTCGCAACTCGCACTCCCTCTCACATCCGCAAGCCGCAGCACAGAACTCGTCGCGCCGCTTACAGCAGCCCCATCCTTATACCACTGGTAGCTCAAAGGCAGCAACGGAGCGGACCGCGCCACCACCGCAAACCCAGCCGATACGGCCGCGCTCCCGCTCGTGATCACGGAGACAGAAACCGGGTGCACCAAAATCACCGGCACTTGCTTCACCACCAATTTCACAGGCGCACTCGTGACCGTTGTGACCGCTTGTACAGTACCACTGGTTATGGTGGCCGTGGCCGTGAGGGTGTAGAATCCCGCGTCAGCCATTGTCGCAGGATTGATGCGGTACTGCTCGCCAGTAGCTCCCTTGATCGGTTGGTAGACGTCTCCCACGAGATGATTCCACTGCAGCGCGATCGTCCCTGAGCCGGTCACCTTCGCCACAAAGTTCACCCCTTCACCCAGATTCAATGTCCGTTGGGCCGGGTTAGCATCGCTCAGCGCTTCAATTTCCACTCCCAGCGGTTCAAGCACATCAACCGTCACAAGATCACTCGTTTTAGAGCCCGACGCATTCGCCACACGCACCTGGTATACTCCTGCCTCCTTACTCTGCACTTTACCGATCCTCAAACGGCTCGTCGTCGCACCTGTCACCTCGCTCGTTCCCCCACTCACCACGCTTGTGCCGCTATCCACAAGAGCCGCCCCATCCCTAAACCACTGGTAAGTGAGAGTGCCACCTCCGGAGGCACCTACGCTCAAGTTCAAATCACCACCAACCTTCAGAGAAGCACCCAACGCCGGCTGAGTCTCAATGGAGACAGGAGCAGCCACACTCATGTGCACTGTCCCGCTTGTGAGCTGCTGCGCCGTCCCCTTGCTCACCACGACGTAATAGTTTCCCTCACTTGCCGCACTCACCGCCTTGATCGTCATCACGGCCGAGGTTCCACCCGAGACAATGTCGGCCGTTGCCAAACTGCCAGAGCTAACAGCAGAGGAACCGCGCATCCACTGATAAGTGTAATCCGAGGACGGATTGCGCGTTTTTACTTCCATCGTCACACCGTCTCCGGGGTTGACGCTCTTAGGAATCACGAGCGACTCGATTCTTGGATCCACCACCACGGTGAACGCCTTGCTACTGGCAAAGGCGGCACCGTTGTCCACGAGCAGATCGTAAACCCCGTCCGTGTCGTTGGTCACCGTCGTGAACTCGTAAACTGGGGAGTAAGAGACGGTCCCAGAACGCAACAACCGCTCAGTCTTCACCACGGTGCCATTAAGACGCCACTGGCAGTTGAGGCTGGTTGCCTGGCTAATGTCGGAAACCACCGCCTTCAGGCTGCCCGCGCTCACCGGCGAGGGCGACACATTCAAACTCGTGAGTGAGGTGTCACCCGCATTCGGTTGCGTTGTGAATTTTACGTCCGTAGGCAGCGAAACTCGAAGCTGCGCAAAACTGCTCGTCACGGAAGCACTGGAACCGGTCACTATCACTTTGAAGAAATAGCCGTTGTCCGCAGCAGTGAGTCCCTTGAGGGTCAGGATGGGTTGGTCCAAGGCGCCAATGACAGGCTCCCACGGCGTCCATGCTCCAGCGCCGTCCTTTGAGCGCTTGCACCACTCGTAGTGCAGCGTGCCAGAACCGGTCGCCTGCACTCGGTATGTGGCCGTTCCACCCTCGGACGTGATCGCGTCCACGGGCTGGACATCAATCTTCGGCGCCTGACTCACAGTCACCTGCACTCCGGCGCTTGTGCTCAGGCCGTACGCATTGGATACAAGCAAATCGTAACGCCCTTCGTCAGCGGAAGTCACCGTAGCGCGGTTCAGAGTCACCGATGTATTGGAGAACACCAGCAACTTGCCTGACTCTGGCAGCGCGACTCCATCCTTGCGCCACTGATAACGCACCGTGCTTCCCAGCGTGTCACTCACCGCCATGGAGATCGACACTGAAGCGCCTTCGTTTACAGAGACCGAGGTTGGACCCGAGGGCACTGCGCTGGGTGGCGCGTTCACGCTAATCCGTCCAATTTCACGCGGAGAGAGGCTCAGGGTCCCGGCCACGACGGTTGTATGCGCACCTCGGCTGTCGACCTGCGAAAAGTCGTTCGTTACAACGACCCCATAGCTGCCCGCATCCGTTGCCGCCGCGTTCAAGAAGCTCAGCACCGATACGCCCGACACGGAGTTGTCGATCCTCAAACTCACCCCGGAGGAAAGCTCAGCGGGAATCCAATCGGCTCCCGTCTTTTTGTACCACTTGAATACCGGCATGTAACCCGTTGCGCTTACCTTCAAGAGCATGGAATCCCCGGCGGCCAAACTTGTCGTGGTAAGCGTGGTGCCCGTAGCGAATGCCACCAGGTCGCGCACGGTTAGTTTCACAGGAAGGCTTTCCACCCGACCGTTCACCTCTCCATACGCCCGCACACGGTAGTACGCTTCATCCGTCTTTTTGACAGGGGACAACGTAAACGCTGCTGAAGTTCCGGTAGACACCAGAGACCACGCCCCCGTTGTCTTCGACTGCTTCCAAAGTCCATACGGCTCGCCCGCCTTCATCGTCCCAGAGATGACCGCCCTCATCGTCATGGAGGCCCCGGGATCCACCTCAGAAGGACTCAAATCCAGCGCAATACTCAGCGGATCCTTCACCGTGACGTAAAACGACTCTCCGGTCACCGTACCCACCGCATTGGTGGCTTCCAAACGATAGTCGCCCTCATCTTCCTGACCCACTCCGGAGGCACTGTAATAAAGCGGGCTCGAGGCGCCGGGCACTGGCACCCAATCCAGACTGTCCTTCTGCCGGAAGTACCACTGGAAAACCGTATCCCCCGTATATCTGCCTCTCCCAAGCAGCTCAAGCGTTCCTCCATTTACCAGGGTGATTGCCCCCACGGGCAGCAAGGAGATCGGCGTTGAATCAGGGACACTAATCTGCGGCAGTGGCTGCACCGTCAATGTGAACGGGACGCTCAAGACTTCCTTCGGCGTAGATCCGTCCGGAGAAAAGGTGCCGTCGGCGCTGACTGTGCCAGTGTGAATCCAAACCACCCCGGTGTAAGTCACCCGAGTTTGAGTTGTCAGACTGCCGCTTGTAATGCTGGTGCACCCATCTTCCAGCTTCAAATTCCGCAGCGTAAGCGTGGGTTTGTTCTCACCCGCAAGCAACGTCCCATCGACTGTCCTCACCCCGTTAACTTCTTCCGTTTTTCTCCACTCGAAAGTCAGCCCCTGCCCTGTGGGGAATAGACGGAAACTCACTGCCCCGCCTTCGCCAGCAAACATGTTTTGGCTCAGCGCAAGCGCCTTCACAAGGTCATCGGATCCCCTGACCTCCGGTTCGTAAAGCGGATCCGCAGGATTTACGTACACAGAAAACGGAGTCCCAAGATACAGGGGCGAAACCCCACTCAATGCCGTCGTCCCCCATGTCGCGACTTCGGCAGTCCCGCTCCCACTGCTTAGCGTCCCGCTTCCACTGCTTAGCGTCCCGCTTCCACTGCTTAGCG
>CANJZW010000203.1 GCA_947479475.1 Chthoniobacteraceae bacterium
GGGATGTAACCGGGGCCGCATTCGCCGTAGCCCATGACCATGACAAAACTCTCCGGACGGCACTCCTGCGCGAACAACTGAAACTCCACGTAGGCCTCCGCCGGTAGGAGCATCAGGATATGGGAAGCGCTGAACTCGATGGCGGGGACTTCGATGCGGTGTCCCTTTTTGACCCGCTCATACCAGGCCAGCCCCATCGCGGCCTCGGAACGTTCAAACGGTTTGACTCCCTCTGCCAGCCGCTGCCTCAAAACCGCCTCGGTGTGGGCGGGAGTCGCGCGCGCACCCAAAGGCATGAGCGCGAGCTTGAAGCCGATTCCCTCAAGGGCAGTGCGCTCCGTGGCGGCCCATGCGGCCTCCATGGCGTCGTGCAGGCGGCCGGCGAGTACGGGCGTGTTGGCCGGATCCCCCGTGTTGTATTTGCCAGCGGTGACGTTGCCGGAACAGCCGCTGGCATAGATCTGGAAAACACTGGAGTGCGACTTCTGCATCCGCTCCCGAGCGTCCCCCGGGAAATCGGCCGAGACCCTGCCGTTCCCGTAGCTGCTCATAGGGTGGACGGCGTAGCTGTGGAGCGCACATACAGGTTTGTCTCCGTTCCAGAAACTTAGCGTGCGCAGCCATGGGTCGACGGTGCCTTCATCGGCATCCTGCGCATCCTTGTTTGTTGAGCGGCTGAATCGCCCATACGACAGCGCGCCCGAGGGTGTGAAGAAGCGGCGGTTGCTGGCGATGCGTTCCACCTTCGCCTTTCCCGCGCCAAAATGGGTGATCCTGACCGCGCTTGGCAGACTCTCCCGCAAGGCGGCGGCGACCCTTGCTATACAGGCTTCATTGAACGCCGGCTGGCAGACGGAGGCGGTCTGAATTGCGGCTTTTGGGTCGGGCGGTGGAATGTTCTTCCACGCACCCGTTGCCTCGATGTCCCGGAGGAGCTTTTCGGCGTCCTCATCCATCACCGGTGCGTCATGGACGTGCGTCGAAATGACAAGCACGCGTTGGGGCTCCGTACCGGCGGCCTCGGCCAGGGTTTGCTTCCACTTGTCAAACGAACTCCCGCGGATCTCACACCAGTCCAAGGCGAGCAGCACCAGCGGCTTTTCCCCACCCAAAAGCACGAACCCCTTTGCCAGCAGCGGATCCTTCACAACCCGTGCCGGGGCGATGCCTCCGCCCATGCACGGATGCCCTATCGGGATGGTAACGTCTGCCGAGAATGTACTCAGCCGAAATTCCGCGGAGTAGACGGGCACACCGGTCAGCAGGCAAATCACGGCGAGTGCCAGAACGTGGACGGGGCTCAGGTGGGGGGGTGTTTTCATTTTGTGTCGCCGTTTGGCGGAAGGGGAAGGTTCGAAGGTCTATCCCTTTGGCGGCTTGCCAGGGACAAACAAAAGCGTGGGAGACTCTAATCCATACGTGACCGTATGCACCCCGTTGCTGGTTGGGTAGGCGACGGGGACGCGTCGTTCAAAATCATTGGGCCCGGTCAGCCGACACATCTGAGCGCTCTGGGGCGACAGGTGCTTCCCTGCAAAGTGCATCAGGAGGCCTGTGCGTTCGCCAATCTGGTGGCCGGAGTTGAGGATGCGTTCTCCGTCGATGTCGGCCTTGGTGATGAAGTGGGGTTCGACATCGAGGCCGGCCAAGCGCATCGCATCCGCCACGCGGTGCTTGTCGCTGCTTAGGCAGACGGGGTCGTCCTCGCCGTGGATCACCACGATCTTGCAGCGGTTCCCGCTCTTTGCCTGCAGTGCGAGGTGCGAAGGATTTCCAAGGTCACGGATTTCCTGCATGTCGGGAGTGAGATAAGTTGGGCTGGCTGGGTCACGGCTGTACCGCGCGTCCAGCGAGCTTCCGCCCGGCAGATGGTAGGCTATGTCGTCTGTGAGGCTCGCCATGCCGGACAGATCCACGAGGCAGGCAAAGGTGTTGGGCGCAAACTTGCTGGCCATCTGGGTGACATTCGCCCCCCCCGAACCGCCGGTGCAGTAAAGCCGTGTGGAATCGAACGATTGCCCCGATGCGGTGAGTCCTTGGTAGACATAGTGGAGGGCCCGGAGTGCATCCATGGCCTGCACGTAACCAAAGTCATAAGGTTCGGCGGCGCCGGGCCGGTCGCCGCTTTGATAGTAGGTCACGCCGATGACCAGAAGGTCGTAGTTTTCCGAGAGGCGGTTTGGATTCGGCGCGTTGTCCCAAACCGTGCCACCCCAGTTGTGGAGGCTGAGCATCAGGCCGGTTCCCGAGCTGACGTTTGCCAACCTGTTGCGGGGGTACACCAGGTGCACGGAAAGTTTGCGTGCGGCCTGTTGGCCTGCATCGCGAACCTCTATCTCAACGTGCCCGCTGGTCTCGGGAAGTTTGGGTGCAGGGGGCATGGAATCCGCAGCCAGACAACAGGTCCCTAACAAGAGCAGCGCAAAAAATGGAGGGAACATAGGGTATGTGGAATTTAGAAACGGCGGAGGCACTACCCGACGCGAACCAACCTTGGAGACGGCAGTTTTGCCCGGGATCAGAGCCCACAGGCCCCTGGCGGAATTAACGCTCCCGCGTCCAGGCTGAAGAAATCGTGCCGGGGGGCAAAAAGCAAATGCCTATCCTTTTTCGATGGTCCGCATACTTTCCGTTTGCCCACCGGTGGGTTGTATCGTTGTAAAAGTCACGGAAGATGCGAACGGTCTCCTCGGGGCAACTCAACTCTCTGGGTGATGGAAGGTTGAATCTAATTTGCAGGACCTCCTCGATCAGCCGCTCCCAACGTCTTTCTATGTTGGTACAAACTCGCCGCAGTGTGCCATCATCGTATGGAAGATCGGCTTCGATACTCACTGCAAAAATACGAGTAAGAAGGCCCCTTTCTCGAGCGCTGGAATTGTTGAGTAGCTCGTTGAGTACGCAAGGCTGGACCATCAAGAGTGCGCTTAAACACGGATCCTTGAGCTGAATGGAGTTGGCCTCTGTTCCCGCCCTGACTTGCTTGTAAGACTCACCGGAATATCCGCTGAGCCAAAGGTCCATATCCGTACCTTCCTTACGATAGACGCCGAGCATCACGCGAACAACTTCACCAGCCTCTGCGGAGAACACCCACAATGTTTCTTTATCCACACGGGAACTCTGCCACAGTGCAGGGCCGCGTTCTGGACCTGAAGTTCGCCAATTACCGCCACCTCTAGAAATCTGGAAAATTGGAAATGCGGCCATCATCTCACCAGGCAGTCGGCAAGTGGACGTCTCGGACGCTATTCTTTCAGTCTAATGGGATAAAGTGTAGTGAAGGAAGGGTAGAGAGCCCCGCCATGTTGCGAGGGCCGGCGTGAACGCGGATGGATTCGGCCGGTTGAAAGTAGGGCGGAAAAACGGGCATGAAAGTTGCTCTAGGGCGCTCCATGTTTTCTTTTTTACAGAGAAAAGGAAAAGACTTGGATCGAAGGGGTGAAGAAAAAATCGCCCGCAAACCTGAAAAAACCTCCGCTTTCAAATGGGCCGGATACGACCAGTTTCATATCGGCCCTTGCAGGAGTTGGGGTGCTACTGCTCATGGGTGGGGTGGGGTCTATTTGAGCCGCAAGTTGGCGGGAATGGTTACGGTCGCCCTACGGGCTCCCTACACCAATCCCGCCAACTGATCGTTGTAGCGTAAATAAAGTCGGCCGTGAGGACACGA
>CANJZW010000204.1 GCA_947479475.1 Chthoniobacteraceae bacterium
CAGTACGGTGCTTGTTCCTTTGTTCCTGCTCTTCTTGCCGAAATAATGCGAATAATTGTCTCTTCCTTTCTGAAGCAGTGAATCACCACCAATGCCCTGTTTTTTCCGCTCATTCCGAGTATTACAAAACGTTCTTCGGTGGAGGAGTGTTCTGGGTCTGGAATAACGAGAGCTTCTGGATCAAGGAAGACAGCCTTGGCTTCGTCGAATGAGACGTGATGCTTGGCGAGGTTTGAAGCCGCCTTCTCTGGATCCCACTCGAACTTCAGCCTTTTCATCTCCTATCTAGCAATATGCTATATTGCAGCTTTCAGATCAAGGCCAATCGCGCGCGCTACGGAAATGGGGCGAAAGCGCCTTCCCGTCATTCGCCGCCTCTCCTAAACCCCGCCCGGCTCCTCGGGGTACGCCGTCTCATGCCGCGTCCAATCGGCCCGCGTTTTCACATCGCCTGATCCCCAGCCCGAGCATCATCGCGCGCGCCATGTGCTGGGCGTCCTCACGCCAGTGAGCCTGTAAAGGGTGCGCTCGGTGAGAAGGCGGGCCAGTGTTATAAAAACTGGTCAGTGGTGATGGCCATGCTGATGCCGTTAATCTTTTCTTAGCGTCAGGTACAGTTGCGCGACCTCCGTATCTGAAAGCGCACGGTTAAAAACAGTGAGATCATCAAATCTACCAACGATTCGCTCGGACGAAACCATTTGTCCCCCTCCAGTCATCCACCAAACTTTGCCGGAATACCAGCGTCCACTTACAGCAAAAATCGGTTTCGCAGTGCCCTGAGGAGCTTCTACATTATTTTGATACTGCGTTGCATTTAATTCCAAGCCGTCACGGAATAAACGGAATTCACCATTCCCTGAAACAATAATATAATTAACCCATTTGCCGCGGATGCCATTAAGTTCTTGATGAAAAGCCAAACCTGACCCCGTTTTTTGATTGCCATACCAAGAACTTTCCCAGTGTTCAGGGCGGTCCACCCATGCATGTGATAGCATTTCGGTAGTCTGCAGACCTTCACCTGCAACTAAATACGCTCCCCCTGCCGTATCAGTTAAATTCGTTTCATAAACATTTATTGAGGCCGAGAACACATTAGTTTCAACTTTGAGGGGGTCAGGGTATTCTATCGAAGAACCAGAGACATCGACCCAACCCAAGGGGTTGAGAGTCGAGCCTAGCAACGTGGCCTGTTCATTAGGTGCTACCGAATTCAATAAATTACCATTGAACGGATAGTAAGCAGTCAGACCATCCTTCAGAGTACCATTGAAAAGGGCGTTCCGTGCAACACGAAACCCCAAACTGAAACCCTTGTCCCTCGGATTTGCGAAGCCACCTTCGGTTATCGCACAACCTGTTGGCCACCGGTACCAATCTCCGCCACGAACGACGCTAACACCATCTTGCATACACCACTCCCACATGTTCCCGCTCATATCAAAAATCCCGAGCTCATTTTGCATTTTGGTCGCAACTATTTGCGCACCCGGGCCAGAGTTAGCTATGTGCCAAGCCACATCCTCAACATTATTGCTTCCGCTATAAATATAACCACGAGTCGCTAAACCGCCCCTTGCAGCAAACTCCCACTCCTCCTCCTTCGGCAATCGATACCCATTTGCTGAGACATTAACTGAAGGATCCACTTCTCCCGTTTTGAATACATCACCATTAACCATGTAGACGGGCGTTTTCCCTTCCATTTGGCTTTTTGCATTGCACCACTTCAAGGCGTCGTAAAAATCCACTTTACTCACGGGGAAATCATCAATTGCAGCCGTACGTACACTGTCAATTTCAGGCAGTGTTCTTTCAGTCGTTGGTGATGTAGCCAAAATTGGATTTTCCCCCGAATTCGCTAAATCATACCCATTCGACGCCGCCCACGTGCGCACCGCCCTCCATTCCCCCCACGTCACCTCCGTCTTGCCGATGTAAAAAGTGTTCACAGGCACGGCACCTGATGAGGAACTGGGCGTCAGGACGCCGCCCGCTACCGCCACCATCGACTGCCGCGAGGGTTCAGTCTCCAAGATGTAGCCATCAACCTGGAAACCAAGACTTACGTCATCCCAACCATTACCGTTTTCCCATGTTCTTACAAAACGATCAGGGTACTGGACAGGATCATCTAACGAATTCCATAGACTACTGTCAAAAATCTTGAAGTCCTCTCCAGTTACCCACTGGAATAGTGTCGAACCAGATTTTGCGTATCCGCCAAGCCATAAACTTTTGTTAAAATCTTTTCCGAGCTGAGCCTGAACTTGGAGTAGTTCGTCTGCGCTTGTGATGGTCACCAAATGACCCCCTTTCGTTTCCGCATCGACTCTTGCCTGCTCCCACGTGAAGTCGCCTGGAACAAACTGGTAGGTGGCGGCTGTGCCTGTGGTAGGAATCAAGGGAGATACCTCTTCACTGACGGTCAACATGGCGCTGACCACGCTTGCAAACCCATTGCTCACCTCAACCGTGTACGTGCCGCTCTGTAATCCCTGCGTAGGCAACTGGGCGTTTGTTCCTCCAGCGATTGCGACGCCGTTTCGCATCCATTGGTATGATAGAGCACCCAAACCTTGTGCTTGAACTGACAAGCTGCCCCAGCGTGATTCTGGAACAACTGGTTGTGAGATGATTGCAGGGGAGAGGAACGTCCGAAGAAATGGCGGAAGCTGACTGATAGTCGGATTCAACAAAGCCCGCATTTCAATTGGCAGTTGGTCAAGAGTCACGGGATTGTCCACTCCGCCTTGAGGCTTAAAATCCAAATCCAGCTCGGCAGGCAGCCCCAGACTAGCCCCATCTTTCGATGTCAAATAAAGCGAGGATACCGCCGACCCTCCGCTGATGGGCTTGATCGCGAACCCCTCGTTCATCGTCCCACCGCTAATCCACGACTGCACGGTGCTCGTCACATCCACCGTCACAAACCGCCGCGTGCCCAATTTCTCAGGCCCAATGGTCGCGACAGTACCGGTTGCCACCGTTGGTTGATTCGATGCCGCCGCCTCGTCCCACTGACTCGTCACCACGTGCACCCCAAGCCCAGCCCCCTTCACACGGACCGACGGCAGAAACAACCTCAGCTTGGCCCAGCGCAACACCGCGTCCTGGGGCACCTCATTCAGGTTGAAGTACAAAAACGCCGTATGGGTGGCATCCACCATCAAGTTAGGCGCCGCATTGGCAGCGGCGGTCAGCTTGCTCTGGCCCGCCACAATAGAGCCCACGGTGTCCTCGCTCGCCGGAATCGTGAGCCCGTAGGCGCCGGACACGAAGCCAAACGCAATAAGATTGCACAGCAGAAACTTAAGCACGGTTCGCATACTGGCCAGCCTTCCAGAGAGTCGAGGCAATGCAAGGCTGTATTTTTGCACTCAACGCCACTCTTCCGGCTAACGGTCCCGCGCCATTATCATCTCAGCCACCTTCTTGAACCGGTGAATCTGAGCCGACATCAGGTGCTCTGCTGCCACCACCACGGCTACCAGGTCGTGGTCCGTAATCCTCGGCCCGCCATCCGCCAGCACCACGCGGGCGTCTCCCTTGAACGCCTTATCCATGTGATCCGGGTCCGGCCGGTCTCCATGCTCTAGCATCCTCACCAGAATACTGAAGCCATTCACTAAGTGGATTC
>CANJZW010000205.1 GCA_947479475.1 Chthoniobacteraceae bacterium
CCAAACACCAAAGGGGCGGACGCACCGCGTCAGTTCTTGAGCGTGCTCAACACCCGGACTCCCGCCCCGTTTCCCACGGACAAAAGCGGCCGCCTTGAACTGGCGCGTGCCATCGCCACCAAGGACAACCCGCTAACTTCCAGGGTCATCGTGAATCGCGTCTGGAACTGGCACTTTGGAAGCCCCCTTGTCGGCACCCCGAGCGACTTTGGGTTCCGCGGCGACAAGCCCGCCAACCAGCCCCTGCTGGACTATCTGGCCGCCTGGTTTCCTGAAAACGGCTGGAGTTTCAAAAAACTGCACAAGCTCATGATGCTAACCGCCGCGTACCAAAGCGCGGACTTTCCAATGCGCCCCCTCGAGCTGGAACCATTTCGCGATTCCGTCCTCGCAGTCAGCGGGCGCCTCCAGAGCCAACTCTATGGCAAACCCGAGAAGGTCGAGAACACCCTGCGCCGGACGCTCTACGCCTTTGTGGACCGACGCACGCCGCCCTCACTCTACCGAAGCTTCGATTTTCCGAGCGCCAGTTTCAGCGCTCCGCTGCGCAGCCGGACGGCTCTTGCTCCGCGTGCCCTGATCCTCTTGAACAGCCCCCTTCTCACCGACAGCGCCAAGGCCCTCGCGGAGAGCCTCCCAAAGGCCGCTCCGGACGAACCCGGCCAGATCCTGGAACTGTTCCGGCGCGTGCTGCAGCGCGATCCCTCCGAAAAAGAAGCCCGATGGGCGCAGGCTTACCTGAAAGCTTATCCCCTGAATGTGGAGGTCCATCCTGAATCCAAACAGTGGCAGTATGGGTCGGGTCGTTTTGATTCCGCGACGCAAACGGTCGCAGATTTTTCACTCCTCACCAGCTTTGACGGGAAAGGGTGGACGGGTACCGCAAAAATGCCCGACGGCACGACAAGCAAGGTCTTGCTGACGGCCATGGGCGGAGACTCTGGGGCGGGCGATGGCATCTCAAGCGTTCGCCGCTGGACGGCCCCTCTGGATGGCGAAATTCAGATCCAAGCGGAAATCACCCATTTGGACGCCAAGGCTGAGGAGGCGGTGGCGCGTGTGATTTCAAGTCGCGCGGGGCTCCTTGGAGCGTGGACCGTGCAGGGCCAGTCGGTCTGCACGGAACTGAACAATCTGTCCGTCAAAAAAGGGGACGTTTTGGACTTTGTCGTCACCAGCAAAAGCGGGAAGACCGCAGGTGTGTACCAGTGGTCTCCCAGTATTTTGATGCCTGCGGCTCCGAATCCGGGCATGCCTGGAATGGGCAGCCGCTGGGATGCCCGGGTCGATTTTTCTGATCCCAACAAGCCCCCAAAACCCCTGCAGCCGTTGGAAGAACTCTGTCAGGCGCTGTTGCTTTCACCGGAGTTTTCTGTGCTTGAGTAGCGTCTGCGAGCGAATCCTCTCCGCAGCCGCCCGATGTATGGAGCCCCCAGCGCACGCCCGTTAGACTGCACATTCCGTGAATGTGAAGGAACCTTCCCATGCAGGCCCACGGTAGCAACTTGGGAGATTGGGCTCTCAAAGGCCACTTCCCAGCGCTTCCCGATTCTGCGGCGCCCGCCTGCGCGGTCACTGCGATTCAAATCCCTCTGCACGGACCCTAAGCCTTTGAGGTGCCAAAGGGTCCTCTTTGAAATCGCACCTGCTCCAAAACTGCCCCCTTCTCCTCAGGATGAAACCCTTTTCCCGTCTGCTTCTCGTCTCACTCAGCTTCTCGCCGGCGCTCCCAGCCGCCGACCTCCCCATTCCCGCCCAGATCGCCTTTAACCGCGATGTGCGGCCGATCCTCTCGGAAAACTGTTTCTTCTGCCACGGCTTCGATCCCAAGAAACGCGAAGGGGACCTGCGGCTTGACCTCCGGGAGTCTGCGGTCGCGGCCAAGGCCATCGTGCCCGGAAAAGCCGGCGAAAGCGAGTTGATCGCCCGCATCAACACGCACGACGCCACGGACCTGATGCCTCCGAAAAAGTCGCACAAAGCACTCTCGCCCCGCGAAAAAGAAGTGCTCAAGCGCTGGGTCGAACAAGGCGCCCCGTATCAAAATCACTGGTCCTTTGAAGCTCCAACACGCCCGGGGCTGCCTGCCCTCCGAGCCCAAAGCTGGGTGCGGAATGCCGTCGACGCCTTCGTGCTTTCCGGCTTGGAAAACAAACACCTGCAGCCCGCACCCGAGGCCGACCGGCGCACCCTGGCACGCCGGCTCGCGCTGGATCTGACCGGCCTGCCCCCCAGCCCGGAGGAGGTCGACGCGTTTGTGCACGACCCCGCTCCGGCCGCGTACGAAAACCTCGTGCAACGGCTACTCAATTCTCCCCACTGGGGCGAACATCGCGGCCGCTACTGGCTGGATGCCGCTCGTTACGGCGACACCCACGGCATCCACCACGATGCCTACCGCGAAATCTGGCCGTACCGGGATTGGGTCATTTCTGCGTTTAACAAAAACATGCGCTTTGACGCCTTCAGCGTAGAACAGATTGCAGGCGACCTCATCCCAAACCCCACTCGCGAGCAGCTCATCGCCACGGGTTTTCACCGCTGCAATATCACCACTGCGGAGGGCGGAACCATCGCGGAGGAAAACCTCGCCATGTACGCAAACGACCGCGTGTCGACGACCTCCTGGGTCTGGCTGGGCCTCACCGCTAACTGCGCCGCCTGCCACGATCACAAGTTTGATCCCATCACTCAGAAGGATTTTTACGCGATGGCCGCTTATTTTAGAAACACCACGCAGGGGGCCATGGACGGAAACATCAAAGACACCAAACCCATCCTGTACATCCCCGAACCCAAAGAGGAAAAGCGCTTTACCCAACTCCCGGAAGAGATCAAAGCCGCCACGGCCAACCTCGCCAACAGGCGCAAAGAAGGCAAGACCGAGGCAACTGCCTGGTCTGAAAATATTGCCCCCGAGAGTTTTGGCGTTCGCTCTCCTGGCAAGGAACCCGAAGAACTCGCCCAACTCGACAACACCGCCCCCTTCTCCCTCGGTGCGTGGCTCACCTCCTCCAAAACCGCCAAAGATGGCAGCCTGGCCTCGCGCGTGGAAACCACAAAGGGCGACGGCACCCAGGGCTGGGAGCTTTTTGTGCAGGCAAAAAAAATAGGCTTCCGCGTCTTCTCCAAAGAACCCAAGGCCGAAATCAGCGTCCTCTCCAAACGCGCGGTTCTCACACCGGACAAGCAACAACATCTGCTTGCAACCTACGACGGTAAGGGAGGTTTCCGATTGTACGTTGATGGCAAGGAAACCGAGGCAGACACCAAGGGCGCCTATCCCAAAGGCCGCATTCCGCTGGAGGGCCCCCTGACGCTTGGCCGGAGGGGAACACAAAACCCGCTGGAGGATCTTGAGATAAAAGACCTGAAAACCTTCAGCCGCGCACTCGGAAAAAACGACGCCCTGTCTTTGAAAGAAGAACCTGCGCTACTGAAGGTTCTGGCTCTCACCCCGCAGGCCCGCTCCGCCAAACAGAAGCTGGATCTGGAGGACTTTTACTTCCGGAGCGTGGACGCCGCTGCCATGGAGTTGGCCTTAACGCTCCCGCGTCCAGGCTGAAGAAATCGTGCCGGGGGGCAAAAAGCAAATGCCTATCC
>CANJZW010000206.1 GCA_947479475.1 Chthoniobacteraceae bacterium
CAAAGCAGAATGCTTTCCCCAAAGCAGAATGCTTTCCCCAAAGCAGAATGCTTTCCCCAAAGCAGAATGCTTTCCCCAAAGCAGAATGCTTTCCCCAAAGCAGAATGCTTTCGCCAGAGCAGAATGCTTTCCCCAAAGCAGAATGCTTTCCCCAAAGCAGGATGGCTTGGCTCCCGCAGAAGGACTCAGAAGGATGCAGATTTCAAAAGAGGCTGTTTTAACGGAACCGGCTTCAGCCGAGACTGGAAAGACGGATCTTTTTAAGGCAAACAAGGCTTTCCCGGCAGGCCACACAAACCCACTGATGCACACCCAGCCTTACCCCGCAATGCGCCTTCGCGGTCCATCCGCGGACTTTCACGGAACAGGTGGACACTTCAGGCAGCCTTGGTTGTCACCGTGAGAGGTTTTCTGAAAGGGCTGTTCGTATTGTGTCTAAGCGCCGCGGTTTTCGGCGGCGGCGGGTACTATACGTATCTGTTGTACATCCACCCCGAGGTTGAGTTGGACCGGGAGAAGAAAACTCCTGGCGAAATGCAGCCGGCCTTCACGGATCCGACCCTTGCTGAATACCAGAAATGCCTGCAAATCGAGGCCATCGGAGACCCTCTCGCCAGTCGGCGAAGTTACGCTGATTTTTTGGACGCGTATCCGGACTCCTCAAAAGCGGAAGAGGCCCGCACGCGCCTCGGGGCCATCCAAACCGCGCTTCTTTTGAGTCCACGCGCCTCCCCTGAAAAGCAGATCGTCATCGTCAAATCCGGGGATGTTTTAAACAAGTTGAGCCACAAGCTGAAAACTTCACCGGAATTGCTCGCTGAAATGAACCACCTGGAAACCCCGAACCTTCGCATAGGCCAGAAACTTTACTCCGTCCCGGCGAATTTTTCGGCGGTGGTTGATCGCGGGGCGGCGAAGGTGGTGGTTCTGAGGGGCGGCGAATTTTTCACCCAATACCCCATTTTGGAAACCCAGGGAAACGCGCGCTTGGGGTCTCCAAAGAAAGGTGTTGCGCCGGTGATCAGCGGTAAGGTGCAGGACAAACCAGGCTGGAAGGAAGGCACGCGTGTCAACTTTGGTGAAAAGGGATTTCGTGAATCGACCCGCTGGGTGGTCTTGTCCCCTCCGGGCCACACGCTGTACACTCAGTCCACGGATCCGACCGAGACTGTTCCTAAGCCGCCCTCGGGCTATGGACTCGCCCCCGACGCTGTGCGTGAACTCTCGGCATTGCTCCGGAAGAACGACAGTGTCACCATCAAGTGATTTTATGAAGCTGCAGCCTTTGGAGTTTGAAAAACCTGTCCTCGATCTTGAGGCGAAACTTGCCGATCTCAGGAGCAGTTCCGCCGCCAGCGATATCAACATTGAGGCCGAGGCAAAACGCCTGGAAGAGCGGCTCGAGAAAACCCGCACTGAGATCTACTCCAAGCTCACTCCCTGGCAGCGCGTCCAAATCGCCCGCCACCCGGCGCGCCCGTTTGCCTTGGACTACATGCAGCTGGCTTTCAAGGATTTCGTCGAACTCCACGGCGACCGGCTTTTTGGCGACGACTCGGCCATGCCGGGCGGCCTCGCCACCATCGGCAACCACCGGTGCACCGTTATCGGCCACCAGAAGGGCCGCGACACCAAGGAAAATCTCAAACGCAACTTCGGCAGCGCCCACCCTGAGGGCTACCGCAAAGCTCTGCGCTTAATGCGGATGGGCGAAAAGTTTGGCCTTCCTTTCGTCTCCCTCATCGACACCCCCGGGGCCTATCCGGGCGTGGGTGCCGAGGAGCGCCACATTTCGGAGGCGATCGCCCTCAACCTTCGCGAAATGATGTCCCTGCGCACCCCCACAGTTGCCGTGATCATCGGCGAAGGCGGTTCCGGCGGGGCCTTGGGCATCGGCGTCGCAGACAAGGTTCTGATGCTGGAAAACGCCTACTACTCCGTCATCAGCCCGGAAGGGTGTGCCGCTATTTTGTGGAAACACCGCAAACACGCGCCAGAAGCGGCCGAAGCTCTGAAACTCACTGGAAAAGATTTGTTGGCCCTCGGCTTGATCGACGAAGTGATCCCCGAGCCCGTAGGCGGAGCGCACCAAGACCAGACGGCCGCCGTTTTAAACCTGCGTGAATCCGTCACGCGGCATCTGGATGCATTGAGCAAACAGCCCTTGGAACAGCTCCTGGAAACGCGCTACGCAAAATTCCGGAAGTTCGGGGACTTTGCTGGCGTGGAGTAGTGCGGGGTAAACAGCCCTCAAAAGCAGTGCGGCCCTCACGTGGACGGTCTGACCTACCGGTTGGGCGAGGTGGATTCGCGGCTGGTATGAAGTGGGGCGCGTTTGACCTCCCATGCAGCGCAAGCTGGATCCTTGCGCGCCAAAAGGCCCTGCCGCTGGAGGTTTGACTTCGGCTGGGCAGAAGTGAACAAGGCTTCAGGAAAAACCGCAACCCATCCGGAGTAAGCGCGCGAAACGCCGATCCGTGTGCTTTGTGGGATACCTCACCGCGCGCGGGCTAAAGGCAGACTAATCCTCCCCGTCCGAGGAGGCTGAGCCTCCCCTTTGATGAATTCGTCCGCCCCGCGCCGACCTTCTGCTTTCACACAGAAAATCGAGCGCAGGACGGATTTTCTCACTTTTTAAGCGCGGCTCGTAGCGGGAAACAGGGCATTAATCTGAGCAATCGACGTCAGGGACGCCTGCTGCTCGGATGTGATGGCCATCACCTGCGCTGCGGTAAAGGACTTCATCTGCGCGGTGCTCAGATTCGTGAGCTGCCCAGTAGTCATGGCTACAATCTGACTTGTCGTCAGTGAAACAAGCTGCGTGGTAGCCAGCGAAGCGAAGGCTCGGGTGGTCAGAGCGACCACTTCGTTTGTGGACAGTGCCTGGATTGCGGCCGTGCTGAGTGCAGGAACCTGCGTACTCGTGAGGGCTGCGATATCCCGGGTTTCCATGGCAAACACTTGACCTGTCGTCAGAGCCGCAACCTGAGCGGTTGTAAGAACTGGCACCTGTTGTGTCGTTAGCGAAACAATCTGATCTGTGCTCAGGACCCTAAGCTGCGCTGTGGTCAGCACCACGGCCTGCGCCGTTGTCAGGGCCGAGACTTGATCGGTTGTCAACGCCGCCACCTGCGAAGTTCTCAGCGCAGCCACCTGACCCGAAGTCAAAGAAGCAAGGTCGACAGTCTCAATCGCCACAACCTGCGCCGTTGTCAGCGAGCCAATCTGGCCCGAGTTCAACGAGGCTGCCTGCGCGCTTGTGAGCGCGACAATCTGAGCGGTCGTCAATGCGGCCACCTGCGTGGTCCGAAGCGCCACAACCTGGGTCGTCGTCAAGGCAGCAAGGTCGCCCGTTTCAATCGCGACAACCTGCGCCGTCGTCAGAGCGCCAATCTGGCCGGTCGTGAGCGAAGCCGCCTGCGTGCTGGAGAGCGCCACCACCTGGTCGGTCGTGAGTGCTGCCACCTGGCCGCTGTTCAGCGCCGCCACCTGGCTGGTCTTGAGTGCCCCAACCTGATCGGTCGTCAACGCCGCCACCTGCGACGTTCTCAGCGCCGCCACCTGACCCGAAGTCAAGGAAGCGAGATCACCGGTCTCA
>CANJZW010000207.1 GCA_947479475.1 Chthoniobacteraceae bacterium
CGGCTCTTCGAGCGAAGACTTCGAGACGGATTTGAGCTGGGATGCCGAGCAGACGATGCTGTTGGGAGCCATGGACAATCAGGCCGATGTAGAAGCCGCGTTGAAGGAAAACCTGCTTCGCGAATTTGCGGATATCAGGGGCGAATAAACGCAGGCAGGCGTCCTCGGAGGAGTGACATCTGCTTGGAAATTGAAGGGTGCGCGACCCGCGCATGCCTGTTACGGTTTCTTGCTTTACTGCGTTTATGGAAGTTGTCCCGATCGAAATCTTTGGTGTGAGTATAGACCTGCCTCTGCCTGTTCCTGTGAGCATGCGCGAACCAGCTCTAGAGGACTTTATCCGGGACTTGTGTGATCCTCAAAAAGGGGTTGGATTGCGGCCTTCTCAGGTACAACTGCTTGGCAGGGACCTGCTCTACCAGTACGAGCTGAATGCCACTTTTTTCGATGGAAACGGTTCGTTGGTCAGGACGGCGGAACGTTTGCGTGTCGCAGTCCGTAACGCTCGCACCTGGGCGGACTGGCAGCTTGTGCACCAGACTCTATGCAGGGTGCATGCGCTGGTAATGATCGATTCGAAATCGGTGAGTAATCTTTCAATGCAGGCGCAGGTCCGCTTCCCCTCGCTTCCGGAGAGAGAACGGTATTTGCGTTCGTTTGCGGGAAAACGCGTGATTTCCAGACCCGGCGCCTTAGGGCATGTGCGGATTCCAGACTGGGAATACGAGGTTCGCGTACAAATTGAGGATAGCAACGTCATCCCAGCCGGAGTTTATGTGGGAGCGGACACTCAGTATCGAAACGACCAAGATTTTGAGAGTTTCATCGGATCTATTCCGACGATGTTTGCCGCATCAGCCAACGCCTTCGGCCTCGGATTCCAGCCGTTTTCTGGGACCCCAGCGTAGGCCAGTTTCCACCATGGCGCTTGGAGACTGGGGCGGCGGCCACTCTCGATGCTCTTTAAAGGGGGCAAATTTCTGAAGAAGGGCGGGTGGGCCGGTGTCTTCTACTGCGGCGTGAGCTCAGGATAGAGCTTTAAGACTTCATCCAAGGTGGGCGCACGCAAGGACTCGAGGTGGAGTACTCGTAATTGCCCGGCGATCGTGGCCTCGATTCGTTGGGGGGCGGTTTTTCCCATGAGCGCGCTTCCCAGCGGCGAGGTATAGGGCACGGGCACAAGGGTGCGGTCGGTGGGGAGGTGCTGGTCCTTTGGCCGGAAAGAACGGTGGAGCTGCAGTGGGGCGCCTTAATTTGGCGGTGGGTGCACGGCGATAGGCAGAGGGTTTCTCGAAATATTTCCGTCTTTGGGCCCGCCCCTTCCGTAGCCAACAATGAGGGGACATGGCGCACCGGCAGAATAGAGCCTGCGCTACGACCCCCCTCGGAAGAAGGGTGTGGTGCGCCAGCGGGTCCTTCGAGGTTCCTTCGAGGTTCCTTCGAGGTTCCTTCGAGGTTCCTTCGAGGGTTTGTTTGTGCGCTATTTCTGAGCGGTGTTTTAAACAAAGAAGCGGGGTTATCCCGAAAAAAACGTTCTGGGGCCGGCGCTCCATTGGGCGGATGCAAGGCCAGCGGTTTAATCGTGGCCCGTGGTGATCCAGCCAGTGTGCCGGCCTCTGGGATGGGGGAGGAAGTTTTTATGGTTTCAAAATACTCCGGCGGTGAGGAAACCGAATCCGGGTTGAGGCTTTATCTTAGGGAAATAGGGCAGGTGCCGCTTTTGTCTCCGAAGCAGGAGGTGGAGCTCGCCGCGCGAATTAAGGTGGGCGACCGAGAGGCGCGTGCGCACATGATCCGCGCCAATCTGCGTCTCGTAGTCAAAATCGCCCACGATTACAGCAACTTTGGACTGCCTATGCCGGACCTGATTTCCGAGGGGAATATCGGGTTGATCAAGGCCGTGGAACGGTTTGATCCCGCTAAGGGAGGCAAACTGAGCACCTACGCGGCCTGGTGGATCAAGCAGAGCATCAAGCGGGCCCTGGCCAACCAGAGCAAAACGATCCGTCTGCCAGTCCATTTAGTGGACAAAATTGCGAAGGTGCGCCGTTTGTCGGCAAGTATGAGCGAGGAACTGGGGCGGGAGCCCACCGACGAGGAACTCGCGGATGAGGTGGGTATTTCGGCGCCCAAACTGGCCCAGTTGCGGACCGTTTCACTGCGCCCCGCATCCTTGGACGCCCCGGTTAGCGAGGACGATGGCAAGGAGCTTGGAGAAACGGTGGGAGATCTGGAGGCACCCAACCCGCATGAGCAGCTGAGTGAAAGTAACATGCTCGAAGAGTTGGGGGAGGTACTTGGTGTCCTGGATCCACGGGAGCGGCGCATTATTGCCTCGCGTTTTGGGTTGGAAGGGGAGGCACCCAAGACTCTGGAGGAGGTTGGCAAGCGTTTCGGGGTCACCCGCGAACGCATCCGGCAGTTGCAAAACGGGGCTTTGGAAAAACTAAGGCGCGCCCTCTCGCGGCGTGAGCAACCCATTGAGTACCTGCTTCCGGGGCACTCGAGCGGGAGGCGCGGCACGTAGGGGGTTCTTGGTTCTTGGGCTTCCCGGGATCCGGACTGCGGCAGGGGTGGGGTTGGGAGGGGTCCACCGCTGGATTAGAGGGTGAGACGGGGGGGGGGCGGTTCGGAGCGTTTACCCCGGAAAAAGGACTGGAGGAGGGAGCCGCATTCGATTTGGAGCACGCCGCTTGTGATTTGGCAGCGGTGATTAAGTTTGGGGTGCTGGAGGAGGTTCATCAGGCTGCCTCCTGCGCCATCCTTTGGGGAGAGGCAGCCGAAAATGACGCGGCGTACGCGGGCGTGGACGAGTGCGCCAGCACACATGGGGCAGGGTTCCTTGGTGACGTAAAGGTCGCATCCGCTCAGGCGCCAGTCGTCGATGGCGGCCTCCGCCTGTGTGATGGCAAGCATCTCGGCGTGGGCGGTGGCGTCCTTGAGTTGTTCGACTTGGTTGTGGGCCCGGGCAATGATGCGGCCCTCATGCACCATGACGGCGCCGATGGGAACTTCGTCCTGGGCGCGGGCACGGTTGGCGAGGCGCAGGGCTTCGCCCATGAAGTATTCGTCGCTTTGGAGATCGATGAGGCTGTCTTCCATGAAAAGAGAAATTGAGGAGTGCGTGACTCTCACGCAGCGGGGGCGATATTTCGAGGGCGAATTACAGCAGTCGGGGACTCGGCAAGCTCAGTGGAGCGCGCTGCGGAGCTTTTGCAGGCCGCGTTCCGTGCGAATGGGATTGATCTGGAAGCGAAGCGGGAGTCGGAAGCGAAGGCTGGGCTGCCTGCCTTTTACCTTGGTGCGAGCAAGCTTGCCGCAGCGAACGGAATCGATCCCAAGGCACTGAGTCGATTAAGTTAGAGCCTGTCCGTGATTTGTGAACCATTTAATAGCCAGCGCCTTACCGTATAAAAAAAGAGGGCATGACACACGAATTTCGCTGCCATGCCCAAAATTGGTGGGGTATGATTGAGTTACAACGCTTAACCAGAACCACCAATGAGCAA
>CANJZW010000208.1 GCA_947479475.1 Chthoniobacteraceae bacterium
AGGATCTTGGGCGAATACCCGGAACTTGCGAAGCTCAAGGATGGCAGCGGCAAGGATTGGGGTGAGTGGCGATCCGATGGAGGTCAGTCCGTCATTTTCGGAGTGCATCCAACTGGGGTCCACTACCAGCGCTTAAACGATGCTCCGCCGGTTGAGGTAGAATTCAAATCCATCAAGTGGCCTCCAAGTTTGAAGTTGCCCTGGGTTGTGGATCACTACGAGCGGCTGCTCAAACAACACGGCCCGCCCTACCGTAATAAGGGGGCATTGACGCTAAACGACTATTTCTTCGCCGCGAAGTTTATGCTGGAGCATCCCATGATCTGGGAACCGCAAGAGTCAGAGTTCTACGGGTACAATCCAGACAACGGAGTATGGCGCATCAATTCGCAGGAGAAGCTTCGCCATGAGATAGGGGTCAGCCTTAAGGCGATCAGCGACGAAACTGGGATAGACGACTTCGTCTTTTACCGGACCGACGGCAGGATGGCCTCGTGGATCAACACGCTCAAAGGAATGGCCGAAGAACGCGACGTGTTCAAAAACCGGCCGCAGGTCATCCATTGCGCGAACGGGATGCTCGATCTGAGCGTCACGCCGCCGCATCTCAAAAGTTTCCACCCGGATTATCATTCACGGAACATTTGCCCCATCAGTCTGGACCCGGTTGCCACGTGTCCGCAATTTCTCGACGGCTTGCTGCGTTCGGCCTTGCCCGAGGAGGATGTGGAGCTTCTCCAAATTTGGGCCGGAGGCGTGTTGCTTGGTCGAAATCCGGCGCAACGCGTATTGCTGCTCGTGGGCACTGCTGGAGGCGGGAAGTCGACCGTGATCGAGGTGATTGAGAAAGTCATCGGCGAGCAGAACGTCGCGCAGATCCGGACGCAGCACTTGGGCAAACAATTCGAGATGTACAAATACCTCGGCAAAACGCTGTTGACCGGGAAAGACGTGAATCCAGACTTCTTGAACCAAAAGGATGCGTCGGTCATCAAGGCGCTTGTTGGCAATGATCTGCTTGATGCGGAGAAGAAAAATGGCAATGAGCACTTTCAGTTACGAGGCAGCTTCAACGTGGCCGTAACGTGCAATGGCAGGCTTACCGTGCGGCTTCAGGGAGATGTTGAGGCGTGGGAACGAAGGCTGATTATTGTCGAGTACGACCGTGAGCGTCCCGAAGAACGGATATCCGACTTTGCGGACAAACTCATTCGTGAAGAAGGCGCCGGGATTCTGAACTGGATTGTGGAGGGTGCGATGAAATACCTAAGGGAAATCGCGGATTTCGGTAACATCCGCCTTACGCCCAAACAGTCTTATCGTGTTCAACGGCTATTGCAGGAAAGCGATAGTCTCGATGAATTTGTACGATCCCGCATTGAACGCGCACCGTTGGATACTCTAACCGTTAAGGAGCTGCAAGCGGCCTATCGGGACTTCTGTGAAGAAATGGGTTGGAGGAGCTTCACTCCACGTGATCTTAGTGGTGCGACAAACGACTTGATGCTGCAGCTCCACCAGGTCAGGCCCCGTCACGATATTTCGCGGGGGCCAGAAACGCTCAGGGGTTTCAAGGGCGTGCGTTTGATTGGAAAGGGGGCACTGTAATATGAGCCTCGATGTCGCAAAACTTGAGAATGTATCCAGAGGCAAAGACGGGAAAATCACGGCACGGTGTCCTGCCTGCAAAAATGAGGGGCACGACAACAAAGGAAACCACTTGGTTGTGTTCGATGACGGTGGATTCGGCTGTGTGAAGTACATGGGGGATTCGGAGCACCGCAAAAAAATAGCCACACTCGCAGGGCAGCCGGCCGGAGTACCCGGGCAGCCTGGCCGAATCACAGTCAGTCCCTACGTTGCACCGGTCCCCAAGATCATTTTGGATCTTGGGTGCTTTGAGCGGTTTTCGAGTGAGGTGAGACGCTCATGGAACACAGCGTTGCATGAACCGCTTCCCAAGCGCGAAGACTACCTTGAAGATGCCCCCAAGGAGCCGGCTCCAGAAGGTCCACGCGGCGGGCTCAAGCTGGGTAACTTCGCCAACATCCTGCCAAGACCAATACTGCCACCGAACCCCATGCAGGGGCGTTAATACTCGGTTGGCTTAAAAAATCATGGGGTGGTGGATCGCTTGGTTCACCGCCCCAGTTTTTTTATTCTCACTATTACCGCCAATCAATGGGTGAACTAAAGATTACCGGCTGGGCAGGGATTTCAAATGACTACCCATTGGTGTATCCGCCGAGCACTCATGGACGCGGCGGACGTCTTTTTTCGACTGCACCGTGCAAGTCCCCCAGCCCTGCGGCTCTTCGCTGGGGGCAGTGCCCCCCAATATATTTTATCCTGTTGAATCGAAAAAAACACGTCCGCGCCGTCCGCGACGGTAGTCCCCCTGCGCCTTTAATACAGAACGCATATCCAAAACTGCGTGGCTACGCTCTCGAGTCTTGCTCTTTGAGATTGTGAAGGGAGCGCCGATTTTTGGCCAAACCGACGAGAACACAAATTCGTGAATAAAGACGACTCGCCAAGGTGATGTTACGCCTAAGGCGTGACTGGATTGGTGCAACGTAGATCGAAGACGCACTGGGACAATCATGCTGCACACGCACTACAACCAGAACATGCAGTGGAGTGGTGGGCAAGTTGAGTGCTATCAGATTATCAACGAGGATTTCCTTGCGACCCCTCTGTGGAAAATCGGAACCACCGGAACCCCGGCCCACGGATTCAAGCCGCCTCGATGGCTTGCCCAGAAGGATCGGGTAGGAGGCGAATGTGTTTCCAGCCGTGGGTCTGTCGCCCTTCCGGGGTTCGGATGTCATGACGCAAGCCAATCTGGAACTTCTGCAACACGAGCTCCTTCGCCACTCGTTTAAATTCTGTGAACTCGACCCGTGTGAGGTTCCCCATCTGGCAGTAGCGCAGGAATTCTTGATACGCCTCGCCAACGATCACGGAGCCACCTTCTGCGCGTGTAAACGCATTGTGGATGAAGTCCTCCGGTGCAGAGACTGTGGCGGGCTGAAGGACTCTGCCATTCGTGTACTTGCGAGCCGCGTTGCTGCCTTCAAAAAAGCGAGGATGTGCCTCCAGTACCGTCTTTGAGCGGTTCACAATGCCAGCCAGCACGGATGGCCGTCTGTGGTCCTTCACCAACACGCTTGCGTCCACACCCCGGCCCAAGGCCTCTGCGCACTTCACAAGGTAGTTGCTCAATAGAAGCTCGACCTTCTTGTCGGTTGTGGGACAAAAGGCATCCACTCTCGGGTCGTAGAACCAGAAGCCGTCGCCGGGGCAATGCACCACCCGATGCCCAAGCCGTCGTTCTCCAGCGACTGCGGCCGCAAAGAAGTCTTCGTTGATAAGCTGGGGGCATTCAACTCGGCTGCCGTTAAGGTTCTGGCCGATTTCGCCAAAGAAC
>CANJZW010000209.1 GCA_947479475.1 Chthoniobacteraceae bacterium
TCCCGGAAACCAAAGCCAAAGTCGCACATAATGGCCGGATTTCGCTGTACGCCACGCTGGGAATCGGGCAAAAGCAATTCTCCCTTAACGCTCCCGCGTCCAGGCTGAAGAAATCGTGCCGGGGGGCAAAAAGCAAATGCCTATCCGTTTGATGCGTCGGACGCGCTGGGCGAGCACCTCGACCTTGGGGCGCCCGACGGTATCGCTCATGGCGGGCAGCTGCCGGTTAATGTTGGTCACACACACCTCGTCGAGGTCGATCAGGGTGAGGGCTCCCACCCCGGAGCGGGCGAGCGCCTCCACCGCCCAGGAGCCGACGCCTCCGACGCCGACGACACACACGTGGGATTGAGAGAGGCGCTGGAGGCCGGCCCGGCCGTAGAGGCGCGCAATGCCGCCAAAACGGGGGTCATCACAGAAATTCTGCGCTGGGGAGGGAAGCGGCATCAGGGGTGGAAATGAGAGGGTATTCTACAGGGGTTTGAGAACTCGCTCAGGAAAAATTCACACTGAACGCGAAAAAAGGAGGGATATTGAGGGACAGGGAGGAGCGAGGGCGCCACGTGCCGCTTTCCGGGCACACACAGACGGTTCAGTGTTATTGGGTGAAATTCCTTTGAGAGCGGAGCCGGCAGGGAAAATGGGGAGTTGGATTTTGCGGCATCCCTGAGGCTGCTCGAGCTGAGGCAGGGAAACCAACTGCGCTCATTGCGTTTACCGGGTTTACCGGGTTCACCGGTGCTGTTCGGGCAGAGATCAGGATGTCTGAGTCTCGGAACATTCCGCGGCTTGACCCACTGTTTTTACATACCGTATACTATTAAGTGACACGCATGCTTTCCTCCTCCGCTCCGCTCATCGTTCGCCACAGCGTCTCAGATCAAGTTCTTGCCGAACTTCGGAGGCGCATCTTACACGGCGTATTTCCCGAGCATTCCACCCTCCCGGAGTCCCAGTGCGCGGAGAGTTTAGGAGTGAGTCGAGTGCCTGTGCGGGAGGCCCTGATACAATTGGAGCGAGACGGCTTGCTGGCGGCCGACGTGCGCGGCAAAACGGTGGTCCGGGCTTTCGGAGCGCAGGATCATTCGGAAATTTCAAGCGTTCGATTAGAGTTGGAAGGCTTGGCCGCCCGCTTGGCGGCTACAGTCCGGACGGCCAAAGATATTTTTATACTCCATCAAAACATTGAGGCATTTGACGCTGCGACCTCGCCTGAGGAGCTGGCCCGCCTGGATGTGGAATTTCACCAAAGGCTGTGTGCGAGCGCGCATCAAGAATGGCTGGCGGTGGCTTGGGAGGCCATCCGGTGGCCCTTTGAAGCCATTCTTGTGCGAAATTTTCGCAACTATGTTGAGGCTACGAGTATAGCGGACTCCAAAGCTTCCACCGCCGATCACGGCAGGATTCTGGACGCCATGGTGAGCCAAGATGCTGCCTTGGCTGAAACCTTGTTGCGGCAGCACATTTCGCGGTGGGGGGAATGGACGCCGTCGGCTTGAGAGAAGGGAGTGCGGAGGGTTGAAGGAAACGGGCATTGATCCCGTGCCGTATGTTGTATACCGTGCTTTCATGGATATGCCCCCCCCCTCCCGACGTGACTTCCTTAAGTCTTCTTCCATACTCCTCGCCTCCAGCGGCCTGGCCTTTCCAAATATTCTGCGGGGAGCCGTTTCCACAGCCAAACTGAAAGTCGGCCTTGTCGGCTGCGGTGGGCGGGGCAGCGGTGCCGCTAATCAGGCGCTCAAGGCCGATCCGAATAACATTCTCTGGGCGGTCGGGGATGCCTTTGAGGACAAGCTCAGCGCCAGTCTCGGCGCTCTGCAAAACAACTTCAAAACCCAGGTGGATGTTCCCGAGGGTCGCCAGTTTGTGGGCTTGGACGCTTTCCAAAAGGTGATCGATAGCGGAGTGGATGTGGTGCTTTTAGCCACGCCCCCTGCGTTTAGACCCCAGCATTTCAAGGCGGCAGTGGCTGCGGGCAAGCACTGCTTTTTGGAGAAACCCATGGCCACGGACGGGCCCGGATTGCGCTCTGTGTTGGAAACGGTTGCGGAGAGCAAACGGAAGAACCTCGGCGTGTGTGCGGGCTTCTGCTGGCGCTATCACCCGGGCATGCGTGAGACTTTCAAGCGCCTGGCCGACGGTGCAATCGGGACGCTTTTGACCAACTACAATACCTACAATGGGGGCGCAGTGGACCGGTATCCGAAATGGAACCGAAAGAACACGACGCGCGATTTGGAGTGGCAGTTGCGCCGGTGGTACTATTTCTCGTGGCTCAGCGGCGACAGCATTGTGGAGCAGGCTTGCCACAGCATCGACAAAATGGCGTGGGCCATGGGCGACAAGCCTCCGATCAAATGCATCGGGCACGGCGGGCGGCAGGTGCGTTCAGGCGAGGATTACGGGAATATCTTCGACCACTTTTCCGTGGTGTACGACTACCCAAACAACGTCCGCTGCATGCACGCCAGCCGCCAGATCAACCTGACGGCGGCGTCCAATACGGACTCCTTCTACGGGAGCGAGGGCATTTGCGAAATCAACGGGTCAAGCAAGCAGTTTGCGATCAAGGATCTCAAGGGTAACGTCAAGTGGCGTTACACACCGGAAAAAAGCGACATGTACCAGGTCGAGCACGACGAGTTCTTTGCCTCGATCCGAGCGAGCAAACCTTTCAACGATGGTGATCGAATGGCCTCCAGCACGCTGCTCGCAATCATGGGGCGCATGGCCACCTACACCGGGCAGGAAATTACCTGGGAGATGGCGCTTAATTCTCAGGAACGCCTCGTGCCCGAGCACCTCGACTGGGACATGAAGCTGCCCGTGGTGCCGGTGGCCCTCCCCGGAATCACGCAATTTCTCTAGCCCATCATAGCCGCCGTGGGCCGGATATTCGCCGCCGATCTGGATCTGGCCAGCGAAGGCAAAACCACTTGCCGCATCGTTGAACCCGCCGCGCCTTCCCCTGTGGATCATTACGCGAGTATCACACTGGCGCGCTGCCTCAAACAAATCACGGGAGCAGAGTTTCCCATGGTGGATTCGGCCCCTGAGCTCGCCGCCGTCCGATGTATTTTTGTCGGGAACTAGGGGTCAGTGTTCACATTCTTTCACTTTCTCAGCGAGGAACGAGGAATACTACGCGCCAGGCCGGGACTTCAGCAGACGCAAATGCATCTGCAACCTATGGCTGAAGTAAAATGAACACTGACCCCTATTTCCTGACCCCTATTTCATATGGCTGAAGTAAAATGAACACTGACCCCTATTTCATTTTTTCGTCCTCGATCCCCAGGGCCCTTATGATCACAGGAGTCACAACCTTCGCACAGCCCTCCGCTGCAGGATGGAGGCCGTCGGGCACATACTTTGCGAAAAGCGCA
>CANJZW010000210.1 GCA_947479475.1 Chthoniobacteraceae bacterium
GACGCTTCCGGAGCAGGCTCCTCCTAAAATCTACAGTCCTGCAAAAAGCTCGAATTGAAAAATCGTGTAGTGCCGACCTTTTTACAATGACTGCTGAAAATGAGGCGGTTAGATGTTTTTTACCCCGCCAGTTCGCGAAGTAGGGCTAAGCGCCCCCGCGACAATACCACGCGCGCAGGCTGCGGAATGGGGCGAAAAGCAATTTCTTACCAATGAAAGCCAGAGAGGTCTTCATATCATGAAGTTTGAATTTACGTTTGGTCGGACTAAATAAAATTTTAAATTAGAGATTCCTCCCCTGCACTGCCTCCACTCCTCTGCCGCTTGGCGGTTCACCCCCTCAGCTCGCCAGCGGATTCCACACCCGCCGGAAACCGAGTCCTGTAAAATCTTTCGTGTTTGCAGTCGCGAATTCCGTGACGCCTTGGGAAAGAAGACTCAGCGCCATGCGGACGTCATATAAGCGACGGAAGGCGAACCCTTCTTTGCTCGCCTCCTGCCACAGCTTCTCGTGCATCGGCAGACTTTCCGTAGGGAACCCAAGCAGCCGCCACCGGGGATGGCGGCGGTACACCTGCACCACAGCCGCAGCATCGGCGGCTCCCAACGGTTGCTTCAAAACGGCCGGGTTCCGCAACAACCCGTAAAACTCCGCCAGGGTGAACTCTGAAATCGCCACTTCCTCCAAAGCCTGCATCGACTGCAGCCAGGCATAGGCGGCGCCGTGTTGGGGCGAGTCGGCATTGAATCCATGCCACAGAATGTTGGTATCAATCGAAAGCATACGGCTACGAAAGTGAGGCCTCTGTGGAGGTCATCTGTCCCTGCGCCTTGAGTTCGTCATCCGTCAGCCCACGCCACCCCAGACTCCTTGGAGTCGGGAGTTGCCAGTCGGGATCCGCTTCCGGCGCATACACACTCAGAGTGTATTCGATGCCCCGCCTTGCCAACTCAGCCAGGGAGATCTCCCTCGCGGCACACAGTTTCTTGGCGCGTGCAAACAGTTCGTCAGGCAGTTGGATTTGAGTTCTTACCACGCCAACACTATGATGGCATATCAAGCTGATGTCAAATTAGAGGCAAATCTTCTTAGGCCTCCACGGCAACAATTCCAACAGCCCCGCCAGTAGCAGTCGCAGTTTCTCCGGCGCAAAGGCCCACGTTTGACGCGCCTCCATGAAATACGCCGCCAACGCCTGCGTCTGTTGCGCGTGATCCCCGACGCAGGGGACAGACACTTTCCTATCGCAGGCTCCGCTTTTGAGGAATTTCAGGCGGCGAGATCCAGTGCCACATCGGCGGCCGGGGGGTCCCATCATTTCGACGACGATTCCAGCGCGCACCGGAGTCTTTGGAATAGCAGTCCATCCAACGCGTTTAGTGAGCTCGGAGTGCCTGCCCCTGCGTACTCTGTCCCCCGCGTACCCTCTCTAAGAGAATGAAAGAAAATGAACACGGACCCCTTTTCACTTTTCATGAGCTATCTCGCTTCCGTAGAACTTTTTCTAGGTTCCTAAAAATGCCCTGTTTTGTTGTTTTTGGCGTATCTGCGTTTTCAATAAATTCCCGAATTTGGTCTGAGTGGACAGCCCCGTTGTTAAGGATTTGCAATACCCCATCGAGGTCCTTCTTTCGACCTGTTTCGAGCTTGTTATACAGCAGATCCAAAGGATGGAGCACGCGGATGACGAGACTTGGATGCGCCACAATGAGGGCACGTTCCATCCATCCTCTGGGTTGCGTGAGGAGGACCCAGCTTCCCAGGCGTTCGATATAAAAGCCGTGGTCTGCTTCAAACGGACTTCCCTCACCGACTCCTGCAATGACTTCGTCCAAAAAGCAGCTCTCCACATCGGGTGTGAAGAGATCGATGGCGTCGGTCATCTGCGTGTGGAGGGAGGGAATCGACATGGCTGTCGACGCCATTCCAACGATAAAAATGTGCGACTGCCCCGTTATTTGGGCAACGGCTTCAGCCGCCTCAATGAGATCGCCTTGGTTGATGCGCTTCATAGATCGTGAGAGCGTTTCCAAAAGGGTGGCAGGAGTTACGCTGTTGCACGCGGGCATCCTTTCGGAGGAGCTGCTTTACGATGGTTTCGGGGGACGCGTTTAGAATATTGGCCCACGCCCGGTAACGGGGGATGTTCCCTCGGCGCTGGACCTGGAGCGCAAGCGTTTCCCGCGCGTAAGCGAGGGTTTCCTCGGTGTGATTTAAAATGGACCACGCTATTTTATGGCGCGTTTGCCAGGTCGCCCTTTGGTGGACGGCTAGAGCGATTTGCTTATGCTTCAGCTTGGTTTGATGGATCCACTCGGATTGGGTGGGTGAAACAGTTTTCATCTGAGCGGAGGAGAATGCGGACCATCAAGCACATTCTGAATCACTGGTTCAAGCCCTTTGACGATAATCTAATACAGCCCGCTGCCGAGACGTTCAACGATAAGCCTTCCAGGTCACGCGTATCCGCGCAATGCGACTGATTTTTGGAAGAGGGCGGGCTCACGTCCAAGCGTACCGTCTTATCTTCCCGATACAAGCCAAGGCACTTCAGAAACAAGGCGATGCTGTCGCCGCACAATTCCAAGTAGTATTTACTTGAATAAATTCGCGTATTTACCAGTGAAGGTCTTTGCTGTTACTTTAATCCGCGTCCATTCAAATGGCGCAGCCTCTTGATTGTAAGCAGCAATGAAGGCATCAATCTGGGAAATGAGCTCCTTCACAGATCGAAAGCTCATTCCTCTCAATGCTTTAGCTGTGAGTATACTAAACCAGACCTCCACCTGATTCAGCCATGAGGCATGCGTCGGCGTGAAGTGAAAGTGGACTTCCGGATGGGCTTTTGCCCACGCCTCCTTTTCTACCTTGTGCGTACTCAGGTTGTCCAAAATGACATGGAGTTCCTTGCCTGGGTACTGTGCCACCAACTGATCCATGAACTTCAGGAAATCCACACGCCTTTTACGTTTAAAATGTCCTCCTGTGACCTGCCCGGTTGCCACATTGAGGGCTGCAAAGAGGTTGCTTGTTCCGTGCCGCTTATACTCATGGGCAAACACGGTGAGGGCACGTCCATCAGGCATTTTAAGCCACCCCTGCTCCCGCTCCAGCGCTTGAATACACGGCTTCTCATCAAAACTCAGCACCACCGCGTTCTCCGGTGGCGCGAGATAAAGCCCCACAATGTTCGCCGACTTTTGCGTGAACTGTGGATCCGTGTGCGAGGGCCGGTGTGAAAGCGGATGGGTCCTGCCGGTGTGAAAGTGGAGGGCCGCCGGAGTACGGGGCGGGCGTTTTCTCCCGCCGCCGCACTCCGATGGATGCCC
>CANJZW010000211.1 GCA_947479475.1 Chthoniobacteraceae bacterium
TCCAAAAGCTTTCCCAACGCCGCCGGCGCTTGGAGGAAAACAGAAGACAGAAAACCGGCACCTCAAACAAAACAAACAACCCCACAATGACCGCCTCTCTTGTAGCGTAATTAAACCGCTCGTGAGGTCATTGATTCAAAAACGCGCCGCCTTGCGACCACCGCTGTTTTGATTAGTCTTCCTGACCCGGGCTCCAGTCTTCGGAGGCGGCGGAGGCGAGGTTGAATGCTTGCTCGAGGCCGACCATCTCGGAGGACGTTGCAAAAAACCTCCGCGCTACTTCACGTGTTCCTGCAAGAGCTTCGCGACGACTTGATCGCATGTCTCGAAGACGTTGCCGGCTTCGGAATTGGTCGTCACCACGATGGCCATGTTCTTCCCTGGCAGGACCCACATCACGGCCATCCACATGGTGTTAGATCCTATCATTTGAACGCAGTGACCTCCCAATGCGGGGATGTCCTGCACCAGCCAGCCACCGACACCGTGGTTCTCGCTGTTCTTCAAGGTGGAGTGCAGCTTCTCATCCTTGTTCTGCAGGCAATACCGCGCGAATTTCGCCCAATCCCCGATGGATGCGTGGACCGTAGCTGCCGGGCCGATGGCGTCCGGATTGTCGCCATGGGGCTCCGGGGCGACTGGTTTGCCGTCCTTGTGCCCCCACGGTTGGTCCGGCTTTGGAGCGCGAAATCCGGCGCTCGTCATGCCCAGTGGTTTGAAGATCTTCTCACGCATCAGATCTTCCCATGGCTTCTTGGCCAACGTCTCCAACATGAAGCCCGCTACGGCATAGCCTTGGTTAGAATAAACGGACCTGGTTCCGGGCACATAGTCCGGCTTTTGATCCAGCAGGGCTTTGACAAATTTCTGCCGTTGTTTGGTGGGTGAAAGTTTTCCTTGGTCGGCATAAGCTTGCGCCCAGATTTCCGGCGGACACTCCCCGGCAAATCCGCCGATATGGGCGAGCAATTGTTCGATGGTGACATCCTTGAATTCCTTGTGAACGCCGCTTTTCAGCACCTCGCCGATGGTCGTTTGCCAGGTGAGCAAGCCCTCTTTCACCAGCATGGCCGTCAAGGCAGCCGTCATCGTTTTCGTGCAGGAACCAAGGTGGTATTTGTCGTCCACGGTCACCGGCGTCGGCTCGCCGGACTTGCGGACGCCGACCGCCCCGGAGTCCTCGATCTTGTCGCCAATCACCACCGCTGCCGCGATGGAGGGCAATTTGGATTCAGCCAGAATCGGCTTGAGCATCGGCGCAAGGTCATCCGCGCGGAGAGTGTGGGCAAAAATAAATTGGCCCAGGATCGTGCAAGCAAGCACGGTGAGAGGAGGCTTTGAGAGAGTGATCTTCATGCTGTGTGGTGGATTTGTGACAGCTCTCGCCGACTTTGGTCATGGTTCGATGATGAAAAGAGCGCTGCTGCCGTTTGGCATACTCATAAATTCGGTTGGCGTGGAGCGCAGCAAGGCGAGGAGTCCATCTTCGTTCACGATGCGAATCACGATGGGCTTGGTTTTACTACCTGGATATGACTTTCCCAACGAGGGCGATCATGGGGACGGGTCCGATTTGGCGGCTGTCACTTGAGTTGGCGCGGTTGTCGCCGAGCACATAGCAGTGGTGGTCGGGGATGGTGATCGCGGGAAGGTTGGCTTTGTCGAGGTGGACGCCGCTGACTTCCTTGATGGCGGCTCCGTTGATAAGGACGGTGCCTTCTTTGATTTCCAACGTATCCCCTGGCAGGGCGATGACTCGCTTAACCCAGGTTTGCCGGCGATTCGCAGGGTTGAGGAAGGCGACGAGGTCGTTGTGCTCGGGTTGGCGGTCACGGTAGCTGTCTTTGCGGACGAGGATCTTGTCACCTTCATCGAGGGTTGGGCTCATTGAGCTGCCGGTCATGGCGAACACGTGGAGAAAGTTTTCGCGAACGGATAAGACGAGGCCGGTGAGGAGAGGCAGCGTGAGGAAAATGAGGGCGACATAGACGGAAAGACGGTTGTAGTCTTTGAGACGGTAGTCTTCTCTGCTGGCCAGCGCCATTCGACGAGCGTCCAATGCAGAGTATGCAGTGGGGATGATTGTGAGAATGGCGAAAGTGATGAAGATCGTCTTCGGTGGGGCGGACTGGGTCGCGAGGAGGAATACGACTACTGCGATGAGAGCTGTGATTGCGCAGAGGTGAAGAAGGCCGCGACCAAGGGCACCGCAGTAAACCTGTCCGAGACCGGGCAGGAAGAGTGACAGATTGAAGGCAGTGGATGGCTTCCGTTTGCTGACGGAACCAAGGGCGAGGTCGTTTGAGAGAATCGTGTTCATTGTTTTTCTAGAATGCGAAATAGAAGACGAGGCTGATTTTTCCGATGCCTGCGAAGAGGCAGGCGGAAGCAAGGAGCCAGGATGGCTGCTCAGGTTTGGGATTAGGAATGGGTTGGGACGCATTCTGGATTTCCTTCATGACAGACGGAGCGAGGTGCGCGGACGGGCCGGTCTTTCGCGCTGCAATCCAGAGGTCGAGTTCGTGATCAGATGACGTTGTCATGGTTCAGCGGTGGTTGAGGCTGACTTTGAGGAACTCACGGGCGCGGCTGACGCGGGACTTAATGGTGCCGACGGTGGTGAATTCGATCTGGGCGGCTTCGGCGTAGGAGAGGTCTTCGAGGGCGACGAGTGTGAAGGCGCGCTTTTGATTTTCGGGGAGTTGATGAAGGGCTTCGTCGAGCAATCTCAGGCGGTCCCTGTTTTCGGGTTCCGGGGCGTCGGCGTATTGTTCGGGAAGTTCAGCCAAGAGAGTCGGGCTCTTCTTCCGAAGGGCATTGAGCGAGCGGCTGCGGGCGATCATGAAAAGCCAGGTGGAGAATCGGCTTCGCGCGGGATCGAAATCCTTGAGACGGCGAAAGGCTTCCACGAAGACGATCTGCGCGAGGTCTTCGGCGTGGCGTCGTTCATCATTCAAAAGAGTGGCAATCATACGGAGCAGGCGATCCTGGTAATGAAGAACGAGATGCTCAAAGGCTTCGATCTCCCCGTCCAAAGGATAGGCATTTGCTTTTTGCCCCCCGGCACGATTTCTTCAGCCTGGACGCGGGAGCGTTAAAAGGATAGGCATTTGCTTTTTGCCCCCCGGCACGATTTCTTCAGCCTGGACGCGGGAGCGTTAATATCCCAACACCACCGCTGATTTGGACCAGTGAGGGCTTTGCGAATCGGAGCCTTGGAATTGCCGTTGTGGGTGCCTCCCGAGCAACGAGCATGCATGAGATCGTGAGCAGAGAGAACCCGGTAAACGGTCGAAAACGAAGCCTGGA
>CANJZW010000212.1 GCA_947479475.1 Chthoniobacteraceae bacterium
CCGCTTAACGTCACGCTCGCTCCGCTCCCAGACGTTGCGCTCACGCTCACGCTTCCCCCAACACTCAGCACCGGCGCAGTGGTATCCACCACTCCGCCTCCAGACAGCGTCCCGCTGCTCGCCCCAACCGGACGCCCTCGGGCCAAGCGGAAGCCGTAGCTGAGGTACGCTGCCGTGGGGGTGAGGTTATTGCGGTACGCGCTCCGCGCGAAGTTCGCGTAGTAGTACCAGTTGCACCCCCGCAGGACACGGTACGAGCCGGTTAAGGGGCCCCGGGGATCGCTGCCTCCAGAATATGGCGTTCCATACCAATCCCAACACCACTGAAACACGTTGCCAGCCATATCGTACAACCCGTACCCGTTCGAGGCAAACATACCCACTGGACTCGTGTAGGGATAATCTCCCGTCGCGTATGTCGGATTGAAGTCATTCTCCTCCCCAAGCGCCATCGCATACGCGACCGACTCACTCTCCTCAAACCGGTTCTCAGTCGCCGCAACTTCCCACTCCGATTCCGTGGGCAAGCGATACCCATTAGCGTTCCAGTCACAGGTTACGTCGTCACTCTGATCTGTCCGGTACACAAACCCGTTCACCGTGTAACACGGCGTCAATCCCTCCCTTTCGCTAGCCGCATTCGCCCATTTTACAACGTCGTACCAGGTCACCAACTGCACTGGGCCTGGATTCCCTAAACCCTCAGACAAATCCGTATACCCGTTGCTTAAACCCCACGTCCGTACCAAGTCCCACTGCGCTAGTGTCGTATCGTTCACCGCCATGTAATACGGACTCAAGGTCACAGCGACCGGCTCAGCATGATCAATATCGCTGTCGCGAATGACATTCCCCATCGAATACGTCCCGCCGGGGATGGGCGCGAAGGTTCCGCCAGCTCCTTCCAAAAGCGCCGTCACTCGCATCTTTGCCCGTGATGTACCCGAACTGGGATAGTCTGTCCCCGCGTTCCACACGATGTGCTTGGACGTCCCCGCACTAATAGCCGCGCCCACGTCTCCGCTCACAGTCGCCATCGAGCTGAACGTCGTCCCCCCGTCCAGGGAGACACCCAGCGCAACACTCGTGGTGCCGCCCTGTAGCGTGTAGTAGATGTCCACCAGTTTTGAACCGTCGGCGCGTTGTGCGAAGGTGACGGAGGACTCGCCGCGGGTATCCAGCGTGCCGGCGGCGGATTCTGCCGAGGAACTCTCAGCCCACACCACACCCTGCCCGCACAGAAATAAGGCCAGCACCAAAATAATGGAACGAATGAAATTCACAGAATGGAGGGTTGGGAAGTGCTGCTGGAGGAAAATTCAGTGCGGCTCCAACCGGAGCGTTCGGAAGAAAATCCATTTCTCCTACTAGCACCGGTTGGGCCTGTTCTCTTTGCCAACACCTCTGTAGCGTTGGTCGGGACGGAAACCGGGGCGTCCTCGGGCCGCGGGTTTCCCCGTGACGGGTCGCGCTCGGGCCAAGCGGAAGCCGTTGTTGTTGTTCGCTGTCGTGGGGTTGTTGTTGTTGCGGTTCGCGCTCCGCGCGTTGTTCGCGTTGTTGTTCCAGTTGCCCCCCCGCAGGACTCGGTTCGAGCCGGTTGGTTCCCGTCCACATCTTGCAAAATCCCGGCCCCTCGCCGAAAACCGAAACTATCCATATGCGCAAGCCCCGCGAGGAGACACGTCGCACGCGACTGCAACTCCAATGACCCTATTGCGCCCAGAGTGTGGGCCCTCTCCAGCAGCCGTAATTTTCTGAGAAACCTCGTTTTACTGCGCTGGTTTAAACGCAAAACACGCGGAAATACTCGGGCCCCAAGAAACCCAAGCCCACGCTGGGACTGGTTCAATACCGGAAAGTCTTTAAGCGTCAGTTCAAGATTCTCGGCAAGGTAGTTTTCAATGCTACTTCGAGCCCTTTTGAGCCATTGGCGATCGTCACTCCAAAGCACAAAATCATCCATGTAACGCACATAGCCTGGGCTGCGTACCTGCTCCAGCGCGTGGCGATCCAACCCACTGAGGTAGAAATTTGCAAAGTGTTGGCTCGTCAGGCTCCCGATGGGCAACCCTCTTCCCGGCGACACACAATAGCCGCGCACGATTTGCTCAAAAAGCGCCAGCAGACGGCTGTCTTTAAATCTCCGGGCCAACAATTCAAGTAAACGGTCATGGGATATGCTGTCGAAATAACGCCGTATATCCATCTTCAAAAACCACGGGTAACGACGGGTAAAAAGCTGCGCTCGCTCCAGAGCCGCCAACTTCCCTTTTCCCTTCCGGCAAGCATAACTGTCAAAAACTGCCGCCTTTTCCAACACAGGCTCACAGATGTTTAAAATCCCGTGATGCGCCACCCTTTCCGAAAACGCCGCCGCATGAATGACCCTCTCCTTGGGATCGAAAATGCGGAACCGCCGGTAGTTTCCAAATGTAAAAGTTCCAGCCACTAGTTCCTCCGACATCTGGGAAATACGGCCTTCAAAATGAGTCGCAAAATCAAATGTCGTAGGCCTCGCCCACTTCCCCTTGGACGCCTTCCAGAAGGCCACCCGAAGATTTTCAGGCGCCACGATCTGCTCAAGGAGCTTAGCAGCCCTTTTCATAGGGTGACGACCGCCTCCGGTTCCTTTTTGAGAAACTCCAAAAACGCAGGGCCATACTTCTCCAACCGGGACGCTCCCACGCCCTCAACTTGACCCAAGGCAGTGAGACTGTCGCTTTTTTGGGTCACCATGGCCGCGAGCTGTTCATTTGTGAAAACGGCGTAGGGCGGCACCGCCTCTTTTTCTGCAAGCGTTTTACGCAATTCGCGTAACCGGGCAAATACGGCAAAGTCCTCCTCGTTCAAAACCTCTTTGTAATCCACTTTGGAGCGGGGGTTCTCCAGCCCTCCAGCCCGCGAACCGACCACACTTCGCTCGAGATACTGAATACAGACGGCCCAGTAAGCAGCCGCATCCAGCCCCACCAAGCGCTTCTCCAAAGATAAAACTCGGTGCGCGCGCAAAAACCGGTTCATTTCCTCCGCTCCCTCTCCCGGCGCTAACGCAGAAACTGAAAACATTTTAAGTTGCATCTTTTACGAAGAAAAAAAACTCAACCCACCCAGCCTCCGCCCTCCGGGCGGTGCCGGCTCCGCCGTCAGCGGCTGCTACCTCCTCTGCAATGCTCTCGCTCCGCTCGCTCATGGTTCCTCTCCTTGCCGGTCTAGAGACGCCCTCGGGCCAAGCGGAAGCCG
>CANJZW010000213.1 GCA_947479475.1 Chthoniobacteraceae bacterium
CCTGACGGCTTACCCAGTAATACTGGGCGTGGGCGTCAATCCCGAGTTTGATGGAGTCGTAGGAGGCGGTTGATTGGGATGGTTTGATGGTTGTCATGGCCTTTAAGATCGCGGGATCTCGCGCCGCTCGACAACCTCATGTCATCTAACACATCCCCCGAGGTGTAGCGTGTTTCAGGATGCCCTCGACGCTTCAAACCGTTGTCTTGACCGTGGCGTCGGAACCGCCAAATCTAAGGGCTAGTTTCACTGTTCCCATGCGAAAACTCGGATCCAAAGCGAAAGCCGCAAGATCTTCCTCGCTGCCTCAAAGCAAGCGCAAAGAACCCAAATTGCTGCCTTCGGAGGAGTGGCACTTTGAATCTCTCGGAGATGATGATGTTCCGACTTGTTGGCTCTGGGAGTACTGGCGTGAGGCGTGTGGGCGAGATCCTGAAGTGCGTGCCGCGTTGGCGAATGCCCAGCAAGAAGTTCAGGCCAACGACACCGAGATTCAACGCTACGACCAGCAGGAGCTGCTCCTTTACAGGGTAATCGCGCAGAGAATTAACGAGTTACCGGGCGCATATACGCCCACTGCAGAGGCTGGGGAATATTCACGCATGCTGGCGGTTTACGGGAAGTTTTACCTTTATCTGTGGTCCACGATGAACCCACTCGCATCTGAAATGGACGGCCTTGCGAACATTAGCCCGGACTACTTCCCAAAGCGTTCCTTTTTGTTACTGGATCCCGCCCTCAGGAAAATTTGTGGCGCTGGCGTAACTTCGAAGAACGCACTGAGCGGGAAAACGCCTCTTCAGGAAATTTCACCATCCACTAGGATTTCAGAGGGAACCCGACCTGAGCACGGAGCGGTTCAGCCGTCGCCCGAAGGCATCTCGGTTGCCTCTTTTGCAATCGACTGGGACTACGCAAATCACTTTATCGAAGAAGCGTTCCGGAATTGGCTCGTACAGAATCGCGGGGACAGATCGGCCTCAGTATTTCGAGGCCTTGGGCGTGGTAAGAGCCCGCACAAAAAGCTGAGAAGGGATCTCAAGGCGCTTTCTGCGTTGCGACTGCTTGAACACTACGGATCCCACGAGGCTGCATCCGAAGCCGTAAAACAAGCGGAGGGATTTTCGCTATATGCTCATAAAGCCGATTGGTCTAAAAGTAAAGCGCATGCTTTGAGTATATTAGGTGATTTTTGTGTGATTTCATAGTTGGGCTCAAACAGGGGTACGGTTTGCACCCCGTAACAAACAGGGTCCCGAGAGGTTTCTACTTACAACGGCGAGCCATGAGAAACCGGCGCCGTAGTAGAAACCAATGCATAGACCCAAAATAAACCGCTCCAGCCCGGCAAAGGTTGGAACCACAACGACGCCACCCGTGATCGCGGACGGCAATCTAAATCCCGAGTTCGCAGGCCACGCCAAAATCCGCGAACTCTTTGACCTGTCACGCACTCATCTTCACCGGTTGTCTACCGCCGGTAGGATCCGTTCCGTGTACCTCCGTGAACGGGGTAAACTGAGGGGAAGAAGGCTCTACGACGTTCAGTCCGTAAGAGACTACCTCACCGCCAACATGGAAGTGGCGGTGGCCAATGACTAGACCAACCTCAGCCTCCACCACTGCAGTGCCTTCCGCAGAACCTTGCTCGACCAGCGGGCACCCACCCGAGGGACAAACTCAAAGACAGTGCATCCCTCAATACCAACAAACACGCTGCGCGCTCCAGGCAGGTCCCAAATCTGGAGCAATCAACAATCCCGCTATTATGACAACACAAGACCTTAATATCCCCGCACAATCCCCAGAACCAGCTGATGGTGAGAACCATCCACCGCAAGCCAAGACCAGCAGCCAACCGGCGTTCTCCCCAAAAGAAGAAAGCGAAACCATTGCAGTGGTCTCGCTCTCGTTAGCAGATTCAGTGGTTCAGACCGTAGGTGCTGCGAACGTGGTACAAGCAATGACGGACGATGGCAACTTCTTAGAGGATACCGCGAGTTTCAGTGATGCCAGAGTTGCTCACGAAATTCCTGTTCAAGCAGAGTGCTTGAAGGTTTCGGAGCTGGAGGAGGCAGACTCTCTGTCTGATCCTCTTCTCGCAATCCAGCCGATCGGCTCTTACCACATCCTGGAAGAGCTGCAGGAGCTGCTCGGCAACAAGGTTGTCCTGATCCCGATACCACGCGGCCAGAAGGGTCCAGTGACAAAGGGATGGCAAAAAATCTCGCAGGCCCAGATGCAGGATCCCTGCTATCAGGCCCAACTGGCCAACGGAAATATTGGTGTCTTGCTTGGAACCGCCTCCGATGGACTATGCGCGATTGATATTGATTCCGACGAGGAGTTGGAAGTGTTCCTGACCCTCAACCCAATACTCCCAGGAACCCTTATGACCAAGGGCGCTCGAGGGGCGCAACTCTGGGTCAAGGTTGAAGGCCAGTATCCTCCCCTCACCAAACTCAAAACCGATGCTGGGGAGGACTATGGCGAGTGGAGAGCGGGAGGCGGCCAGTCCATCATCCACGGAATTCATCCTTCAGGTGTCCACTATCAGCGCCTCCACGACTCCCCTCCAATTTCCATCACCTTTGAACAAATCGTTTGGCCTGACCATGTCAAACTCCCATGGGTCAAAGATGCGGCAGACCTCTTAACGGAACAGTACGGCCCTGCCTACAAGGTCGAGGGTTGTTTAAAGATCAACGAGTTCCACTTTGCTGCCAAGTTCAAGACTGAGCGGGAGCTTCTTTGGGAACCATTGGAGCGAGAGTTTTACGAGTACGAGGCCACCAATGGGCTGTGGAAGAGCGTTTCAACGGAAACCCTGAAGTTCCAGCTTGGCCTCGACCTGAAACGGGTAAGCGACCAGACGGGTGTGGAGGATTTCATCTTCGCCAGAACTGACGGGCGCATGAGCGGGTGGCTCAATACGCTCAAGGGTATGGTGGAGGAGAGGAATGCCTTCAAAAAGGTGCGAGGGCCGGTGTGAAAGCGGATGGGTCCTGCCGGTGTGAAAGTGGAGGGCCGCCGGAGTACGGGGCGGGCGTTTTCTCCCGCCGCCGCACTCCGATGGATGCCCGCCTGGCGTCTCTACTTCGGCCTGGGGCCGCGATAACTC
>CANJZW010000214.1 GCA_947479475.1 Chthoniobacteraceae bacterium
ATTTACGTACACAGAAAACGGAGTCCCAAGATACAGGGGCGAAACCCCACTCAATGCCGTCGTCCCCCATGTCGCGACTTCGGCAGTCCCGCTCCCACTGCTTAGCGTCCCGCTTCCACTGCTTAGCGTCCCGCTTCCACTGCTTAGCGCCCCGCTTCCACTGCTTAGCGTCCCGCTTCCGCTGCTTAGCGTCCCGCTCCCGCTGCTTAGCGCCGTCAAGCTTCCACCGACAATCGTCCAGCTTCCAGTGGTGGCGATAGCCTGGTAGAAACCTGTGTCTGAGACCGTCGGCATCCCATCGCCCAAGTTCAACGACCCACCGTTGAGGAGTTCCTCGGTCACCAAATCCGTCACAGTCGCCCCCACCGTGCGCCGCCACCCAATGATGCTGTAGCCTTCGTTGGCAACCGCGTTGAGCTGAATGGGACGCGTTTCCACTCCAATCAGCGAACTGGGCTGGCTTGCAAAAACACCGGTCGGGGTTCCATCCGAAGCCAGCAGTTGGGCGCTGGCTGAGGTCTCACCCATGGGTCCGCTCACACTCACAGTGTACTTGCCAAGATTAGCGGTTCCGGCATTCAAAATCACCAACGAATCCGTCTTGCTGCTCAATGTAATCGTGCCACCGCTTAGCGTGCCACTGCTTAGCGTGCCAGCCGAGACCCACGTCCAGCGATATTGCAAGGGTGGCGTTCCTGTCGCCACAACATGGAAGCCAACGCTGCTGCTGGTGCCGCCAGCTTGCAAAACCTGATCCACAGGCGCCAAAACAATGGATGGCGTTTCAAAGACCTGAAGCTGGGCTTTCCGACTGTAGGCATGCGCGATGACTGCTCCACTTTCATCCACATTGGAAACATCCACGTCGTACACTCCGCCATCTTGGGTTCTGAGACCAGACAGGCTCAGGACTGCGGACGTGCCGCCCGCGATCGGTACGCCGTTGCGATGCCATTCGTATCGATAGGCCCCATCTCCGGAGGCCTTCACACTAAAGCTCGCACTTCCACCAGCCACCACACGCACGTCCTTGGGTTCCTCCACAATCGACACGGGGATTACCACCGACAGCGTAGCCGGTTCAGAGAGCACTCCACTAACAACATTACCCACGAGTACATTGTATGTTCCCGCGTCCAACATAGACACCGACCCCAACTTAAGTTCCCCGCTGTTGGCGCCCGGGATATCTGTCCCATTGTGCCGCCACTGATAGGTAAATGGACCCGTTCCTGTCACCTTCACGCTAAAGCGCGCCGCACCACCGGGCCGCACCACCGGGCCGGTTGCGGGCTGTGCGGTGATCTTCACAGGCAAGTTTACCTGCACCTTCGCAAAAGCGCTCGTAATCCTCCCGAAGGGCGTTGTCACAATCACCAAATAAACTCCCGCATCACTGGGACTCACAGAATCAAGCGTGAGGGTTTTCATCTTCGTACTTGCGGTGCCAGTCACAAGCTGCGCCGAGCGACCCGTTCCCTTGATCCACTGATAACTTAACGGCGCGTAACCCGCAGGCACGTTTTCGCTATTGAGCCCCACTCCGAGACTTAAGCTTTCTCCCGGGTTCACGGTGACCGAGGCCACCGGCTGAGTGGTGATCTTCCACACATCCTGAACCGTGATCTGACACTTTTGACTCACCACACGCTCATAGTCGTTTGAAACCGCAACGTCGTAAGCGCCGGCTTGGGCGAGCGTCAACGCATTCAAATCCAATTTGGACGCGATCGCCCCGCGGATGGGCACTCCGTTGAAACGCCACTGATAACGCACCACTCCGGCCGCCGCGCTGCTGACGACCTTGACTTCCAAGCTCACGTGTTTGCGCAGCATTTCGTGAATCGCCGGCTTGAAACTTTCAATCACCGTGAGCGGCGAAGACACGTTCAGCCTTGCCTGGGCCGTGCGGGAACCGTTGGCATCGGTGACAACCAGCCTATAGGTGCCAGCGGTGATCGCGCTCGCGCTTCCTACCGTCAGCGATGAACCCCCACTGCCCAGCGTGTACAAACTGCCGCTTTCTAGCGCAATCGCACTTGGATCTTTATACCATTGGTAGGACACCCCGCTCGGAGTCGCCACGGAAGTCACCGTCGGCGCAAACAGCACACGTTCACTGGGGCGAGCCAGGGTGTCGGCGAAGCCGGAAATTGTGGGAGGCGCGAGAATGCTTAGCAACGTCGGCCGGCTCACATAGCGGCTCTTTTCCGCACCGCCCGAGAGCTTGCTGATCACCAGGTCGTAGGTTGCTGCGTCCGCTTCGGTGAGGGCAGTGATATGCAGTGCGTTGGACGTGCCGCCCGAGATCCGGGTGTTTGAGGCCTCGAGTGCAACGCCGTTTTTGCGCCACTGGAACTTGATTTCAATCCCCTGTTGGCTGGGGATCACCGTCCCGAAAACGATGTCGGCTGTTTCACCCAGTTTTCTGGACAGGGGGTTCGGCGCGACCGCGGAGCCTGAAGGAGCGCTGTTAGGGGTGGCGGAGTCCTCGTCAATGCTCAGCGGAGCGATGATGTCCACCGTGGCCCCGAGGCTGTCTTCGTAGCCGTAGGCGTTGCTCACCTTAACGTTGTAGACCGCAGGAACCTTCACTCCGGCCAGGCTCAACACGGCCAAACTCCCACCGCTCACTGAAGTGCCAACCGCAGCCGCTGTGCCGTTTAAAATGAGCCGCTCCGTCCATTCGTAAGTAAACGGTGCGGTGCCTTTTGCAACCACGCTCAAGAGCACTGAATCCCCCGCGTTGACACTTTGGGTCACAGGCTGCTTGAGAATGAAGGGCGGCGAAAGCACCGTGAGCGCCGTGGCAAGACTTGTCGCGGAGTTTACGTCGTTCGTGACCACCACGTCGTACTTGCCGCTGGAGCCATCGCTCACGGCGGATCCTGAATCCGCAGAAGCGATCCAAAGCGCATCCGACTGTGTGCCGGAGAGCACCCCGGGATTGTCGACCAGGTTAATGCCGTTCTTGCGCCACTGGTAGAGCAACTTGCCTTCGGCCACCTTGGGAGAACCAGTCGCCACCACCGTGAGCAGGACGCCACTGCCTGGCTTCACCTCGGAAAGATTTAGTGTCGAGCTTGAGAGCTGCGTGGAGAC